>NZ_JBIRKB010000008.1:427563-441969 GCF_044329855.1 Streptomyces sp. NPDC017520
CCCACCGCGAACACCGATCCCACCGCGAACACCGATCCCACCGCGAACACCGATCCCACCGCGAACACCGATCCCACCGCGAACACCGATCCCACCAAGCACACCGATCGCACCGAGCACACCGAATCCACCAAGCACACCGAATCCATCGCGAACACCGAAGACACCGGCGGCCCCGGTGGCACAGCACCAGGAACCACTCCGGGAGGGGACGGTCGATGACCGCACCGAACGCCGCAGCACACAACCCCGCACGCCAGGGATCGGGCGAACTGAACTGGCTGCTCGACGAGCTCGTCCAGCGCGTCGCCAGCATCCGCAAGGCGCTGGTGCTCTCCAGCGACGGTCTCGCCACCGGCGCCTCGGCAGACCTGACCCGTGAGGACAGCGAACATCTCGCCGCCGTCGCCTCCGGGTTCCACAGCCTCGCCAAGGGAGTGGGCCACCACTTCGACGCGGGCCGGGTCCGCCAGACCGTCGTCGAACTCGACGAGGCCTTCCTCTTCGTCACGGCCGCCGGCGACGGGAGCTGTCTCGCCGTCCTGGCGGACGCCGACTCCGACGTGGGGCAGGTCGCGTACGAGATGACACTGATGGTCAAGCGCGTGGGGGCCCATCTGGCCAACGCCCCACGGACGACCGGTCTGCCCGCCGGAGGGTGAGGGTGGCGGGCATGAGCGCCGACTCCCCCCGGGGCACCGGCCCGGGATCCACGGACGGCTCCGTCGACCCCCAGCTCTCGCGGTGGTACGACGCGGAGGCGGGACCGGTGGTCCGCCCGTACGCGATGACCCGCGGGCGCACCAGCAGCGCCTCCCGGCACCGCCTCGACCTGATCGCGCTCGTCGTGCCGGAACCGGCCGCCGACGACCCAGGCCGGGACCAGACGCTCGCCCCCGAACACGTGGCGATCGTCGAACTCTGCAGCGACATGCCCCAGTCGATCGCCGAGCTCGCCGCCGAACTCGACCTTCCCGTAGGGGTGGTAAGGGTCCTGGTGGGCGATCTCGTCGAGGACGAGCTGGTGCACGTCACCCGTCCCGTTCCGCCGGCCGAGTTGCCGGACGTGAACATTCTTCGCGAGGTTATCAATGGCCTTCGGGCGCTCTAGCCGCCGTAAGCAGCGGCACGTCGAGCCCGTCACCCTGAAGATCCTGGTGGCGGGAGGGTTCGGCGTCGGCAAGACGACCGCGGTCGGCTCGGTCAGCGAGATCAGGCCCCTGCGCACCGAGGAACGCCTCACCGAGGCGGGCCGCCCGGTGGACGATCTGGCGGGGGTCGAGTCCAAGACCACCACCACGGTCGCGATGGACTTCGGCCGGATCACGCTGCGGGAGGACCTGGTCCTCTATCTGTTCGGCACGCCGGGCCAGGACCGCTTCTGGTTCCTGTGGGACGAACTGGCCCAGGGCTCCCTGGGCGCGGTCGTCCTCGCCGACACCCGGCGTCTCGAGGACTGCTTCGCCGCGGTCGACTACTTCGAGCGCAGGCGGATCCCGTTCACGGTCGCGGTCAACACCTTCGAGGGCGCCGAGCGGTTCCCGACGGAGACCGTGCAGGCCGCCCTCGACCTCGACCCCGAGGTCCCGGTGCTCGTCTGCGACGCGCGGGACCGGTCCTCCGTCCGCGACGTCCTGGTCGCGGTCGTGGAGCACGCCCTGGAGCGCGCGGCACGGGCCCGCGAACCCGTCACCACCTGAGCCGGGAGATGCCCCAGCACGCCCTGACACGCGTACGGCCCGTACACCGCCGGCAGACCCGCGTACCCCCGCCGGCAGACACGCGTACGGCCCGTACCCCCGCCGACTGGGGTACGGGCCGCACGTCGTCCGGCGGGCCGGGCCCCGAGTGTTCTGCGGCGGTGACGCCCGGTCAAGTAAAGGGCAGGGAAAACCTGGTGGGGGCGGCCGGCTCAACGGACCGCCACCACCGCCGAGCCGTGCCCGAACAGCCCCTGGTTCGCCGTGAGGCCGACCCGTGCGCCAGGTATCTGCCGCTCCCCGGCCCGCCCGCGCAACTGCCGGGTGAGCTCGCAGACCTGCGCGATGGCCTGGGCCGGCACCGCCTCGCCGAACGAGGCCAGACCGCCGCTCGCGTTCACCGGAACCCGGCCGCCCAGCGCGGTCGCTCCCGTCCGCAGCAGCTTCGCCCCCTCGCCGGGACCGCAGAGCCCGATGTCCTCGTACCACTCCAGCTCCAGGGCCGTGGACAGGTCGTAGACCTCGGCCAGCGAGAGATCCTCCGGCCCGATCCCCGCCTCCTCGTACGCGTTCCGTGCGATCGAGGCCCGGAAGCTCTCGGGGGAGGGGGCCACGGCCACGGCCGAGTCCGTGCCGATGTCCGGCAGGTCCAGGACGGTCCTCGGGAACGTCGGCGTCACGGTGGAGACAGCCCGGATCCGCACCGGATCCGCCACCCCGCGCCGCCGCGCGAACCCCATGCTGGACAGCACCAGGGCGGCGGCTCCGTCGGACGTGGCGCAGATGTCCAGCAGCCGCAGCGGATCGGCGACCATCGCGGAGGCGGCGACCTCCTCGGCTGTCACCGGTGCCCGGTAGCGGGCGTACTCGTTCAGCGCGCCCGCCGCCGCGTTCTTCACCTTGACCAGCGCGAAGTCCTCCTGGGTCTCCCCGTACAGCGCCATGCGGCGGCGGGCGTACAGCCCGAAGTACGCCGGATTCGTCGCCCCGAGCACCCGGAAGCGCAGCCAGTCCGGGTCGTCCGGCCGCTCCCCGCCGGCCGGGGCGAAGAACCCCTTGGGCGCCGCGTCGGCCCCCACCACCAGCACCACGTCCGCCAGACCCGCCAGGATCTGCGCCCGCGCCGTGTCGATCGCCTGCGCCCCGGAGGCGCAGGCCGCGTACACGGACGCCACCCGCGCCCCCTGCCACCCGAGCGCCCGGGCGAACGTCGCCCCCGCCACGTACCCCGGATAGCCCCCGCGCACCGTCTGCGCGCCGACCACCGACCGGACCTCGGGCCAGCCGATGCCCGCGTCCGCGAGGGCGGCGTGCGCGGCGATCCGCCCGTACGTGACGAACCCACGCCCCCACTTGCCCCACGGGTGCATCCCGGCCCCGAGGACGGCCACGTCGCCGGTCATGAACCGGCCCCCGCCGCCGCGACGGGACGCCAGTGCCAGGTCGTGTGGACGACTCCCGTCGCCCGGTCCTCGTCCAGGACTCCCGGTACGACCTCCACCACCGAGCCGACGGGAAGATCGGCCACGCCCACGCCGGGGGCGGCCTGCCCCAGTACCACCATGCGCTCGGCGGCCAGCTCGACGGCGACCAGGGTGTACGGAGTCCAGGGCGCCCCGGAGTCGCTGACGTACGGGGGAGGAGGGCGATAGCGCCCGTCGGTGCAGGACCACACCGTGCCCCGCTTCGACAGCGGAGCCTCCTCCAGCTCGCCTCCGGGGCAGCCAGGGTTGCGGCAGTGGCCGTCCTCCCGGGGGAAGTGCACCGACCGGCAGCCGGAGCACCGGGTGCCCAGCAGCCGGAAATCCTCCTCCGAGGCGTCCTCGGTGAACCAACCGGCCACCACGGGTATGCGCGTGCGCGACAAAGCCCCTCCCGGCACTGAATCTGACGGAACGTCAGAAGTGTGCCACGGGCGCCCCTGTCCGGCGAGGGGTCCGGCCCGCCGAACCTGGACGGGCCCGACCCCGGCCGCTCCGGGTCATAGCCGCGCCCGTCCCCGCCCCGCCCGTGCTCAGCCCCTGCCTGTGTTCAGCCCCTGCCTGTGTTCAGCCCCTGCCTGTGTTCAGCCCCTGCCTGTGCTCACCCCCTGCCCGTGCTCACCCCCTGCCCGTGCTCACCCCCCGCCGATGCTCCCGTCCTCGCCGTGCTCCGCCAGCCACTTCGCCGCGGTCTCCGCCAGCTCCGCGTCCCGGCCCGCGAGCATCGTCCGGATC
Source organism: Streptomyces sp. NPDC017520 (assembly GCF_044329855.1). Taxonomy (NCBI): domain Bacteria; kingdom Bacillati; phylum Actinomycetota; class Actinomycetes; order Kitasatosporales; family Streptomycetaceae; genus Streptomyces; species Streptomyces sp. NPDC017520. Next base: position 431,480 of record NZ_JBIRKB010000008.1, read on the forward strand.
ATCTGCGCGTCACCGCGCAGCGACCACGCCGGATGCCCGAACGTGGCCGGGTTGTTCTTCTCGATCAGGAAATGCGCGGGCCACGCCGTGCCGTAACCGATCAGGGGCAGGGCCGCGAGATAGCGTTTCCGGCCCCGCGCGAGCCCGTACGCGGAGATCGCGAGCCCGGTCAGGGTGCCGGCGAGGTGGACCCAGCGGGTGGCGGCACGGGAGTGCATCGCGACGTAGTACGGCCAGAATTCCTCGTACGTATCGAACGTATGCTGTGACATACGGGCACCGTAACCGCCCGGTCGGCAACCGAACACGCCCCTTTCGCGTCCGAGATGAAGAACGGGCGGCCGGAGCCCACGGGGGTGGTCCCGGTCGCCCGTTCCCGCGCCTCGGGGCGGACTGTTTTCGGTCAGCGCCCGGCGACCGACCGGCGGTGCACCGGGAAGTCGAAAAAGGTGTCCGGGAACGGCTCCGGCCGGAACGTGAAGTGCCACCACTCCTCCGGCAGGTTCACGAACCCCACTTCGCTCAACGTCCGCTTCAAGAACTGCCGGTTGGCGCGCTGAGGCCCCTGGATCCGGGGATCGTCCGTGTGTGACAGGGTGTCGAAGCAGTCGTAACCCGTGCCCATGTCCACCGAGTTGTCGGGGAACCGCACGTCCTTCGGCGCGAAGCAGGGGGTCAGCCGCTCGCCCGGCCGGTACGGCCTGGTCGGCAGGGCGGGGAGCCGGACGAGGGTCAGGTCCACCGTGCTGCCCCGGCTGTGCCCGGACTTCTCCGCGATGTAGCCGTCCTCGAACAGCCGGTCCTTGTCGACCCGCGGATAGAACTCCCCCTTCATGGTCTGGTCGTCGAGGTCCTTCGCCCACCGCACGAAGTGGTCCACCGCCCGCTGCGGCCGGTAGCAGTCGTACACCTTCAGCGAGTACCCCTGACGCAACAGCCGTTGCTGCGCCAGGTGCAGGGCACGGGCGGCGGGCCGGGTCAGGATGCAGACCGGCTGCCGGTATCCGTCCACCCGCTCGCCGAGGAAGGTGTGCGCCGTGGTGTAACGCATCTCCTGGATGATCGTCGGGTCCACCGAGCGCAGCGCCACGAACTCCTCGGGAGCTTTCGGTTCGGGGCGCGCCTGTGCCGCGGGGGAGAGGGCGGTGACGGCGAGGAGGGCGGCGGCCGTAGCGGCCAGAGCACGCAGAGCGGTACGCATTCCTGTCATGGGCACACCGTCTATCAGCTTCGTGGCTCCCGGGAAAGGACACGGCGTCGCTTCCCCCGGAAACCGGGGACGGCCGGAGAGCCGAAAGCGCCGGAAGGCCGGAAAGTCGGAAGGATCGGAAAGTCGGAGGACGGTTCGATACAGTCCGCCCGTGTCCGAACCCGGCAGCAGCCCATCCCCGACCGCCGCCCCGCAGCCGCCCCGGTACGTACGGGACTCCCACTGCGGCACCTGCGGAGCCCCGTACACCGCGCTACCGTCCACCGGCGCCTGGCCCCGCACCTGCGCGCGCTGCGGAACCACCGCCTACCGCAACCCGCTCCCCGTCGCGGTGGTGCTGCTCCCCGTCACCGGCCCGCGCTCCACCGGGCTCGTCGTCATCACCCGCACCATCGAGCCGCAGAAGGGCGGTACGGCCCTGCCCGGAGGGTTCATCGACCATGCCGAGGAGTGGCGTGCGGCGGTCGTCAGGGAGCTGCGCGAGGAGACCGGCATCGAGGCCGCCGCAGACGAGGTCCGTCTCGCCGACGTCCTCAGCGACACCGCCGGCCACCTCCTGGTCTTCGGCCTTCTCCCGGCACGCCCCCTCGCGAACCTCCCGCCCTCGGTCCCCACCGACGAGACATCCGGCTACGAAGTCCTGTACGGCCCGCGCCCCCTGGCCTTCCCCCTGCACACGGAAGCGGCCGACGCCTGGTTCGCCGGCCGCCTCAGCTGAGGCCACCGGGCCCCGCGCGGCGGACACGGACACGGACACGCACGCGCAGCGCCCCGCCCCCTGATCCGACCTGCTCCAAACGAAAGCCCCTCAAGCCCGCCCCCTCACCCCCTCACCCCCGCACCCGTACCGGACAGTCGACCCCGCCCTCCGTGCCGTCCCGCTCCACCACCACGCGGTCGCCCTCCCACCGCGACACATACCGCTCGACCTCCGCCTCCGCCCACCCGTCGCCCGCGTCCCGCACCACCAGCCCGCCGCCGGTACGCCCCGGCGCGGGCGCCCACACCTCCAGCTCCGGGCCGCCGTCCGCACCCCGCACCGGAATCACCGCGCCCGCCCTCGCCAGCACCGGCACCCGCGACAGCGGAGCGTCGACCAGAACCTGGCCCGGGCCCTCGTACGCCCGCCCGGTCGCCGTGTCGTACCACCGTCCCCGGGGCAGCCGTACCGCCCGCCGCCGCGTCCCCGGCTCCAGCACCGGAGCCACCAGCAGCGCGTCGCCCAACAGGAACGCGTCCTCGCACTCCCGCAACGCCCGGTCACCCGGCGCGCCCCACCACATCGGCCGCACATAGGGCGCACCGGTCATCCGCGCCACATGCGACAGCGTCACGAAGTACGGGCGCAGCCGCTCCCGCTCCACCAGCGCCGCCCGCGCGTGCTCCAACACCTCGGGGCCGAACTCCCACGGCTCCCGCCGCCCCGCGTCGATCGCCGCATGGGTCCGGAACAACGGCAGATACGCCCCCAGCTGGAACCACCGCAGATACAGCTCCGGCGACGGGAACCCGTCGAACCCGCCCACATCCGGACCCGAGTACGGCACCCCGCACAGCCCGAGCCCCACCACCAGCGACAACGACGCCCGCAGCCCCGGCCACCCCGTCGACACATCACCGGACCAGGTGCCCCCGTACCGCTGCATCCCCGCCCAGCCCGACCGCGAGAACAAGAACGGCCGCTCCTCCGGACGGAACCGGAGCAGCCCCTCATAACCCGCCCGCGCCATCGCCAGGGCGTACACGTTGTGCGCCTCCCGATGGTCACCACCCGCGCCCTCCAGCACATGCCGGGCCGAACGCGGCAGCGACGGATCCCCGAACGCCGCGAACGACACCGGCTCGTTCATGTCGTGCCAGACCCCCGAGAAGCCCAGCGCAAGCCGCTCCTCGTACAGAGATCCCCACCAATCCCGCACAAGCGGATCAGTGAAGTCCGGATAGACCGAGGCCCCCGGCCATACCTCCCCGACCACCACCCGCCCCCGCGCGTCCCGGACATACGCCCCTCGCTCCCCGACCGCCGCCCCCGCGTCGAACACCGCGTCGCCGGGCTCCGCCTTCACCGCCGGATCCACGATCGACACCAGCCGCACCCCGTCCTCGCGCAGCTCCTCCGCCAGCGCGGGCAGACCGGGGAACCGCGCACGGTCCACCGTGAACACCCGGTGCCCGTCGTAGTGGTCGATGTCCAGATGCAGCACCGACAACGGCAACCCCCGCTCCCGATACCCGTCGACCACCCGCCGCACCTCACGCTCGCTACCGAACCCCCACCGGGCGTGCTGCGGCCCCAGCGCCCAGGACGGCGGCAGCGCCGGCGCACCCGTCAGCGCCGTCCACCCCTGGAGCACCCGGGCCGGCGTCCCCACCACCACCCAGCAGCGCAGCGGCCCGCCCTCCATCCGCACCTCGCAGCCGCCCGGCCGGTCATGCCCCGAACCGGCGCCCTCCTCGCCCTCCCGCAGCACCACCCGGCCCGCCCAGCTGTTGTCGTGGAACACCAGATGCGTCCCCGCGTCCGCCACCACCACCTGCACCGGCATCGTCAGATACAGCGGATCGTCCCCCGGACCGAAACGCCCGCCCGGATCGGTGTTCCACAGCCCGTACACCCCGTCCCGCAACCGGGGCCCGCCCGCCCGGCCCCCGAGCCCGAAGAACCGCGCGTCCGCCGGCACCTCCGAGCGCTGCACCCACCGCACCGGCCCCCCGCCCACCGGCTCCCACCAGCGCGGCGGCAGCTCCCGCCGCAGCAGCAACCCACCCGGCGTCCGCAGCTCCACCGCCCCGGTCCGCGACACCACCACCGTCAACCGCTCCGACACCACCTGCCAGCCGCCGTCCTTGTCCGGCTCCAGCACCGCCCGCGGATCCGGTGCGGGCGCCTCGCCCGCCACCGCGTACGACGGCAGCGGCTCCGCCCCGTCCCACGCCCAGAACACCGCACCGCCCACCGACACACGGATACGCAGCTCCGAACGCGCGAACCGCACCACACCCCCACCCGGGCCCGGCTCCGCACCCGTCAGCGCACCGGGCACCCGGGCCCGCTCCACCCCGCGCGCCGGCAGCGCCGCCGCGTCCGCGGACCGCCGCCGCCACGCCGAACGCACTGTGCGCAGCCCCCGCACCGAACCGACCAACCTCACCCGACGCACCAGGTCACGACCGTCCATGGCGCACACCCTGCCACCCGCCCGACCCGCAGAACCTCCCGTTCAACTCCCGTTCACCCATGCCGGACGCCGCTCCCCGGCACCCCGGGGACGGGGGGCCACCCTGGTGCCGAAGACGATCACATGGCATCGTCCGTGTCAGCCGCTCACGCGCACACCCCGGCCCGTGCGCGCGACACGCCCACCCCGCGTACCCGTACAGCCAGGGAGCAGCCCTCATGACCGCAGCCACGCCCGACGCCCCGCTCTGGCAGCCAGGCCCCGACCGCATCGAGGCCGCGGCCGTCACCCGCTTCCAGAACTGGGCCGCGACCCGGTACGGCGCTCCGGCCGAGGGCGGATACGCGGCCCTGCACCGCTGGTCCGTCGACGAACTCGACACCTTCTGGCAGGCCGTCGCCGCCTGGTTCGACATCCGCTTCTCCACGCCGTACGAGAGCGTCCTCGGCGACCGCGCGATGCCCGGCGCCACCTGGTTCCCCGGCGCCACCCTCAACTACGCCGAACACGCCCTGCGCACCGCCGAGGACCCGGCCCGCGCGGACACCCCCGCCCTGCTGTACGTCGACGAGACCCACACCCAGTCCCCCGTCAGCTGGGCCGAGCTCCGCCGCCAGGTCGGCGCGCTCGCCGCCGAACTCCGCGCCCTCGGCGTCACCCCCGGCGACCGCGTCAGCGGCTACCTCCCCAACATCCCGCAGGCCGTCGTCGCCTTCCTCGCCACCGCCGCGGTCGGCGCCATCTGGACCTCCTGCGCCCCCGACTTCGGTGCCCGCAGCGTCCTCGACCGGTTCCAGCAGATCGAACCCGTCGTCCTGTTCGCCGTCGACGGCTACCGCTACGGCGGCAAGGAACACGACCGCACCGAGACCGTCGCCGAACTCCGCCGCGAACTGCCCACCCTGCGCGCGGTCGTCCACATCCCGCTGCTCGGCACCGACGCCCCGGAAGGCGCGCTCGCCTGGGCCGCCCTCACCTCCGCCGACACCGAGCCGGTCTTCGAACAGGTCCCCTTCGAACACCCCCTCTGGGTCCTCTACTCCTCCGGCACCACCGGCCTGCCCAAGGCCATCGTCCAGTCCCAGGGCGGCATCCTGCTCGAACACTTCAAACAGATCGGCCTGCACTGCGACCTCGGACCCGAGGACCGCTTCTTCTGGTACACCTCCACCGGCTGGATGATGTGGAACTTCCTCGTCTCCGGCCTCCTCACCGGCACCACCGTCGTCCTGTACGACGGCAGCCCCGGCTATCCGGACGTCAGCGCGCAGTGGCGGATCGCCGAACAGACCGGCGCGACGCTCTACGGCACCTCCGCCGCGTACGTCATGGCCTGCCGCAAGGCCGGCATCCACCCCGGCCGCGACTTCGACCTCTCCCGCGTCCAGTGCGTCGCCACCACCGGCTCCCCGCTCCCGCCCGACGGCTTCCGCTGGCTCCACGACGAGGTGGCCGAAGACCTCTGGATCGCCTCCGTCAGCGGCGGCACCGACGTCTGCAGCTGCTTCGCCGGAGCCGTCCCCACTCTCCCCGTCCACATCGGCGAACTCCAGGCCCCCTGCCTCGGCACCGATCTCCAGTCCTGGGACCCGGCCGGCGAACCGCTCATCGGCGAGGTCGGCGAACTCGTCGTCACCAACCCCCTCCCGTCCATGCCGATCCGCTTCTGGAACGACCCCGACGGCAGCCGCTACCACGACAGCTACTTCGACATGTACCCCGGCGTCTGGCGCCACGGGGACTGGATCACCCTCACCGACCACGGCTCGGTGATCATCCACGGCCGCTCCGACTCCACCCTGAACCGCCAGGGCGTCCGCATGGGCTCCGCCGACATCTACGAGGCCGTCGAGCGGCTCCCCGAGATCCGCGAATCCCTCGTCATCGGCCTCGAAGAACCCGACGGCGGCTACTGGATGCCCCTCTTCGTCCACCTCGCCGACGGCGCGACCCTCGACGACGAGCTGCGCGACGCGATCAAGCGGACCATCCGCGAGAACCTCTCCCCGCGCCACGTACCGGACGAGGTCATCGAGGTCCCCGCCATCCCGCACACCCTCACCGGCAAGCGCATCGAGGTCCCGGTCAAGCGCCTCCTCCAGGGAACCGAGCTGGCCAAGGCGGTCAACCCGGGCTCCGTCGACAACCTCGACCTCCTCCACTTCTACGCCGAACTGGCCGCGAACCGACGCCGCTAGGCCCTGTCGTCAAACTGCCGTCTGCCCCGCGGCGCCATGTACGCGCTCTCGCCGCACCGGGCACACGCCCGAGTACGTCCAGTACGAGGACGTGAGCCCGGCACGCCGAGAGCACGCACCTGACCCCGCAGGGCCGCCCTCCGGGCGACGGCGGCAGTTGGACGACAGGACCTAGGCAGCCGGGCAGCCCGCTTGTCAGTCCCCCTGATTACTCTGAGTGAGCAAGGATTCACCGCGCACAGGGGGACACATGGCGCAGACCGGCCACACCGAGAACAGCACCACCCACCACACGAAGCACAGCGCCACCATGCGACGCACGTTGCGCCGCGAAGCACCCAGCACGATCGGCCTCCTCACCGACGCACAGGACTTCGCGGCCATGCGGCGCTACCGCACCTTCGCCTTCGACGACCACACCGTCTATCTCCAGCAGGTCGAAGGCCTGCTCAAAGCGCTCGCGGCCCAAGGCGTGCACACCACCGTCGCCCTCTTCGACCCGGAGGACTACGCGGAGTTCTGTGCCGAATCGGGCCTCGACGCCGACACCGGAGCCAGCCGCAGCCGCTTCACCGCGGAGATCGCCGCCGCCGGAGCCACGGTCGCCTACACCGGCCAACGCCTGAGCGACCTCATCCCCGTCCTCGTCTCCCGAGCGGTCCGCCAGGCCACCTGGGAGTACGCCACCCTCCTCCTCGCCGACCTCGGCACCTGCGCCGACTGCGGCCAGGACATCGGACGCGCGGCCTTCGACCGCGCCTCGCACCTCCTCACGCGCCTGCTGGCAGCGGCGGGACCGGGCACCCACCACCTGGTGTGCAGCACCCCGACGGAGAACGACCAGCTCCTGGCCGTGCTCCACACCCACCGCGACACCGCTGGACCGGCCCGCCTCGACAGCTCCGAGGGCGCGGAGTTCGCCACCGTCCTCGCGGTGGCCATCGCCCTGGAATCGCGCGGGGGAGTCGTCCTGCGCACCAGCGCCCCCGACAGCCCGGACCGCGTCCACGGCTGGCGCCTGGCTCACGGAGCCCTCGCCCCGCTCACCGCGGGCGAGGTCTTCAACGCCTACTGCACCGACGCGGACACCGGAGAGCCCGTCTCCCCGGAATCCGGCGTGGAGTACTGCGCGGGATTCGACATCGGAGCGGAACCGGCGGAGCCCCACCACTGACCCGCCCAGCCAACACAGCAGGAGGGGCTTCCCGCCACCCGGCGGAAAGCCCCTCCTCGACCTGCGGAATCCCGGCTACTCGCCGGACAGCACAGCCTGAGCGGCGCTCCGCGCCTCGTCGGCCGAGTCCGCCGCACGAGCGGCGTTCGCCGCCCGCTCGCACTGCGCCAGCGTGTACTTGGCCAGCGTGGCCCGCACATAGGGAATGGACGCGGCGCCCATCGACAGGGAGGTGACACCCAGACCCGTCAGCACACACGCCAGCAGCGGATCCGCCGCAGCCTCACCACACACCCCACAGCTCTTGCCCTCGGCACGAGCCGCGTCGGCGGACAGCGCCACGAGATCCAGCAGCGCCGGCTGCCACGGGTCCTGGAGCCGCGACACCGCGCCCACCTGACGGTCGGCCGCGAAGGTGTACTGCGCCAGGTCGTTGGTGCCCAGCGACAGGAACTCCACCTCCTGGAGGATCGACCGCGCCCGCAGAGCGGCGGACGGGATCTCCACCATCGCGCCGAACTTCGCCCGCAGCCCGGCCTCGCGGCACGCGTCCGCGAACGCCTTGGCGTCGATGCGGTCGGCCACCATGGGGGCCATGACCTCCAGGTACACCGGCAGCCCCTCGGCGGCCTTCGCCAGCGCGGTCAGCTGGGTACGCAGCACCTCGGGGTGGTCCAGCAGGCTCCGCAGCCCACGGACGCCGAGCGCCGGGTTCGGCTCGTCGGCCGGCGTCAGGAAGTCCAGCGGTTTGTCGGCGCCGGCGTCCAGCACGCGCACGACGACACGCCCCTCGGGGAACGCCTCCAGCACCGCGCGGTAGGCCGCGATCTGCTTCTCCTCGGAAGGAGCCTGCTTGCTGTCGTCCAGGAACAGGAACTCGGTCCGGAACAGCCCGACCCCCTCCGCCCCCGCCTCGACCGCCGCGGGCACATCGCCCGGACCGCCGACATTGGCGAGCAGCGGCACCTTGTGCCCGTCCGACGTGGCGCCCGGGCCGGTCGAGGCGGACAGCGCCGCCCTGCGAGCGGCGGCGGCACTCTCCAGCTCGGCGCGCTTCTCGTCGCTCGGGTCGACGAAGATCTCGCCCGTGCTGCCGTCCACCGCGACGACCGTGCCCTCGGCCAGCTCGCCGGCGCCCGGCAGCGCCACCACGGCGGGAACGCCGAGCGCCCGCGCCAGGATCGCGCTGTGACTGGTCGGCCCGCCCTCCTCGGTGACGAAGCCGAGCACCAGCGTCGGGTCGAGGAGCGCGGTGTCGGCCGGCGCGAGGTCGCGCGCGATCAGCACGTACGGCTGGTCGCTGTCCGGCACGCCGGGCATCGGCACGCCGAGCAGCCGCGCCACGATCCGGTTCCGCACGTCGTCGAGGTCCGCGACCCGCCCCGCCAGGTACTCCCCGGCATTGGCGAGCAGCGCCCGGTACGCGGCGAACGCGTCGTACACCGCACGCTCGGCGGTGCTGCCCACGGCGATCCGCCGATCGACGTCGGACATCAGCTCGGGGTCCTGCGCCATCATGGCCTGGGCCTCGAGCACGTGCTGTGCCTCGCCGCCCGCGAGGTTGCCGCGCGCGATCAGATCGGCGGCGACCGCTTCCACCGCCTGCCTGGCGCGCCCCTGTTCGCGACCGGCCTCCTCGGCGGGAATCGATTTGGCGGGCGGCTCCAGCACCGCCGTACCCATGTGCCGAACCTCGCCGATGGCCACACCGTGGCTCACGCCGACGCCTCGCAGCGTTGTCTCCATTTCACCCGTCTCCGGTTGTGCGGTGACCGAGTCACCGCGGTGGTTGTGCAACTGGCTTGTCACTGCGCCCGAGGCGTCACTGCCAGCCGAACAGCGGGTCGCCGACCTTCACGTCCCCGTCCTCACGGACATCGGAGAGCGACTCCGCGGTGGCCTCCAGGGCCACGATCGGGCAGATGGGTGACTTGCCGGCGGCCTCGACGGCGACCGGGTCCCAGCGCACGATGCTCTGGCCCCGGGTCACCGTGTCCCCCTTGTTCACGAGGAGCTCGAAGCCCTCGCCGTTGAGCTGGACGGTGTCGATGCCGAGGTGCGTCAGGACTCCGTGCCCCTCCGCGTCGACCACGACGAACGCGTGGGGGTGCAGGGAGACGACGATGCCGTCGACCGGGGACACAGCCTCGGAGGGCTCACGTACGGGGTCGATGGCGGTGCCGGGACCGACCATCGCACCCGAGAAGACCGGGTCGGGAACCGCGGCGAGTCCGATGGCGCGTCCAGCAAGAGGGGACGTCACGTTGGTCATGGGGAGCCTCCCAGGGGGTGGAGATTCAGGTGTCGCCGCCGCGACTGATGGGGGACGGCGTACTGCTCAGCAGAGTAAGTCATATGAAGTCCCGGTTCCGCCCGAGACCTACCGCTTGGCGGGCCTAGGGGTGCACCAGAAACGATTTGCCTCGATCCCCGGTGGCCTGTACTGTCGTACTCCTGCCTGACCCCAACGCGACTTTGAGTCGGGGGTCGGCGGCGACCTTCAAGCCCAGATCCTAACCTTTGAGCCTCCCTTCGGCGTGCCCGCAGGACGTGGTCAGAGGGCCAGGAAAGGCCTGATAGAGTCGGACTCGCCGAAAGGGGAAACGCGAAAGCTAATTACCTGGAAAGCGAAAAGCGAGACCCGCTTCGACCGGGAATCGGACACGAAAGAGTCTGATAGAGTCGGAAACGCAGGACAGCAAGACAAAGAAGAAAACGAAGGGAAGCGC
>NZ_JBIRKB010000009.1:0-375412 GCF_044329855.1 Streptomyces sp. NPDC017520
CCCGCGGAGCGGGCTATGACCCGGCAAGCCGGGTCATAGTGAATGAATTGCGCAAGCGCAATTCCCATTCCGGCGCTTGCGCCGGAATGGGATTCCGTAAACGGAATCCCTAAAGGGAATGCAATTCGCGCAAGCGCTCATTGCGGGCACCCGCGCAAGCGCGGTCGCCTGGGCTGGCAGCAAGGGGGGTGTCACGCGGGGGTCTGTGTAGGGCTTGGGGTTCCTGGCCACCACCTCCACAACGGATGTGACGGCCTGTCGGGCTGGGCGGGTGCCGGCCTCGCCGCAGTGAGGGGTTCCGCTGCGCTCCACCCTGACCACTCCCCCACCCTCGAAACTGCCCGCTCGCACTCACCAATACCCCATCAGCATACAGGATAACCGGCCGCTTCGGGGTAAGATTCGGCCATGTATCACCCTGGGGGTGAAAGTTGGTGCGCGGATGCTGCATCACGGATCACGCCTGTGTAGTGTTTGGGTCCAGACACCACAACCTCGGGCCACACCATCGCGCCGGGATCTTCCATTCTGATTACGCGCGACATTCCGCGAAAAGGAGAGCACGGGAAATGGCCGTGAAGTTGCGTGACCACCAGATCGAAGCCGTTGCCGCCATCGTGCGGGGCTTCGATATCCCGCCGGGCGGTATCCCCGTGAATGGCCTTCGCGGTCAGGTGCACGCCGCGTGTGGCACGGGAAAGACCATCATTGCGGCAACGTCGGCGAAGCGCATTGTGCCCAAGGGCCGCATTCTCGTCCTGGTGCCGACGCTGGACCTTCTGACCCAGACGGTGCAGGCGTGGCGCGAGGCCGGGCACGCGGGGCCGGCGGTTGCGGTGTGCAGCCTCACCGACGACCCGGAACTGTGGAACCTCAAGGTGCGCTCCACCACCAACCCGGTGCAGCTGGCTCTGTGGCACAGCTCCGGGCCGGTCACCATCTTCGGGACGTACGCCTCGCTGGGGGTCCTGGCGGAGGCGTTCGAGGGCGCCTACGGGCAGCAGCTGGCCCCGATGGACCTCACGGTGGTCGATGAGGCACACCGGACGTCAGGCTCGATGGGGAAGGCGTGGGCCGACGTCCACAACCAGGGCGTCATCCCCTCGCACCGCCGGCTGTACCTGACGGCCACGCCGCGGATCTGGGAAGAGCGGCTGAACCGCGACGTCGCCGAAGGGGTGCGCGACCCGCTGCCGCGCGAGATGGCGGCCTCCATGGATGACGAGAGGGTCTTCGGGCCGGTCCTCTACAAGCTCTCGTTGGCGTCGGCCGTGTCGCGGAAGCTGCTGGCGAGGTACCAGATCATCGTTCTGGAGCTCCAGGACCCGGTCGTCACGCCCGAGCGGTTGATGGGCGAGGAGCGGCACAGCGAGAAGGTCCGCGGTGAGCGGCTCGGGGCGCTCCAGGCCGCCCTGCTCCACACGATGGAGCAGCACAACCTGTCGACCTGCATCACCTTCCACCACCGGACGATAGAGGCACAGGCTTACGCGGAGGGCCTTCAGCGCGTCGCGGCCAAGCTGCACGCCGACCAGCCCGAGAAGTACCCGGCGAAGATCTGGGCGGACTGGCTGTGCGGCGAGCACGTTCCCGAGCGCCGGCGGGGAGTCCTGGGCGGCTTCGGGTCCACCGCGATGCGGGCCGTGCTCTCGAACTGCCGGGTCCTGGGAGAGGGCGTCGACATCCGGGCCGTGGACTCGGTGGCCCTCCTGGACCCCAAAGGGGCCCCTCACGACATCGTCCAGGCCATCGGACGGGCGCTGCGTCAAAAGCCCGGACAGGGGAAAGTGGCCTCTCTGATCGTGCCTGTATTTCTCCAGCCCGGAGAGCAGCCGGAAGACATGTTCACCTCCGGATCGTATAAGCCCCTGGTGAAGGTATTGGAAGGTCTGCGCGCTCACGACGAAGAGGCAATCGAATTGCTCGCGATTCCGCAGGAGCCTCAGAAGGACGTCGCGCAGCCGTCCGAGTACATTGGTCCGCCGCCCGAGGAAGGCGAGGACGAATCCCGTCTTCTGCTCCGTTTTGCCGCTCCCCGTGACCCGGTGATGGTCGCGGACTGGATTTCCTTCAACGTGATCGACACGGAGCGCCAGGACTGGGGACGCGGCTGGGCGGCGCTCAAGAAGTTCGCGGAACGTGAGCTTCACGCCCGGGTTCCGTACGGGCACAAGGAAGGCGCGTACCCGCTCGGGCAGTGGGTCGCGGAGCAGCGACGGGCGTACGGGGCGGGGCAGATGACCGGCCTGCGCGCCCAGCGGCTGGAGAAGCTGGGCATGGTGTGGAAGCCGGCCGATGAGCGGTTCCAGGAGAACTTGGAGGCCGCCAAGGCGTACTACGACCGGCACTGGACCCTGTGCGCTCCCCGGTCCGCCACCATGCTGGACCGGCCTGTGGGGCAGTGGCTGTCGAACCTCCGCCGGGCGGGTGCGCTGGAGGGTCACCCTGAGTGGAGGGCGGCGCTGGAGGCCGTGGATGAGCACTGGAACCCGGCGTGGTCGGCGGAGTGGCAGAGGCACTACGCAGCGCTGCGGGAGCTACTGACGGACGAGGAGGACCGCTCCGAGGTCCTGCCCGGGTTCACCGTGCACGGCATGGACGTGGGGAAGTGGCTGGCGAAGCAGCGTCGGCACACGGTCTGGGTGGGGCTGATGGACGGGCAGCGCGAGCTCCTGGAGGTGGTCGGCGTCGTCCCGCTGTCCCCGGAACAGGCGGAGCCCGCCAAGAGACCCAGGAATGCTGTGAGCACCTTCGAGAAAGGCGTGGCGGCCCTGGCGCAGTACAAGGCCCGCACCGGCTCTCTGGTTGTCCCCAGAGCCCACACAGAAACAATCATGGTTGACGGTGATGGGCACCCCGTGAAGCTCGGGGTTTTTTTGAGTAACAGCAAGAGCAGGCGTGGGAAACTCACCGCAGGCAAGCTCGCCGCGCTTGCCGACCTCGGAGTGGAGTGGGCGGCAGCGTAGTCGTGCTCGGGAACCTCCGTACGGCCGGGCCCTGCTCTCTCTCGGGGCCCGGCCGCATCGTTGGGCGTTCGGTCAGGTCGGGACGGGCAGCGGCATCTGGTCCCGGGTGCGGCCTTCCAGGAGGCGGCTGCCGGCCTTCGGGGTGCGCCCGCCCGGGCCGAAGCCGCGGCCAGGTCCCCACCGAGAACGGCAGCATCATCAACGGAGCGCTGGGGGGCCGGCGACGGCACCTGGCGTGGGTGTCCGCTGAGGTGCGGGTCACCAGGGGCGGGGTTCGGTGGTCAGTTCCTTCCACCGCAGGTGGCGGTGTTCGTCTTCGGGGCTGGGGCCGAGGGCGAGGGCCTGGTCGTCGACGCGGTAGGTGAGGCGGTAGAGCAGGACGCGGGTCGCGCATTCGAGCCAGGGTCGGTGTCCCGGGCGGGCGGGGCCGGGCCGGGGACGGTGGTGAACCAGGCGGGCAGGAGCATGCGGCTACTGATGGCGTCGGTGGTGGCTTCGGCAGACGCCTCACGCGGTCGGGGCGGACGCGGCCGACCAGTTCGTCCGGCAGGTCACGCAGGACCCAGGCCAGGCGAGTGACGTCGTGGCCGGCGTCGCTGACGATCACGATATGCGGGTCCTCGGCCTGCCACTGGCCCGCGGCGATGAGTTGTTCGACCATTCCTCGGAGCTGGGCGGCGGTGACCGCGGTCGCGTCGTCCGCGGGCCCGAGCCGGACCGCGTTCAGGATTGCGGTCCAGGACGTGGTACCCGGCTCCAGCACGGCCACGAAGGGGTACGGCCGGCCCGGTATGAACTGCTGGGCCGTTTTTGCCCGTCCGTGGACGTGGCTGAACAGACGGTCCGCGGAACACGGCGCGTGCGGGCGGAGCCACGGCGACACATCCACCGCCAGCGCCAGGGGCCCGTCCTCGAACCGCGGCAGCGGCAGTCCGGCCAGCACGGTACGCAGTCGGCCGAATGTCGATCCGGCCGTGATTCAGACCTCCGTACATCGCTTCGTGCTCACGACGATGCTCCGGCAGCAACATCTGATCCATCGGGGACTTCACTGCACCGTCCGCACACAAGACGGCGTCGGACAGTTCGAACGAACTCGTCGCGCCGAGCGCCCAGACACTCATAGAACTCGCTCCGGAAGCGTGACGCTTCCGCGTCCGTCTCCCTCCGGACAGCATCAGGCAGCAGACTCATTCTCACGGCCTTGGTCGTGGTCACGTGCACTTTGGTCGGAGCACATGATCGGGCGGAGGCCGCTCCCACGTCCGGCGAACCCCCAGGTGAGCGACCCGGTACGAGACGGCGTTCGAGCCCGGAAGAATAGGAACAAGCTCAGTGTGCAGGCACTGTCGTGGGTGTTGCCCGGGCTTCGACGCGGCGTTGCCGCCTGCCGGCTCGGCCGGGGAGGTGAGGTAGGGGGTGAGGGGTGCCTGTCCGGCCGGTACGCTGCCGGGGTGACGGACCAGATCGAGCAGGATGGGCGGCGGCCGGCGAACGACGGGCCGAAGGCCGCCGCCCGTAACCGGGCCGCTCTGGTCATCGCCGCGCGGGAGGTCTTCGCCGAGCAGGGTCTGGAGGCGCCGCTCTCCGCGATCGCGCGCAGGGCCGGGGTGGGGCAGGGCGTTCTCTACCGGCATTTTCCGGACCGGAGTGCCGCGGTGGCGGCGGTCCTGGAGGAGAACGTGCGGCAGGTCGAGGAGGCCGCCGCGGACGAGGACGCCACCTTCGACGCCGTGCTCGGTGTGCTGACGTGGCATCTTGCTGAGTCGGCGGCTTTCATCGGTCTTCTGCACTCCGACCGGGCGGGCGGGCGCTCGGGTATCCGGGCGCAGGCCCTTGCGCTGTCGGAGCGGGTGGAGTGTGCGCTGCGCAAGCACCTTCCCCGCGGTCATCGGCTGAGTGCGGGGGACGACCTCGTGCTCTCGGTCGCCATGGTCTCCGCCGCCGTCATCGGCCCCACCCGCGAGGAGCGCGAGCACCGGGCGCTGGCCGGCTGGCGGTTGCTCGGCGTCGAGGTGGGGCCGGTGCGGGCCTTCGGCGGCTGAGCCGGGGTCCGCGTCAGCCGCCGTTGGACTGCCGGGTGCCTTCTGCCAGCGCGTCGAAGGCGTACAGGTAGCCCCCGGCGGGACCGCTGACGGTCATGTATGCCCTGGTCCCGCCGGGTGTGATCGCCACGTTGGTCGCCGATTCCAGGCCTTCGGCCCGCGCGGGAAGTTCCACCGTCGCCAGCCGCTCACCGTGCCGGTCGTACACGGCCATGGCCGCCCGGCCGTGCAGCCCCTGGTAGAGGTTGCCGTCCGCGTCCACGGCGATCGAGTCGGTCTGGGCTAGTCCGCCGTCCACCCGGATGGCGGTGTGCCGGGACGTCACCCCGCCCTTCTCGTCGAGGCGCAGATAGGAGATCCGGTTCTCGGTGAGCTCGCTGAACCACAGCCCTTGGTAGTCCGCGTCGAAGGAGACCCCGTTCGGCGCGGCCAGACCGTCGGCCAGAATGGTGGCGCGGCCGCCCTTCCGGTCGATCCGCACCACACGGCCGTGCGCCTTGCCCTCGGACAGACCGCGTGAGTCGCTGACGTACAGGTTGCCCTCCTGGTCGAAGGCGATGTCGTCGGGGTTCATCCGCGCTCCGTCGACCTCGCGGGAGAAGAAGGTCCGCGGGTCGCCGCCGTCGGGGGCCAGGCTGACGACTTCGCCGTGCGCGAAGTCGCTGAGGTAGAGCCGTCCGTCGTACGGGCTGAACTGTGCCGAGGTATAGGCCCCTTTGCCGTCGGTGTGGATCGCCCGGGACGTCTTCTTCGCGACGTCCACGCGGATGACTTTGGGCTTGCCCTCGGGTGCGGTGACGTCGACGACGATCAGGCCGCCGTCGTCTCCGAACACTGGGCCCTCGAGCAAGGTCATCCCGGTCTCGCTGTGTACCTGGGTCAGCCGCATGACCTTATGTGCCTGGATGGTCCTGCCCGCGGAGACCGAAGACACCTTGTCCTCGGGGCCGCCGCTCTCGGTTCCGCATCCGGTGAGGATCAGCGCGCCGACGGTGGCGAGCGCGGAAAGGGACCGGGCTGAAAGTCGCTGCATGGGGGGATCACTTTTCCTGTCGGGGTGGGCGGGTTCCGGGGGCGGTGGAAGTAGGCGGCCTGCGGAGAGGGGAACACCTGGCCGAATGTCGCTGTGCCGCTCCGACCTCAACCGGACAGTGTTGTCCGGTAGTTGCTACCGTAGCGGACGGCCGCCCGACCGGGGCCGCCCCGACATCCGGATCGAGGACCCCCACATGACGACTCCTCAAGCACCGGCTCCCCACGAGCTCGCCGCACTGAGGCGGCGCTACCGGCTCGAACGCGAACGGCGTGTGCGTCCCGACGGCGCCGCCCAGTACCGCGACGCCGACGCCGAGTTCGGCTACTACGCCGCGGACCCGTACACGGCCGGGCCGGTCGTGCGTGACCCTCTCCACGACACCGTCCAGGTCGCCGTGATCGGCGGCGGATTCGGCGGCATCCTCACCGGGGCGCACCTGCGGCAGCAGGGCGTCGAGCGCGTCCGGATTCTTGACAAGGGCGGTGATTTTGGCGGCACTTGGTACTGGAACCGGTATCCGGGAGTCCACTGCGACGTCGAGTCCCACGTCTACCTGCCGATGCTCGACGAGACCGGCTATGTCCCGGAGTGGAAGTACGCCCCCGGTGACGAGATCCGCCGCCACGCGATGCGGATCGCGCGGAAGTTCGATCTGTACGCGGATGCGTTGTTCTCCACCGGGGTCACCTCGCTGTCCTGGGACGAGGCGTCCGAGACCTGGGTCGTGGCCACGGATCGCGGCGATACCTTCCGGGCCACGTACGTCGTCAACGCCACCGGCACCCTCACCGACCCGAAGCTTCCCGGGATCCCCGGCATCGAGGACTTCGCCGGCCACACGTTCCACACCTCACGGTGGGACTACGCCTACACCGGCGGGACCCCCCAGGGCGGCATGGCCGGACTCGCGGACAAGCGGGTGGGTATCGTCGGCACCGGGGCCACCGGCATCCAGGTCATCCCGATGCTGGCCGAGGACGCCGCACACCTCTACGTCTTCCAGCGCACCCCCTCCACCGTGGACGAACGCGGCAACCGCCGCACCACCGCCCGGGACGTGGGCGCCGACCGCGAGGGCTGGGCCAGGCGGCGACGGGAGAACTACCTCCGCATCGTCTCCGGCGAGAGCGCCGACCAGGACCTGGTGGCGGACCGGTGGACCGCGTCAGCGGTCCTGCTGGAGAAGCTCCTGCCGAGCTTCCGGCGGCGGCACGGTGACCGGCAGGCCTTCGAAGCCGCCTACGAGGCCGCCGACGCCGCCAAGATGAACGAACTCCGCGCCCGCGTCGAACAGACGGTCACCGACCCGCGGACAGCGGAGAAGCTCAAACCCTGGTACCGCTACGCCTGCAAACGCCCCACCTTCTCCGACCGGTACTACCCGGCGTTCAACCGCGACAACGTCACTCTCGTCGACACCGCGGACACCCACGGCATCGAACGCGTCACCGAGCACGGCGTCACGGTCGCCGGCACCACGTACGAACTGGACTGCCTGATCTTCGCCACCGGGTTCAACGTCGGGACCTCCGGCATCCACTCCGGCAAGCTCCCCGTCCATGGCCGGGGCGGCGTCCAGCTGCTGCACAGGTGGGCGTGGCAGGGCCCGCGCACGCTCCACGGCTTCACGAGCAACGGCTTCCCCAACCTCCTGCAGATGGGGTCCCTCCAGAACGCCAGCAGCGTCAACTTCACCCACATCCTGGATGAACAGGCCATCCACACCGCCGCCCTCATCGCAGCCGCGGAAGCCGGCGGCGCCCTCATCGAACCCACCCCCGAGACCGAGGACGCCTGGATCTCCGTACTGGCCGAGGGCGCGCCCGACCACGAGTGGTTCCACACCGAGTGCACTCCCGGCTACTACAACCGTGAAGGGCGAGGCCGCCCCAACGGTCCCATCGCCTATCCGCACGGGGCCGTCGCCTTCCACGAGCTTCTGGAACGCTGGCGCGACGAGTCCATGAAGGAAATCCTCCGGAGCAGGACCGTCCACCCCACCTGACACGGCTCGATCGGCCCGCCCGCTCCTCCACCTCGAACCCCCAGCCCTCGGCCCTCAGCCCTCGCAATGCCGGAAGGACCGAACCATGAACGCACCCGTACCCGCTCCGGACATCGCCTCCCGCACCCCGCGGAGCGTGACCGCCACCAGGGCCGCGTCCGGCATCGGCCGGGCCACCACTCCCACCCTCGCCCCGCAGAACGACCACGTCCTCACAGCCGACCTCGACGCAGAGAACGCCGAGGAGACCCTACGAAGAGCCACAACCGCCGGAGACACCACCCTGACAACCGCCGGGAACCTGACCAAACACCGGGTAGCCAACCCCAAAAGAAACCACACGCCGGCGGAGTTCGGCGGGGTCGATGTCCTGGTCAACAACGCGGGAATCATGGACCGTATGCCGGCGGCGCACGAGACCGACGACGCCGAGTGGGACCGGGTGCTGCGCAACGACCTCACCGCTCCCTTCCTCCTCACCCGCGCCGTACTTCCCCACATGGGGGCCGCGGTGTCCGGCTGCCTGGTCTTCACCGGCTCCGAGGCCGGCCTGCGCGGCGGCGCCGCCGGGGCCGCGTACACCGCCGCCAAGCACGGAATCACCGGGCTGGTGAAGAACCTGGCGGTGATGTACCACGGGCAGGGCATCCGGGCCAACATCATCGCGCCCGGACCCACCGCGACGGGCATCGGTGTCGACAGCCGCCCCGGAGCACGCGGCCCCTTTGTCCTCAGGAGCCTCATCGGCGCGAACACCGGGCGCATCGGCTCGGCGGCCGAACAGGCCGCCGCCATCGTCTGACTCGCGTCCGATGCGGCTTCCTTCGTCAACGGCGCCGTTCTGCCCGTCGACGACGGCTGGTCAGCCGTCTGACCCGGCCGGGCCAAGGGAAACACGGCGCATCACGGGCGGGCCGCGCCGGAGACGCGGAACCCTCGGTGCGGGCGGTCAGGGCAGGAGCTCCACATACCCGTCGGAGGCGTGGACACGGATCCGCTGCCCGTCCCTGATCAGCCGGGTGGCCCGCTCCACGCCCACGACGGCCGGCAGACCGTACTCCCGGGCGATCACCGCGCCATGGGTCATCAGACCGCCGACCTCCGTCACCAGGCCCGCGATCCCGACGAAAAGCGGCGACCAGCTGGGGTCCGTGAAGGTCGTGACCAGGATGTCGCCCGCTTCGAGGTCGGCCTCCGCCATGTCGAGGATGACGCGGGCTCTGCCCTCGACGGTCCCGGCGGACACCGGCAGGCCGGTCAGCGCACCGGCCGGCACGTCGTCGCGCCGGTACGCGCCGGTGAGGGCCTCACCGTCCGACGTGAGGACCCGGGGCGGGGTGAGCGCGTGGTACGACTGGAACGCCTCCTTGCGCCGCTGGATGAGCCGCGCGTCCGCCCGGTTGGACCGTACGGCCTCGTGGAGTTCCTGGAACGTCAGGTAGAAGGCGTCCTCCTTCTCGGTGAGCACCTTTTCCCGCACCAGTCGCTCGGCCTCCGCCAGCAGGGCCCGCTTGTAGACGAAGTAGCGGCTGACGATGCCGTACTTCGGGTACTCCCGGTATCCGATGAAGGTCCTGACCCGGTCGATCATCCGCTGGGTCTCCTCGGCCTTCCGGTCCCCGTCCGGCAGGGCCCGCAGCCGTGACAGCACGTCCTGCTCCTTCTGCCGGGCTTTGCGCCGGCCCTGTTCGAAGCGCTGCTCGGCCGCGCCCGGCCCGAAGTTCCGCACATGGTCGAGGATCACCGGAACGAGCGTGGTGGGGCGCTCGCGCCATCGCGGCCTGGTGATGTCGATCTCGCCGACGCAGCGCATGCCGTACCGGTCGAGGTACGCCTCGATGGCCTCCCGTGCCTCGCCTCCGCCCTCGGTCTTCGCCAGCTCGTCCAGGAAAGAGCCGTCCTCCAGCTGCTCGGCGTCCCGCAGGAAACCCAGCACCCCCGGCAACGGGCGGATCACGTCAGCGACGTCGAGCAGCGCCAGTCCCATCTCCGACGTGATGTTGTCGGGGGCCGACAGCGTCAGCGTGTCCGCGACGTTCTTCTCGCCCAGCCACTCCCGCAGCCTGTCGTTGAGCCACCAGGTGGCGTCCATCCCCGCCATGAGTGCCCGCATGCTCAGCGGGTCGGCGAGAACCCGCTTGTGCTCCTCGAAGGCCTCCAGGAGGAAGTCGAACAGCGCCGGACCCTTCTTCGTCCGGATGTCACGTTCCAGCGCCGCGATGGACGTCCGGCTGCGTTCGATCAGTTCGGTGACGACGGCCGGATCGGTCTCGATCGGGGCGGGCGCACCGGTGGACGGCGACCCGCCGGGGGCCGCGTCCGGGTGCGAGGGGCCAAAGCCGTCGCGTTCCAGGACGGTCTCCAGGGCATCCCTGACCAGCGGATCGCCCTTACCCATGGCGTCCAGCAGGCTGTCGCGGCTCGTGGGCGATGCCAGGCGCGAGGTGACGTCGACGAACAGCCGCCCGCCGGCCTCGTGCATCGGCACCATGGCCGTCAGCTGCCACATGGAGTACCCGAGGGGCTTCATGGGGTCGGTCATCATCTGCTGGTGGCCGACGGAGACGTAGACGCGATTCCCTCCGTCGTCCCCCTCGTCGTTCTCCCCGTCATCCCCTTCGTCGCCGTTCTCGATGACGGGGAGGGGGAAGAGGGTGGTGATCGGCCTGCTCTGCACGAACCGGAAGCCGTCGTCCACCAGGCACCATTCGATGTCCTGCGGGCAGCCGAAGTGCGCTTCGATACTGCGGCCGAGCCCCACGAGGCGGACGGCCTGCTCATCCGTCAGCGCCGGCCGCTCCCGCTGTCGTGCGTCGACCGCCACTTCCCGCGTACCGCCGGCGGGCAGGGCGTGCAGGGCGCGCTCCTTGGCGGCGACGGTCCTGGTGACGACTTCGCCGTTCCGGACCGTGAAGACGTCCGGGTTCACCAGGCCGGAGACCAGGGCCTCGCCGAGGCCGAAGCCGGCGTCCACGGTGGCGACCTTCCGGTTGCCGGTGACGGGGTCGGCCGTGAACAGGATGCCGGACGCGTGCGGGAAGACCATCCGCTGCACGACCACGGCCATGTGGACCGTTCGGTGGTCGATGCCGTTCCGCTGTCGGTAGACGACGGCCCGCTCGGTGAACATCGAGGCCCAGCACCGGCTGATGTGCTGGAGGACCGCGATCGGCCCCAGGACGTTGAGATACGTGTCCTGCTGACCGGCGAAGGAGGCCGTCGGCAGGTCCTCCGCCGTCGCGCTGGACCGGACGGCGTACGCACCTTGCTCACCGAACCGGACGACCGAGCCAGTAATCGCCGCCGCGACGTCGCCCGGGACGGGGATCTCCTCGATGATGCGGCGGATTCGTGCACTGAGCGTGCGAATCGCCTCCTGGTCCTCCGGGTTCAGCCGCGACAGCTCATCGAGCCGTTCGTCGATCGACGGGACTTCCTCCATGGCCCGCCGGAAGGCATCGGTCGTCACGCAGAAGCCGTCCGGCACGCGGATGCCTTCGATCCGCGACAGTCCGCCCAGGTGTGCGCCCTTGCCGCCGACAGCAGCGACACGCGTCTCGTCGGCCTCGCTGAGGTCCAACACGTACGGGTCCGTCATCGCGACACCTCCGGAGCGGCCGTATTCCTTTGCACTGTGGCGGCCGGTCGGATCACCGGCGCCTCGCCCTCTGTCGAACCTCTTGTCGGGCACGTACTCATCCCTGGTTGTCTTCCCTCTGACGAATGGACCGGCGGATTTTCCCGGCCGGTCGGCGCACGTCGTGCCACCGTTCCCGCGAGTGGTGGCCTCGACCCGAGGATTCTGCGCTGGCACCGGGGTCTTGCCGCAAGCCCCCCGGTGAGCTATAAGTTGAGAGTGGCAAGGAGAGATCTCTCTCCTTGCCTTTGTTGTTGGGGCCTTTGCTGTTGGGGCCTTTACTGCTGGGCTTCCCGGGCGCCGGGGCATTCCTCCACGTTCATTGAGTCTTCGCCATCTTCGAACACGCAGGTCGGAAGCTCTGGCGTGGCGGCGGCCGGCGCACATCATCGTCTCCTGCCCGGGCCATCGGGTCGGGTGGTACTTCGGCGGCCAGGACATCGGGTCCCAGGCAAACGCCTACGCGGGGCCCGCGGGCCCTCGGACGCTGACCTGGACAATCCGCCGACGGTGGGTCCCGAGCGGTTTCCCATGGAAACCAGGGGTCCTGCACGTCAACGGGGAGCTGGTCCATCACGGCACCGAGGTCTCTGGCCTCCGGCGACAGCACGGGGGCGCCGTCGTCCGCCACGGCCCGCACGGCGCCGGCCGGGCCAGGAGCACCCGGGTCGAGCCGAGTCCGTCGACGCCGGGCGTCCGTACGTCCATCAGCACGACGCCCGGCCGCTGCTGGCCACCCCGGTGATCGCGGCGTTCGCGTTAGCCGCCTCCCCGACGACGGGCAGACCCGGTTCGCCGTCGATGACGAGCCGCAACGCCATCCGCGCCGACTGGTCGTCGTCGACGATGACGACACTCGCCGGCTCCCGCTCGCTCGGAACCGTCGGCGGGCCGGCGGACGGCCGGCAACGGAGGTCGGCAGGACGTCCGGGCCGTCGGGGGAACGGCGGATCGCCCGCGTCCCCGCCGACGTCGGGGCGGCAGCACGGCTGCCTGCCCCGCCCGGACGGGTGGTGGCCGCGTCGGGAACACTTCGGCGAACTTTCTCGTTCGACCCTCCGGCCCTACCGTGAATCGTGAATCCGAGGAACCGCCTTGCCCGATACTTCCACTGGCGACGCCGTGCGCCCGCTCCCGCCGCCCTCCGCCCAGGCGGAGCGCCTGATCGAACTCGGGGTGCACGCGATCGCGGGGATTCCCGCCGAGGACATCCGGGCGTTCGCCCGAAAGGCCGGGCGGGGCGGTGACGTCCTGCTCGCCGTCCATCCGGAGCGCGCCCCCGCTTCCGCCCTCGCGCCACTGCTCCTGCGCGACGGCAAGCCCGGCTTCGTCGTCGTCGACATGCCCGACGTCGACCGGTTCGGCCCCGACGCGGTCGAACTTCCCGACGCGCCTCTCTATTTCGTCGCCGGTCCCGACCGCGGCGACCACATGGCCAACTGGAGCCCCGAAGAGGCGTTGCCCGCCCTCACCGAGGCGGGCCGCACCCCCTTGGTGCTCACCGAGGGCATCCACTGGGTCCTGCAGCAGCCGACGGTGCTTGAGCGGAACCTCTGCTTCATGACCATCGGATCCCGGCTGCGCAAGGCGAACGGCGCCCTGGACGCACGTACCCCGGCGCTCTGGATCAGCAACGGCACCGGGCGGGACGGCAAGGAGCGGCGTAACGCTCCCAAGGTCGGCTGGTGCTGGTGGGGCAACCGCCATACGTGGCTGGGATTCGCCTCCGCCACGGGCCGCGCGGGCCAGTAGGGCCCGTTCGCCCTGCTGTTGCCCCATCTCTGTGCCCCACCTCCGATGAAGCGGGCCGCGCGGTCCGCTGCTGTGTCGACGTCGGCGGTCGCTCGTCCCACGCGCTCGACCTGGGGCGATACGTCGCGGTCGGGTCAGGGGTGGCCTGCTTCCCTCTCGGATGTCGGGCCCGCAGGCAGGCGCCCTGAGCCTCGAGGCCACCCGGCGTCACGGCATGCCCGCACCGTGACGCCCCGGCTGCACACGACGGACGGTCTACGTCATCAACGCGATGTGCGGATGCCCGGGCTCCGCCGGGCAGACGAACAGGTGCTGCCGGTAGCCACTGCCTATCTGGACCCCGGTCGCGTTGTAGCCGCGGTGGCCGGGGTACGGTCCAGCACCCGGGTGGGGGTGTGGAGACCAGCTGTTCCCGGCGTCGTCCCCTTCCTCGAACGTGGCGACGGTCATCAGGACCTCCATGCCGGTGCCGCACTCGGAGCAGGGCTGCGAGCTGGGGTCGGTGGAGTTCCAAGCGGGCCAGCCGCCGACCTTCCAGCCGGGTGCGTTGGACAGCACACAGTCGTAGTACGTGTCCGGGTCCATGTCTTCGTCTGCTGCCTGCGGCACACTCCATTGCCTGAGCTGCTCCCGCAGTTCTTCACTCAGCTCCAGATGGTCGGGGTACTCGGTGATCTGCTCCGGTTCGAGCACGCACGGTTCCGGTAGATAGCCGTCGAACTGCACTGCGGGCGGCTCGGGGGGCGTGTCGAGGACGTCGGTGACGGCGGCTGCCGAACGCCAGAAGAGCAGAGTCCTGGGCATGATCGGATGATCGAAGGGGCACCACAGAACCTGCAGCAGGTCCTTGCCCTCCGGCGGGTTCAGATCGGGGACGTCCCGTGCGTACAGCTGGGCCACGGGCAGCATCGCTATGGGGCCGTCGTACGCCTGGACCGCCGGCCTCACCGGATACGTCCGAGGGGGCCGGATCCGTTCGAGAGTCTCCCGTTCCTCCGTAGTCAGGTCCCGGCCGTGCGAGGCGGCGAAGATCCGTCGTTCCAGCCGCAGATCCGCCGGGGGCTGGGCCCGGTTGACGCCATCCACCACATGCGGTTCCTCGCAGTGCGGCCACGGCTCCTCGGCGGGCCACAGCAGCGGCCCGCCGATCGAGCTGTCGTGCCACGTCGGCCCCCCAGGGCGGGGGTGCAGGCGGGTCGCCGTGCGGGCCAACGGAGCCAGCTGGGGAAAGACCGCGGCCACGTCGATCGGCCGTGGCGGGGTGACAGGAGTGACCTTCATGGCCGCAATCTTGCCTACCGCCTCTGACAACGGCCCCCGCGACCGCCCCCCGAAGAGTTCCGGCACGGGTGATACCCAGGAGAAAGCTACCGCCGATCCGTCCGGCAGCCGGCCCGCGAGCAGGTCCACGATCGCCGCGTGGATGTCCGTCCACGCGCGCCTCTGGACGCCTGGCTGCGGCGTGTCACGGACCGCGCGAAGACATGCTTCCCCCCGCCTGCGTCTTCGGGGCTTCGGTTGCGTCAGGCCGCACTCCTGCGGCAGGAGACGACCACCAGGAACGGCCACAGGGCCTGGACGAATGTCACGACACGCTCGGCCACTCCGGGCGCCCCCGCACTCTGCAGCTCGGCCAGGAACCACAGGGCGCTCGCGCCCATCAACGCGCTCGCGGCGAGCGACACGTCCAGCCTCAGCGCCCACGGCACCGGCCTCCGGTCCCGGACGGCGGCCAGGGGAGGCCACACCGCCAGGAGCACGAGGCCCACGGTGGACACGGCGCCGTGCTCCAAAGCCCCGCCGCTGTTCGGGACGGGCACCAGCGTCAGGGCCAGTGCGCACAGTCCGCCGCCGGCCAGGGCCACCCGGCCGGCGGGCGCCGCCGGCCGGAGCGCGTGCGCCGTCGCCACGTAGCACGTCCCCAGTACCAGCAGCATCCCCGTCATCAGCCAGTAGCTGGCAGCACCGTAAGAGGCCAGCACGCTCAGGGTCTGCCTCGCGGGGTCGTACTCCGGACCCTGGCGCAGCTGCGCGATCATCCAGGAGCCGACCAGAAGGACGGGGGCGCAACCGGAGGTGACCAAGGCCCACCAGGGAGCAGATCGCATCGAGCCAGCATAAATGTGAGGATCTCAACTATTACTGACATTTGCCGGATTCGTTCGACCGGCTCCACCGGCCGCGCGCGGGAGACGCGTCGGCGGCCGGGGCGTTCAGCTCGCCAGCACGCGCGGGACCACTGGGCGCCTCGGACGCGGGCCGTGGCCTGGTACGTCAGCGGCCCCCGCGACGTCGGCCGTGTGCCCGTGGGCGTGCCGTTCCGGGAGATACACGCGGCGGGCGGCGGCGAGGTCGGCGCGTGCCGTTAGTGCGGGAGCCGCCGTGCAGCAGCACCAGCGGGTCGCCGCCCCCTCGGTCCCGTACGGTCCTGACACGGGGCGGATCCGCGTACTCACCCGTCGTTCCGGGACTCCCCGGGGCTGTCGTCTTCGTGGTCCCCGTCTCCGACCGGTCCGCGTCACGGTCCCGTGGGCCGCACACGGAGCCCGTGCGGTCACGTCCGTGGGCCCGCACGAGCGGCGATCGCGGGCTCGTGCCCGGCCCGCCGAGAAGATTTCCAGAGGTTTTCGGGCGACGATGTCGAGAACCCGCATCCGGCTCCGTCCCTGGAGTGAAAGCGGCCACAACGGGCCGCACAGCACCGAGGAGTAACACCATGGCCAAGTACCTTCTGCTCAAGCACTACCGCGGAGCCCCGGCCTCGGTCAACGACGTACCGATGGACCGGTGGACGCCCGAGGAGATCTCGGCGCACATCCAGTACATGCAGGACTTCGCGGACCGGCTGGAGAAGACCGGGGAGTTCGTCGACGGCCAGGCACTCGCCCCCGAAGGGGCGTGGGTCCGGTACGACGGCGAGGGCCGCCCGCCGGTCACCGACGGGCCGTTCGCCGAGACCAAGGACCTCATCGCCGGCTGGATGATCATCGACGTCGACGGCTACGACCGCGCCGTCCAACTGGCCGGGGAGCTGTCGGCCGCTCCGGGGGCGGGCGGGAAGCCCATCCACGAGTGGCTGGAGGTCCGCCCGTTCCTGTCCGCGCCGCCCACCGTCACGGAGTGACGCCACGATGAACGAGGCCCTCCTGCGGAGCCTCACACCGAGCGTTCTCGGAATCCTCGTCCGCCGCGGAGCAGACTTCGCGGCGGCCGAGGACGCCGTGCAGGATGCCCTGGTCGAGGCGGTGCGCGTATGGCCGGACGAGCGACCGCGGGACCCCAAGGGCTGGCTGGTCACCGTGGCCTGGCGGCGGTTCCTCGACGCGACCCAGGCGGAGGCCGCCCGGCGCCGGCGGGAGGACCTCGTCGACGAGGAGCCCGCGCCCGGCCCCGTGCCGGCGGTGGACGACACGCTCCAGCTCTATTTCCTCTGCGCCCACCCGGCGCTGACGGCGTCGTCCGCCGTCGCGCTCACCCTGCGCGCCGTCGGCGGGCTCACGACCCGCCAGATCGCCCGGGCCTATCTGGTGCCCGAGGCGACGATGGCACAGCGCATCAGCCGGGCGAAGCGCACCGTCTCCGGCGTGCCGTTCGATCAGCCCGGCGACGTGGCCACCGTGCTGCGCGTCCTCTATCTCGTCTTCAACGAGGGCTATTCCGGCGACGTCGACCTCACCGCCGAGGCGATCCGGCTCACCCGACAGCTCGCGGCAGCGATCGACCACCCGGAGGTGGCGGGGCTGCCCGCCCTCATGCTGCTCCACCATGCCCGCCGCGCCTCCCGGACCGCGCCCGACGGGAGCCTGGTGCCGCTCGCCGAGCAGGACCGGGGCCGCTGGGACACCGGAGCGATCGCCGAGGGCGTCGAGATCCTCCAGGGGGCCCTCGCCCGCGACCGGCTGGGCGAGTTCCAGGCCCAGGCCGCCATCGCGGCGCTCCACGCCGACGCGCCGACCGCCGGGGAGACCGACTGGGTGCAGATCGTCGAGTGGTACGACGAGCTGGCCGCCCTGACGGACAGTCCGGTCGTCCGGCTCAACCGTGCGGTGGCCGTCGGCGAGGCCGACGGACCGCGCGCCGGGCTGACCGAACTCGCCGCACTGAGCGACACGTTGCCCCGCCACACGGCGGTGGCGGCGTATCTCCACGAGCGCGACGGCGATCTGCCGAAGGCGGCGCGGCTGTACGCGGAGGCCGCCCACCAGGCCCCCACGCTCGCCGAACGGGACCACCTCACGCGCCAGGCCGCCCGGCTGAACGCCGGTCTTCGGCGCTGACGGACCGACCGCGCCCACCACGGCCGGAGGTGCGCGACCGGTCCGTCGTACGCCATCCGGCGCGGCAACGCAGCATCTCCGGCGGCGTGTTGGCGAGGACGTCCTCCCCCACCCACCCACCCACCCACAACTTCGCGCCGAGCGCGCGCCGGCCGGCCCCGGATGGGCTCGCAGAGGAAGCGGTAATCGCTCAGGGACGGACCGTCGAAACGGCGGCCGGGATTCTGGGCGAGTACGAACAACTCTCGTCGCCGGCCGCCAGGCCGCGGTGCGGGTGGCGGCAGCGGCGAACCGTACGGTCGAGCGAGTAGATCACTCGATCGTGACTTCCGCACCTTCGACACCCGGTGTGTCGCGATGCTGTGGGGCGGGCGCGCGACCCGCGCCGTCGGCAGTTGATGGGGTGGGAGTGGCATGACGCGAAAAGCGGGACGTGACGGGGACCTGGACGAGCGGGTGGTCCTGCTCGTGGCGGGGGCGGCCGATCTGGCGGTGAGCGCGGTGGGGTCGGCCCTGGGAGCGGTGCGCGGGCTGCTGCGCCGCTCGGACGCCGCCGAACTGGCGGCGGACGCCGAGCACGAGCTGATGGCGCGCGGGCGCCTGGTACTGGGCCGGTACGCTGCCCCGCCGCAGGCCCATCTGGAGCTGCTCGCCCGGCATGCCGTCGCCCGGCGGGCCGCCGATGACGCCTGACCGCTGGGACGCGGCCGCGTTCAAGCTCCGGGTCGACGAGGTGCTGCACCCGTTCGTCGCCCGGGAGGCCGAGCTGTTCGCGGCGATCGACCCGGCGCTGGCCCCGGTGGCCGAGCAGGTGGAGGCGGTCGTCGCGAACGGCAAACGGCTGCGGGCGGCGTTCTGTTACTGGGGCTGGCGGGCGGCGGGGCAGCCGGACAGCGATGCGCTGGTGCGGGCCGCGGCCTCCTTGGAGCTGATCCACGCCGCCGCTGTCGTGCACGACGATCTCATCGACGACAGTGCTCTGCGGCACGGCCGCCCCACCGCGCACATCGCTCTGCGCGGCGCCGTGCGCCGTCGCCCGCGTTCCATCGCCGCCGCCAGGTCGCTGGCGATGCTGGTCGGCGATCTGCTGATGGGAATGGCCGGGCAACTGTTCACCGCCAGCGGTCTGCCCGTCGCCTACCTGGGCCGGGCCCGCCCGTTGTGGACGGTTCTGGGCCGGGAGCTGATCGCGGGCGAGTGCCTGGAGATCCTGCGCACCGGAGCGGAGCCGGACACCGCGGCCTCGCTGAAGGTGATCCGGTACAAGACCGCCAAGTACACCGTCGAGCAGCCCTTGTTGATCGGCGGTGTGCTGGCCGGGGCCGGCGGTCGGCTGCGCGAGGGCTACTCCGCCTACGGGCTGCCGCTGGGCGAGGCCTTCCAGCTGAGGGACGATCTGCTCGGGCTGTTCGGAGACCCGGGGCGCACCGGCAAGGCCAATGCCGACGACGTGTGCGGCCACCGGCCCACGGCCCTGCTGGCGGAGACCTGGCGGGTCGCCGGCGACGACGACCGTGACCGGCTACGGGCCCTTCTGGGCCGGCGCGACCTGGACGAGGACGGGCTCAACGCGGTGCGCGCGGTCATGCGCAGGCTCAAGACCCCCGGCCTCGTCGAAGGCATGATCACGGCGCGCGTCGAGGAAGCCCTCGACGCTCTCCATGACCTGGACGTGCCGTCACATGCGGCCGACGCCCTGACGGCGCTGGCGAACTCGGCGACCGTCCGGCTGTCCTGACTCCTCGCCGGCCCGCCGCACACCCCCGCACCACACCGCATCTCGCATCGCATCGCACCGCATCGCACCGAGAACAAGGAAGTCCGTCTTGACCTACACCGAGGCTTCGATGAACACCCTGCGGCAGGGCGGTGACGAACTGGCCGACGCCACCGTCGCCGCGCTCTTCGAACGCGGGGAGGTGGGCAAGTTCAACACACTGATGCGCTACGTCTCCACCGCCGGCGCTCCCCTGCCGGACGGGCTGCCCGATGTCGCCCGGGACTACCTTCAGGCCACAAGCGCCCCGCCGGCCTGGGTCGACTGGGAGGAGATGGAGAAGGCCCGGCTGTTCTTCATCGACAACAACGTGCACATTTCCACCGCGCTGTCGTTCGCCTCCATGCCGGCCTGCTACGTGGTCCCGCATGTGGCGAAGCTCCTCTCCGCCACCCACGGGCTGAAGTACCCCTCCAAACGGATGGCGGAGACCGGCCAGTTCACCGTCTATCTGATGCGGCCCGACGCCTTCGAGGCCGGAGGCCGCTTCCTCCCCGCCGCCCAGAAGGTCCGGCTTCTGCACGCGTCGATCCGCCATCACCTCCTGCGCGAGAAGCGGTGGGACACCGACGCGCTCGGGACGCCGATCTGCCAGGAGGACATGATCGGCGGGCAGATGTTCTTCTCGCTGCTCGTGCTCGACAGCCTGCACCGCCTCGGCATCCACCTGTCGGAGGAGGGCGCGGCGGCCTACTACTACGCCTGGCGTGTGGTCGGCGCGATGCTGGGCGTCAGCCAGGAGGCCGTCCCCCGGACCCTTGACGAGGCGCGCCGGTTCCTCGACCTCTACATGGTCCGGCACATGGGGCCCTCCGAGGAAGGCGCGCTGCTGACCCGGCAGCTCATCGACCTGTACGAGGAGGTGGTGCCCGGGACCCTCTTCGACCCGATCGTCTCCGCGCTCATCCGGCACCTGGTCGGCTCCACCTGCGCCGACTGGCTCCAGGTACCCCGCACCTCGTGGGACACCGTCGTCAAGGCCGTACCCCACCTCCTCGGTGTCCTGGAGACCGTCGAGGACCGGTCCCCCCTCGGTGCCTGGGCCCTGGACCGCCTCGGCCACCTCACCACCGTCCTCGAACTGTCCTCCCTCACCCGCGGACGCGTGATGCATTACGCCATCCCCGAACAGCTCAAGGAGGAGTACGGCGTCTCCGCCGGAGCGTCCCGCGCCCGCCGCTGGAGTCCGCCCGCCGTCACCGTCCCCGGCCCCGCCCCATCGTGACCATTAGGTAAGCCTCCTCATATGCGATGTGTCGTCTTCGGGTCCCCACACGCCGAGAAGCCGGTATCCCCCCTTCTTTCGGCCGCCTCCCGGGAACGGCTCCGTCCGGACGCGCCGTGCCCCTCCCCCGAAGGAGACACGCAGCGCATGTCCATGCCCCGCCGCGGCCGCCTGGCCGCTCTTGCCGCCCTGACCGTCGTATCCGTGGGCGCCGGAGTCCTCGCCGTTCCCGCCTCCGCCTCCACTCCGGGCATCCACGCAGCCGAGCGGGCCGAGGTCGGCGGTACCACGTCCGCGACCTCCCCGACCCTGGTGTCCGGCCGTTCCTCCTGGGGCTTCAAGAACCCCTGGGACCGCTACGTCACCGGCTCGGGCGGCTCGGTGAACGTGACCGGCGGCACGACCGCGGACGCGACCGGACGGGTCGGCTATCCCGTCGAGCACGGATCGGTGGACCCCGCAGAGCGCTCCGCCGATGTGCGCTTCGGTGGCTCGGTCACCTACGCGGTCCCGAGTCACGGGATAACCGCCATCACGCTCGCCAACCGAGGTCACCGTCAGCGGCAAGGGATACCCGCCCGGGCGCGGCGTGTACCTGGCCCAGTCCATCGCCCTGCCCGGCACCGCCGACGCCAGCGTCTTCGGCAACGCGGCGTACGTCCGGCAGGTCGGCGCGGACGGCACCTTCAGCGTCACGCTGAAAATCACCGAGACCTTC
Organism: Streptomyces sp. NPDC017520; assembly: GCF_044329855.1. NCBI lineage: Bacteria > Bacillati > Actinomycetota > Actinomycetes > Kitasatosporales > Streptomycetaceae > Streptomyces > Streptomyces sp. NPDC017520. Next base: position 21,439 of record NZ_JBIRKB010000009.1, read on the forward strand.
GCCCCCTCCGGGGCCCCCGTCGTCGGCTGCCGTGCCACCGCCTGCTGCGTGACGAGCTTCAACTCGCACGACGGGAGCGACTCCACCTGGATGCCTCCCGGGCCCAGGACGTCGCCCAGCCGCTCAGGTTCGGCGTCGAGGTCCCCGTCGCCGCCGTGACCCGGCACCCCGCGTCCCGCACCGTCCGCTCCGCCGCGACCGGCACGTTCACCGCCGCCGCGACCGGCGCGGACTCGGTCCGCTGGGAGCACAGCACCGACTGCGGCACGACCTGGAGCACCGTCGCCGGAGCCGCCACGACCAGCCTGTCGGCCAAGGCGTCGGCCGCGCTCAACGGCCACCGCTACCGTGCTGTCTTCGTCAACGCGTCCGGTGAGAGGGCCACTTCGGCCGCCGCTCCCACGGTGTCCGCTGTGCCCGCCCGGATCGTCTCCTTCAACGCCTTCCCCGAGCCGGCCCGCAAGGGGCGCACCATCACCGTCAAGGGCACCCTGCGCAGCCTGGAAGGCACCTGGAAGGCGCAGTTCAAGGCCACGTCGTCCCGTCTGGGCACGACCGGCGCCGGCGACCGGGCCGATGTGCGCTGACCCGGACCCTGTCCGTCCGGCCCCGGCACCGCTGCCCCTCTCCCGTCGTCCGGGGAGAGGGGCAGCGGCAGTCCGGCAGTCCGGCCGGTGGTGGAGCTGGTCAGGGGGCGGTGCCCCAGGCGAGAGTGGAGCCGGTGTAGACGCCGACCCTCGGGGCGTCGGCGAAGGCGGTGTTGGTGGAGCGGCTGTAGTCGTCGCTCTCCTGGAACGCCGACCAGTCGCTCTTGTTGATCCGCAGCTGAATCTCCCCGGTCGTGGCGCCCGCCGCGAGGCTGCCGCTGCCGAAGCCGACCTCCAGGTAGTGGCCGGCGCCGGTGGCCGGTGTGCTCACCGCCCGGACGCCGTGTGTCACGTTGCCGCAGCCCAGCACCGCGTAGTCGCAGGAGGTACCGAAGGTGCTCGCGCCGCCTTCGGAGGTGAACCAGTAGCGGGCCGTGACCGTGGACAGATCGACCGCGGTCGAACCGGTGTTGACCAGGCGGAGGGACATCCGGATCTGGTTGTCGGTCGGGGAGCTGTCGGTGTTGCGGTATTCGGCCTTGAGGGTTCCCGTTCCGGTGCCGCCGCCCGCCTCGGTGGTGACCTGTGTGGCGGGGGACGCCGCCGAGACGTTGCCCGCCGCGTCCTTGGCCCTGACGGAGTAGCGGTAGGCGGTCGAGGCGCTCACGCCGGTGTCCGTGTAGGTCGTCGTGGCCGTCGTCCCCACCCGGACGCCGTCGCGGAGGATGTCGTATCCCGTGACGCCGGTGTCGTCCGTGGACGCCGTCCAGGCGAGAGTGACGCTGCTGCTGGACTTGGCCGTCGCCCGCAGGTTCGTGGGCACGGTCGGCGCCTGGGTGTCGTCCTCGCCCCCGCTGCCGCCGTCCAGCGGCGGGTTGGCGTTGCGGAGCAGCTCCTGGAACTGTGCTGAGAACCAGTGCCCGGCCACCGGGGAATCCGGCAGCGCACCCGTGAGGTTGAAGCCGTTGCGGCCGTTGCCGGTGTACGTCGGGTCGCACATCCGGTCGAAGCCCTTGCCCTCGTCGTTGTCCCGGGGCTCGCTGCTGCCGTCGGACTCACCCGGGGGCTTGGCCCAGACGTAGGCGTCGATCCCCGGCTCGGGGGCGGTCGTGGGACGCTCGCCGATGCCCGCGCCGCTTTGGTTGCACCAGTTGCCGGCGTGGATGCGGCGGTCGGTCCGGCTACCGTCGACATAGGCGTCGGCGCTGGTCAGCGGTCCGGGTCCAGCGGGCCGGGAAGAGCCGCCCCAACCGTTGCGGGCGGTGTCGATGAGCATGCCGATGTCGGAGGCAAAGCCCTGACGGACCAGTTCCGTGCGCAGGGCCTTCGCGAACGAGAGCTCGTCCACGTAGTAGTTCCAGTCCACCCAGCGCGACTGGCGCACCGTGGTCCCGTTCACGGAGTCGGTCACCGCGAAGTGCGGCTCCTGGAGCGCCGAGTAGTTGGCCGTGTTCACGATGAAGCCGTGCACGTCGGAGACGGTGGCGCCCTCCATCGTCGCGGCCTTCTTGAACTGCTGTGCCGCGGGGACGAAGTTGGAGTCCCAGCCGAGCCAGCCGTGGTGGGCGGCGTCGACGTAGTTGTAGACGTTGGGCACGGCGCCCAGGGTGCTCAGGGCGTATCCGATGCCCTTCTCGTAGTTGCCGTTGGCCTTCATCGTGGCGCACTCGGGGGTGGAGCCGGCGGTCCCTCCGGCGTTGGTGACGAGGTTGGGCAGCGAGTCCGGTTCGATGAGCGTGACAATGCGCAGGCTCGCGTACGCGGGGTCGTCGAGGATGTCGGCGATGGGGTCGATGTAGTCGTTCTTGTAGCGGCTCAGCTCGGTGGGGCCGAGTTCACCGTTGGAGGCGAGGGCGGCGCAGTCCCGGCCGGGCAGGTTGTAGATGACGACCTGGAAGAGGTCGGCTCCCTGGCTCACGGCCGTGTCGAGGTGCGCGCGCAGGCCTCGCGCGCCGGGGGTACCACCGATCGCGGCGATGCGGTCCATCCAGACGAAGGACGGCTCGTCCGCGATGACGTCGCCGCCGGGCTCGGCGGCGGCCTTGGCGGACCAGTCGGGGTTCACGTACGCGGTGGCGCCCGCGTAGGGGTTGTCGACGCGGTCGGCGGCCGACGCCTGTCCGGGTACGGCCACCGCGAGTGCGGCGCCCATGACCAGTGCGGACAGTGCTGCGGCCGCTCTTCTGCGAAGTGCGTGCGGGGTGGTGCCTCTGCTTCTCATTGCGGCTCCGTGCTCCTCTCGTACGTCCGTCGGGGGTAGCGACGGACGGGTTCAGGGGTCCGTGACGCTCAGGAGGTAAGGGATGCGAGTGGGGAAGCGTGCGTGTGGGGAAGCGTGCTTGTGGGAGCGCTCCCAAACTGGCGTGACATTCAATGACTGTCAAGCGCTACAGCGCAATTACGTTGCATGAACGTGTAGTTGGAGAGAATTGGAGCGCTCCCACCAACCGCCGAACTGGCGGCACGCGTAGCCCCCCGGTCATGTTCGCGTCGACGATTGGCCGACTTTCGACTTGCGGAGTGCGCGAGCGCCGCCGCGGGAGAAGACGCCGCAACGCTGGTCTGGGCCAGACCACGTCCGTCCCCCTATCCTCGCCTGTAGCCGGTGACACACCCACTCCCCCACCCAGGTTGCCTGCCGGCTCGTGCCCCCCACTCAACTCCGCTCGAGCAGCCGGGTGACCTCCCCCCTTCGCCGCCTCCAGGAGGCCACGGTGAAATTTCGCACCAGAAGCTCGGCGGTCATCGGCACGCTCTGCCTCGTCACGTCGCTGGCGTTGACCACGGCGTCGGCCGACGAGCCCGCGTCCCCGGTTCAGCCGGTGAACGCGTCCCTGACCGAAGTGGCCAGGGCCCAGAGCCCGTCCGCCGGGGCGGCCGGGCCCGATGACACATTGTGGATCGCCGAACGCGCGGGCACGGTAAGAGTGCTGGACGACCAAGGTCTCGGCGCACCCGTGCTCGACATCTCCGACGAGACCACCACGGACGGCGAACGCGGCCTGCTGGGCGTCGCGTTCGACAAGACGTTCGCTCACTTCTACATCTCGTTCACGGACCTCGAAGGCACCAGCACGGTGGACGAGTTCGCCGTGGAGGGCGGTCGGCTCCGGCCGGAGAGCCGACGCACCGTCCTCACCCAGACGCAGCCGTACGCGAACCACAACGGCGGGGACATCAAGTTCGGCCCCGACGGCTATCTGTACATCGCCTTCGGTGACGGCGGATCGGGCGGCGACCCGCACGGCAACGGGCAGAAGCTCGACACGCTGCTCGGCAAGCTGCTGCGGATCGACCCGAGCGGGGGCGACCCGTACGCCATCCCGGCGGACAACCCGTTCGTGGACGACGCGAACGCGAAGGACGAGATCTGGTCCTACGGGCTGCGCAATCCGTGGCGGTTCTCCTTCGACGCGGGCACGGGCGACCTGCTGATCGGCGATGTCGGCCAGAGCGACTGGGAGGAGATCGACTGGGCTCCGGCGGACAGCGAGGGCGGCGAGAACTACGGCTGGTCCTCCATGGAGGGCACCCACCCCTTCCGGGGCGGCACGGAGCCGGTGAACCACGTCCCGCCGGTCCACGAGTACGACCGCACGGGCCTCGGCTGCTCGGTGACGGGAGGATTCGTCTACCGCGGCGACGCGCTCTGGGACCTCCGGGGGAGCTATGTGTTCAGCGACTACTGCGACGGCACGCTGCGTACGCTCCAGCTGGAGAACGGCGAGGTGACCGGCGTGGGCGACCTCGGAGTCAGCGGCGGCGAGGTCATCTCGTTCGTCGAGGGGGGTGACGGCGAGCTGTACGTCCTGGGCAGTGCTGGCGCCGTCTCACGCGTCGACCCCGCGTGAGACGCTGAAACGCACGGACTGTCAGCCGCGCGGACCGGTGCGGGGCCCGCCGACCGTCATGATCGGCGGGCCCCCGCCCATGGCCCGGCCGTACGTCGGGGGCTCGGGCCCGACCGCACGGCAGGCACTCCGACACGCCGCCCCGCGCTCGTCACGGGAGGCTCCGCCCGGGCGGGGCCGGGCGGTTCGCCCTCTCCGCGCCTTCGCCGCGCTGATGGCCACGGCGGGCGTCCCGGTCGAAGATGCCCAGCAGCTCGCACGGCCCGCCCTCGGCGCCGATCGCGTGCGGGAGCATCGTGGGGAACTCCGCCGCCTGGTTCGTCTCGATCCGCAGGCGGCGGTTGCCCAGGAGCAGGATCGCGGTGCCGGAGAGAACGACGAGCCACTCGCGGCCCGGATGCGCGCGCAGCCGGGAGGGGTTGTCGGGCGGCGGCTCGGTCATGCGCTGACGGATGACGGTCATGCCGGGTTCCGCCTTGATGGGCCACCGCAGCTGACCGTGGGCCCCGTCGATCGTCGGGTTGGAGACGATGTCGTCGGAGGCCGTCTCGACCAGCTGGTCGAGGGAGGTGTCCAGGGCGCGGGCGAGCGTGACCAGCTGGTCCAGGGCCAGTCGGCGCCTGCCGTTCTCGATGCGGCTGAGCGTGGACTGGCTGACCTTCGCGCGGGCGGCGAGCTCTTCCAGGGACCACCCCTGGGCCACGCGCAGGGCGCGGATGCGTTTGCGTACCAGGCTGTCCAGCTCACCATCATCTTCTTGCGACATAGGCATGAGCGTATGCCATTGACGCAAGGCGCACTCTGCGTCGGTCGCTCCTGGGGTCTCGCCCCTACGTGCCGGTCCGGGGCCGCTGCGGCCGGCCCGTACTGCGGAGAGCTCCGCGGACGCACACCCTGCGGTCGGTGAGCCACAACCAACGGTTGTGGGCGCATAGGCTTCAAGGTGTGGACATCGAAGCCGTGCGCACGTTCGTCACTGTCGCGGAAACCGGACAGTTCCGGGAAGCCGCCGTGGAGCTGCGCATCAGTCAGCAGGCCGTCTCCAAGCGCGTGGCGGGCCTGGAACGCGTGCTCGGGGTGACGTTGTTCGTCCGCACCGCCCGTGGAGCGCACCCCACTCCGGACGGGCAGGCCTTCCTGCCCCACGCCCGCGAGGTGCTGCGGGCCGTGGAACGGGCCGTCGCCTCGGTACGCCCCGGAGACCGGGTGCTGCGTGTGGACGTGCTCCACCGGCGCATCGCCCCGGCGCTGGCCGTACGCGGCTTCTACCAGGCCCACCCCGGCACGGACCTCGACGTGGTGACGCTCGCGGACGCGAACGTGACCGGGGCGGCCGAGGCGGTGCGGGCCGGCCAAGTCGACGCGACCTTCCGCGCCGTGCCCGCGGGCGCGCTGCCCGACGGGATCAGCGCCGACCGCGTCCTCGACGATCCGTTGCAGCTCCTCGTCGGACCGCGCCACCCGCTGGCCTCCGCCCGGTCGTTGGCCCCGGCGGACCTGGCCGGTCACCGGGTCTGGATCCCGGGCATCAAGCAGGGCACCGAGTGGGCCGCCTACTACGACCGGCTCGCGGAGGACTTCGGTCTGCGCATCGACGCCGTCGGCCCCGATTTCGGGGCCGAGGCGCTGATGGACTCGATCGCCGACTCCGACGCGCTGGCCACACTCGTCGGCTCCCGGGACCGCTACGTGTGGCCGGCCTCGCACGACCTGCGGCGGATCCCGGTCGTGGGTCCGACTCCGGTCTATCCGCACGTGTTCCTGTACCGGACGGCCAATCCGCACCCGGTTCTGGCGGCGCTGCGCAGGTACCTCGCGCAGGTACGGCCGACACCGCCGGCCGACGCGTGGACACCGGGCTGGGCCCGCTGACGCCGTGGGCGAACCGCCTCAGTCAGGGGCGTCGCGCGGGGACGGGCCGGAGTCCGGGCCAGCGGGCGAGCATCCGCCGGCGCATGTCCGTACAGAGGATGCTCAGTCCGCTCGGACCATCGCGGCCGGCGGTCATGCCGCCGACGACACCGAGCCGGTGGACAAGGCGTTGACGGGCCGTCACGGTGCCCCACTTCCAGTCGCGGACCGGGATCCGGGCCAGGTGATCGGCGCCTTCGCGGTGGGCCCTCTGGACCAGGGCGTCGCCCCGGATCAGCCAGCCGGCGCAGAAGTCGGTGAGGTCGCCGTGGAGTTCGTCGCCGGCCTCGGTGCGCCATGCCGTGCGGTAGGCGGTCTCCGCCCGTTCCAGCAGCGGGGCCGGGGCCGCGGTGACACACCAGCAGGTCGGGAAGCCGATGCGCAGGTAGGCGAGCTCCACCAGCCCGCTGCCCAGTGAGGCCTGTTCGAAGTCGATGAACCGGGTCCCGCCGGTGGTATGCAGGTCGTTGCCGGGGCACGGGTCGCCGTGGAGCAGGGCGTGCCCGGGCGCCCGGGCCAGCCGGTGCACGAGGTCGTCGAGCTCGCCGGGCACGCCGGGAGGGACGGGAGCGTCGAGAGCGGCGGCCAGCCGGAGGAATGAGGCGGCGTCGGCGGCGTCCGGGCCCTGCCAGCGGGGCAGCACTCCGGCGTGCTCGGGACGGGCGACGGCATGCAGCCGGGCCAGTGCCGCCGCGTAGTCCACGATCCAGTCGCCGGAGGGTTGCCGGTGGTCCAGATGTTCCAGGACCAGCACCCGGTCGCCGGGAGCGGTGCCCAGGAGCCCGGGCACCACGGCCGGGTCGGCTCCGGCGGCGAGACGCAACGCGGCCAGCTCACGGGCGTACCGCTCATCGGCGTCGGGACCGTCGACGATCTGCTTCACCACCACCGGCGCCCCGGCCGTCTCCACCCGCCACACCCGTGAGCGCGGACTGCTGCTCAGCCGCCGGGAACGTCCGGGCGCGCCCAGTCCGGTCCGTAACTCGTCCCCCCAGGGCAGTCGCCGTCTCATGCGCTCATCCTCGCACGGGGGTCCTGCCCCGACCGGGGGATGTCCGGCCTCCGGCCCGGCCGTGGAGCAGCGGCGGGTCGAGACGCTCTTCCCCGTGCCGCCCGAGGGTTCAAGCACTGCTCCGGGCCGCGTCGCGCCGTACGGTACGACGTCGGCCCGCGCCCGAGTCCGGCACCGGGCCCCGCGTTGCGGCAGGGGCACGGCCGGCACGTACGGTACGGCAGGTGAACGAACCGCTCGAAGCCGTGACCGGCCCCCCTGCGGACGAACGCGTCCGGGCCACGACGACCCGCGTGTTCCTGGCGCTCGCCCCGCCCGACGACGCGAAGGACGAGCTGGCGCAGGCGCTGCGCCCGGCCTACGACGCCCATCCCCGCATGCGGTGGAACCGCATCGAGGACTGGCACATCACCCTTGCGTTCCTCGGTGAGCTGCCGGTCTCCGCCGTCCCGCCTTTGATGCCTCCGCTCGCCGGGCTCGCGGCGCGGCGACGTCCCCTGCGGCTGGCGCTGCACGGCGGCGGGCACTTCGACGAGCGGGTGCTGTGGGCCGGGATCACGGGGGACCTCGCAGGGCTGCACCACCTCGCCACCGACGTACGCGCCCTCGTCAGGGAGTGCGGTGTCTCCTTCCCCGAGCGGCCGCTGCGGCCCCATCTGACGCTGGCCCGGTCCCGCCGGGGTGACCACGCGGCCACGGTGGAGGCCGCGGCGGGGCTCGCCGCGTTCACCGGCCGGAGTTGGGAAGCCATCCGTCTCCACCTGGTCGGCAGCAACATCGGCCGAGGCCCGGGGCCGATTCACTACCGCGACATCGACGCCTGGGACTTCCACCACGGAGCGGGCGGGACCTGAACGTCCGCCGTGCTCCCACGGCGGTCGCACGGTCACGGTCCTGTGTCACGCGGTTCCGTGTCACGCGGACCGGTCGTACGGTCCCGTGCTTACGCGGACCAGTCGTACGGTCCTGTGTCACGCGGACCGGTCGTGCGACAGCAGGAACTCGGTGGCCCGCGCGATGGCCTCGGCGGATGTGCCGTGGACGGCCTCCGACTCGTCCTCCTGCAAGTCCGCGCCCGTGGCGGTGTACCACCAGGCGTCGGCGCCCGGATCGTGGTGAATCACGGCGTCGCCACCCGCGTAATGAAGGGGAATGGACTCACTGGCGGACTTCTTGGGCACCGCGTGCGGCCACTTGACGCGCGCCGACTGACGCTTGATGCCACCCCAGGCCGCGCCGAGCTGCGCGTAGCTGGATCCACCGCGTCCGGCGACGGTGGCCGCACTCTCGGCCAGCCGGTCGACGGACCGCTTGGCCTCGTAGAGCGACCGCACCATCGCCAGCTGCACATCGGGCGCGGCCATGAGGGCGGCGTCGAAGGGTTTGCCGGCCGCGCGGTAGGCGAGCGCGCGCGTCGAGATCCGTTCCGCCAGTGACCGGACCGCGTCGAGCACCTGCTCGTCCATGGCGAACGTGTCCTCGTCGCGGGGCTCGATCCAGGCGGGGTCCACCGGGGTCAGGACCGTGGCCCAGAAGTTCTCATCGCTCTGACCAGGGGTCGGGATCGCCTTCACATCATCCATGTGACAACTTTAGCTGTCACTGGATGAGTCGGCAATCATATTTGTCGCCTTGACTTTCGACAGATTCATCTGTCGCATAGCAGGGGGTGGCACCGGCGGACGTTCCTGATCTGCCTCGTGACCTTCGGTGCGGCCTCGCGCGACGACCTGGTCGCGACGGTCCGGATTCGGCCGCGCTCGACCGGTTCGCCGTCCGCCTATCGGCCTGCGGCTGTACGAATCACCGACCGTGGAGCCACTGGACCCCGGCATGCGGCGGGCGGTCGCCGACCGCAGAGCCGCCGCCCTGACCCACCGCGACGACCGACCACCAGGCACACCGGCCCTCAGTGACTCAGTAGGCGTCGGCGGCCTCCCCCAGGGCGGCGGTGAGACGACCCAGGACGTCCTGCAGCCCCAGAACCTCGTCCAGGGACAGACCGGTGGCGTCCAGCACACCTCGGGGGACGGACAGCGCGCGTTCGCGCAGGCGCGCGCCCTCGTCGGTCAGGTCGACCAGAACGGACCGTTCGTCCTCGCGGCTGCGTTCGCGCCGGACCAGGCCGACCGCCTCCAGCCTCTTCAGCAACGGCGAGAGGGTTCCGGAGTCCAGGTGGAGACGGTCCCCGATGCCCTTGACCGGCTGGGGGCCGTGCTCCCACAGGACCAGCATGACCAGATACTGCGAGTACGTGAGGCCCAGGCCCTTGAGAGCCTGCCGGTAGAAGCCGCCGAACGCGCGCGACGCGGAGTGCAGCGAGAAGCAGACCTGGTGGTCCAGTCGCAGCAGCTCCGCGTCGGGGACGCCGGAGAGATCGGGCGAGGCGCCCGGAGCAGTGGTCATGGAACCAGCGTACCGCCGACCACGCCATTCAGTTGTGCACAACTTAGTTGTATGCAATCTTTACTTCTGTCGCCGCGACCATCCCGGTCGGGGCTCCAGTGGAAGGTCACCACCCATGGACGCGTTGTACACCGCCGCCGCCACCGCCAACGGCCGCGAGGGCCGTGCCGTGAGCTCGGACGGTCAGATCGACCTCCCCCTCGCCATGCCTCCGGCTCTCGGCGGCAACGGCCGGGGCACCAACCCCGAGCAGCTCTTCGCCGCCGGCTACGCCGCCTGTTTCGCCAGCGCGATGGCCGCGGTCGGTCGCGAGATGAGGGTCGACACCAAGGACGCGTCCGTGACCGCCGAGGTCTCCATCGGCAAGGACGGCGACGGCTTCGGGCTCTCGGTGGTCATGCGCGTGGAACTCCCGGACGCTCTCGGGGGCGAGGCCGGGCGCAAGCTGGTCGAGGCCACCCACGCCTACTGCCCGTACTCCAAGGCCACGCGGGGAAACATCGACGTCGAGCTGGTCATCGAGTAGTCGCCCCGCCCCCGGGCCACTCCGCTCGTTCGCATCGGGACGTCACCCCTTCAAGCGGGCCAGCACCGCGCCCACCGCGCGGTGCACGGCCTCGCGCGCCCCATCGGTCGGGTCGAGGGTCTCGAAGCCGTGACGCCCCTCCGGTACGTCGATGACCTCGACGTTCGCTCCGCAGCGGGCGGCCTCGGTCAGGAACTCCTCGACGGTCGCGGCGATCTCGGCACTCTCGCGTTCCGCCCGGACCAGCACGACGGGAAGACGACCGGCTCGGGAGACCGCCCGGACCGGGTGGAGACGGGTGCCGCCCATCCCCCAGCTCGGCAGCGGCGCGAGGATCGGGTAGTTCGCGGCCACGCAGCGCAGCCACGGCGGCGGGTTTGTCAGCCAGTCCGCCATGATCGGGCCTCCGCCCGAGAAGAACCACAGGACGATCCGGTCCGGGTCCACCCGCGGATCGGCGCGCACCCGCTCCACCGCGTCGGCCACGTCCGCGGCGGCGACCTCGTAGTCGGTCACGGCGTGCAGGCGGTGGTCGAGCGTCACGCCCACGACCCCCTGCCCGGCGACGTGGCGTGCGTATCCCGTCAGCGTCGGCCAGTCCCGGGGCGTGGGCCGTGCGTCGGCGGGCACCGGGCCGCCGTGCACGAACACCACGGCCGGGTGCGGGCCCGGACCGTCCGGCAGGTACAGGTCGGTGTTCCCGGTCCGCTCGCGGGGCCTTTCGGGCACGTCGAGCAGGAACGGCCGCAGATGGGCGGGCGTACGGGAGGCGGCGTCGGCGGCGGTCAGCCGGTGCCCCCCGCCGGACGCGGCCTCGATCAAGGTCTCGGCCAGCGCGGCGGGGCAGGACAGCATCGGCCAGTGCCCGGTGGGCAGTTCGAGGAAGGGCACCCGGGCCTCGGCCAGCGACCGGAGCGCTGGGTCGCCGACGTCCACCAGGATCTGGAGCATCTCGACGCCCGGCCCGTTGCCGGTGCACAGCACCCCGGTCACGGGCACGTCGGCCACGGCTCCGGTGAGCCGCAACGGCTGGAGCAGCGTGCCCAGCGGCTGCGGTGCCGCGAGGGCGGTGAGCCCGTCGAGCGCCGCTCCGGAGAGACCCGCGATGCTCCCCCAGCGGGACCACGCGTCCCGGGCCGGGGGCGGCAGCTCACCGCCGGTCCCCCGCGCCCCGTTTCCGGCGGCGCGCTCCATCACCTCCTCGCGCAGTCGTTGGTCGGGCACGGCGGCCAGGGCGGGGACTCCGTCCCGCGGCATCCCGGCGTCCAGGTACACGATCCGGGCGATCGCCCCGGCCCTCCGGTCGGCGGCGCCGAGCACCGGATGGATGCCGTAGTCGTGGCCGACGAGCACGATCTCCCTGCCGTTCTCCGCCGCCACCGCGTCGATCACCGCGAGCACGTCCGCGACATGGGTCTCCAGGTCGACGGCCGCGCCGGGATCCGCGGGGCGCCCGCCGAGCGCGGTGAGCGCCACCGTTCGCACCTCGGCGCCTTCCGCGGTCAGCCGAGCGGCGGTGTCCCGCCACACATGCGGTCCGGTGAACGCCCCGGCCACCAGGATGAATACGGTCATGGTCCCTCCTCGTCACGGTGTCTGCCGCGCACCGGCCCGATCACCCGGCAGCGCTCGCCGTTACCGTAGGAACTCCCCCTGGTGGAGGTTCAAGTGTTCTCGTCGTACGACGGTCTGTGCACCATCGGCGAACTGGCCGAGCACACGGGCGTGAGTGTCAAGACCGTCCGCTTCTATTCGGATCGAGGGCTGCTTCCGGAGGCATCCCGCAGCGCCGGCGGGCACCGCAGGTACGCCCCCGAGGCCGTGGAGCGGCTCCGCATGATCCGCTCCCTGCGCGGCCTCGACCTGGCGGTTCCCGAAGTGCGCCGCATCCTCGACGAGCAGGACGAGCGGGGCGACGGGGCAGGGGAGGGTGGCGCGTTGGAGGATGCCGTGGCCGGCCGGCTGCGCTCCCTGGGCTCCGAACTCGCCGCGCTGCGCTGGCGGGAGGCCGCGCTCAGGCTGGTACAGGAGAGCCCACCGGCCGAACGGCCCGACCGGCTGCGGCTGGTCGGTGCGGTCGCCGCCCCGCCGAGCACCGCCTCGCTGGCCCGGTTCTGGCGTGCGTGGCTGCCGCCCCGCATGCCCGCCCGGTCGGTCACCGCGTTCCTGGAGGCGGCGGTGCCCGACCTGCCCGACGACCCGCGGCCGGACCAGGTCCTCGCCTTCGCACGGCTGCACGCCTACGTGACCCGTCCGTGCGGTGGCGGCGGTGGCGGCGGCTCCTGCCAGCCCCGGGCGCACCGCGTCGCCGGGGCCCGTGCGTCGGCTGTGCTGTACGCGGGTCTCGCCGCGGCCTACGACCTGGCCGGCGGGGAGTTGCGCCGCGATGCGGAGCCCTGTCCCGGCGAGGCGCTGGACGGTTTCGTGGACGCGTACGCGAGCTCGTACGGCGCCCCCGACACGGCGGCCTTCCGCCGCGTACTGGCCGGCCGGCTCGCGGACGATCCGCGCATCGACCGCTACTGGGACCTGACGGCCGAGGTGATCAGTGCTCCCGGCGGCCGCCCCGAGCCGACTCCGGGCTCCGCGCACGACTGGCTCCTGGCCTCCCTGGAAGCGCAGTTGCGGGCGATGGACGGTGTGGACGTGCGGTTGGGGCACGGTTCCGTCGCACCCTCGTCCGGAACGGGCGTACGGAACGGGGCACGGGCCGTTTCACCCCGGTGAGCGGGGCCGTTCCCGGTCCGCGATCACCCCAATCAGGCACTCCGGAAGAGCCAGGGCCGCCGGGAGCGGCGTGTCGGGCGGTGACACATGCGGGGCCGGCGCCTGGCGGGGTCGGTGAGGGGGCGCGCTCGCCCAGTTCGCGGTGCGGACCAGCACCCTGCTGGCGGTCGCCCTGATCGTCGCGCTGGTGTGGGTCAGGCCGAACTCCGCGCTGCTCAAGAGCGCCGTGGCCGCGACCGTAGTGCTCGTGCTGTTCGGCCTGCGGCTGGTGTGGCGCTTCGTCACCGCGCGATGCCGCGGCAACCGGTGCCGGCCGCACCAGTGAGGCGTCGCCGTCACCGGCCCGCTCGGCGGGGTGCGGGACGCGGTGGTGGGATCCGGCGCGCCGTACACCGTCCATGGCCGACGCGCCCTCATATGCTGCACCTTCTCCCAGTTCGCCCGCTTCAGGAGGTCCCGTGCCGGCCCGCGCCATGTACTGCTACACGTGCGATTCCGACGAGCAGCACCGTTCCCTCACCACCGACGAGAAGACCTGGCTCCGCAGCCGAACGGGCCGCCGGAGCGTCGACGAGTTCTTCATGTGCCAGGCGCCGAGCTGCCGCAATGTGCGCAGCGGTTTCAACAAGCACCCGTTCGACCCCGTGATCCGCGTCCCCCTGCCGGACTGAGACCGGCTCGGCGCGGCCGTACGCAGGCCCGGCGGTCCGGCCCTTGCCAGTATCCAGAATCCTGTTTACTGTTTGGTTCGTGAACGACCTCGACGACCGACTCCTCACGCGCAACGGCCTCGCCGCCCGACAGCTGGCCGTCCTGCTCCTGCATCACGAGCCGGACACCCGGCTGCCCCGCGTGCGCGACTTCGCCGAGGAGCTGGGCTGCGGCAACGGGACCGTCCAGGCGGCCCTCCAGCTCCTGGAGGAGGCCGGGGCGATCTCCACGACCGCGCGCGGCCACCTGGGCACCTTCCTGGTCCGTTCGGACCGCACCGTCCTGTGGCGGTTGTCCGGCCTCGGCACCCTGCTCGCGGCCATGCCGCTCCCTTACTCCCGTAGGTACGAGGGGCTGGCGACCGGACTGCGCAGCGCCTTCGAGGAGGCGGGCGCGCCGTTCGCGATCACGTTCATGCGGGGCGCCGGAGCCCGCACCGCCGCCCTGCTGGAGGGCAAGGTCGACCTGGTGGTGCTGTCGCGCTTCGCCGCCGACCAGCTGATCGCCGAACATCCGGTGGAGCTGGTGGCCGATCTCGGCCCCGCCACCTACGTCGGCGCACACGGCATGCTCGTACGGCACGGGGCCGACCTGGCCGCGCCGGGGCTCCGGGTGGCCATTGACCACGCCTCGGAGGATCTGCGCATGCTCGTGGAGCGGGTGTTCGCCGGCCGGGAGGACATCGAGTGGCGGGAGGCCTCCTACATGCAACTGCACGACCTGTTCGCCCGGAACGAGGTGGACGCGACCGTCTGGAACCTCGACGAGGCGCAGGACCGGCTCGGGCTCGGCGTCGACGTGGTGCCGCTCGGCGACGAGGTCACCCGGGAGCTGGCCCTGCGCAACTCCACCGCCGCCGTGATCGGCCGGACCGAGGGAGCCAAGGCTCTCGCCGCCGTCCGCGAGTCGCTCGACCTGTCGACGGTGACACGACTGCAGAGTGAGGTACTGCGGGGGGAACGCGTCCCCTCGTACTGACCCGCGGGCCCGGCCGCCGCGACGCGAATGTCCCGGAGCGCCGCACACCCTGAAAATACAGAATCCTGGTTATTGTTGATTGAGGAGGACCGATGGACGACCAGCTCGCACTGCGGATCCAGCTGTTCCGCGAAGGCGGTCAGGTCAAACCCGAGGTGGCCGACTTCGTCGCCGCCGAACTGGGCGCCCTGGAAACCGAGGGGCACCTCGTCACCGAGGCGACGGCGGCCATGCTGACCAGCCATCTCATGATGGCCATCGGCCGACTGCTGAACGGCGAGCCGATCGAGCAGTTCCTCACCGACGACCAGGTCGCCGCCGAACTGGCGGACCATCCGGAAGCGGTCGCGCGCGCCCGGGCCGTCGCCGCACGGGCCGAGCGGGAGCTCGGGGCCGCTCTCCCCGAATCCGAGATCAACTTCCTCGGCATGCACCTGGCCGTACTCGCCCGGAACTCCCCGCCCGCCCCCGCGTCCTGACCGGCATCGCGCTCCTCTCCCCGTACGCTCCCCTCCCCCGTACGCCCCCTCTCCCCGTACACCCCTCGGGAACACGTAGAAAGCAGGACAGCCATGACGAAGATCCTCACCGGTGGAGTCGGCAAGGTCGAGGTCACCCAGGCCATCGGCAAGCTCGGCATCGATTCCCTCGATGTCGTTCCCTCCAGCGACATGGACGCCGCGATGAAGCTGCGGGTCGGCCAGGCCGACTACTACCTGGGCACCTGCCACACCGGCGCGGGCGCGTCGCTGGGCGTGCTCGTCGGCCTCCTGGGCAGCGCCTCCTGCCACACCTTCGGCCGGAGCGTCCCCACCGAGGACGCGATCGCCGCCCTGCTCGCCGACGGCAAGAAGGCCTTCGGCTTCTCGATGGACCAGATCGACGTCATCGCCCCGCTGATGGCCCGCGCCATCGCGGCCCGCGGCTGATCACAGCCTCCTTCATCATCATCCCGGGCACCAAGGAGTGACTCGTGAGCACCACCCTCGCCGCCGGCGCGGAACTCGACTTCTCGCTGGCCCAGCAATTGACCGTGATAGCCCTCTGCGCGCTCACGGCGTTCATCGCGCACATGGCGCTGGCCGTCTTCAACGACGGTGTGCGCCCCTTCCTGCTGGACTTCATCCAGGGGCGCACCACCCGCAGCGCGACGACGGCCGTCTCGTTCGGGCTCTCGGCCGGGTTCATCTTCGGGCTCGGCGCGCCGATGGCTCTGTCCACCGGCGTACTGAACCCGTGGCTGCTCTTCCTGCCCACGGACATCCTCGGGATGCTGTCACCGAAGAAGTGGCTGGCCCCGATCCTCGGCGGCGCGTGGGGCGCGGTGGTGGTCTTCGGACTGAACGGCGCCAACAACATCGCCCATGACCTCCCGGTCGACTTCCTGACCGCGATGCAGCAGATGTCGACGCCGATCCTGTTCCTGTTCACGCTCTTCCCGGTGCTCGCCATCACCAAGCAGTTCGGCCGCAAGTGGGGCGGCATCGCCGGCGTCCTCGAACTGGCCCTCGTCGTCATGACGATGAAGCTGTGGCCCAACATGTTCGCCGGTGCGCTGGCCATGGCGGTGGGCGTGCTGATGCTCATCGGCCTCGCCGTCTCCAAGGACCTGCGGCAGCGCCGGACCGACCGGGCGGCGGGCGTCGTGGAGGAGGTGACCGGGGACGACCCGATGGCGTCCCTCTTCAGCGCCAGCGCGGCCCGGCTGCGGAAGTACCTCCCTCTGTTCATGGTGCTGGGCGCGGGCGTGTGCGTGCTCGCCCAGATGCACGTGTTCGGCGGCGGCGAGGCGACCAGCTTCCTGATCGCGAAGGGGCAGTACGCCGAGGCGGCGCAGGTCGACTTCTACCGGGTCTTCGGCTTCATCCCGCTGATCGCGACCACCGCCCTGGCGTCCGGCGCGTACGGCATCGCGGGCTTCACCCTGGTGTACCCGATCGGGTACCTCATGCCGAACCCCTTCCTGGCCGCCGTCGTCGGTGCGCTCGTGTTCGCCGTCGAGGTGCTGGCCCTCTCCTGGATCGGCAAGCTGCTCGGCAAGCTGCCGAGCGTCCGGGACTCCTCGGAGCACCTGCGCAGCGCCATCGGGGACACGCTCCAGCTCGCGATCCTGTTCGGTTCGCTGATGGCCGCCAACGCCATGGGGGGCGGGCTCGGCATCCTCGTCGTCGGCGGGCTCTACCTGCTGAACGAGTCGATGGGCCGGCCCGTCGTGCGGATGGCCGCGGCTCCGGCGGCCGTGATCGTCGGCGGTGTCCTCCTCAACATCCTGTACTGGCTCGACCTGTTCACCCCGGTCAAGGGCTGAGCCCCCAGACGGATCCGGCCGTGCCGTACACGGAGAAGGAAGCCCCACGATGAACCACCCCGCCCCGCACACCCTGCGCACCGTCACCGGAGAGCTCCGGGCCGCTTCGGTACGCGGCCCCGCCCTCGCCCACGAACACCTCGTCCTCGACCTGGACCGGGTGGGCGACGGCTCGGCCGTCCTCGCACCGCAACGCCACGCGGCGGCCGTGACCGCCGAGCTCGTCGCACTGCGCGAGGAGTATGGCCTCGCCCTGGTCGTCGAGCTGACCTGCCGCGGCATGGGACGCGACATCCGCGCGCTGTCCCGGATCGCCCGGGAGACCGGGGTGGCCGTCGTCGCCGCGACCGGCTGGTACTACGAGCCGTTCCACACGCCGGAGATCGACGCGCTGGACGTGGCGGCTCTCGCCGGCATCCTCGTCCAGGAGATCGAGGAGGGCATCGACGGGAGCGGCGTCCGGCCCGGCGTCCTCGGGGAGATCGGCAGCCACGGCGACGTACCCACCGCCTCCGAGACCAAGGTGGTGCGGGCCGGCGCACGCGCCGCGCTCGCCACCGGCCTCTCCGTCGCCACCCACGCGCAGCTCGGCCGGGGCGGCCTCGCCCAGCTGGAGCTGCTCACCGGCGAGGGCCTGCCCGCCCACCGCGTGAGCATCGGACACCAGGACCTCCTCGACGACCCCGGCGTCCACCGGGAGCTGGCGGCGCGCGGGGCGTACGTGGCGTTCGACACGGTGGGCAAGTCCGCGTACCAGAGCGACGAGACCCGGCTGCGGCTGCTGCTCGCGCTGCTGGAGTCGGGCCACGCGGACCGGGCCCTGCTCAGCTGCGACATCTCCCGCCACGGCTATCTGCGCGGCGAGGGCGGCCAGGGGTACGGGCACCTCTTCGCGGACTTCCTGCCCCGGCTGCGGGCGGCCGGGGCCGACGACGACCTGATCGACCTGCTGACCCGTCGCAATCCGGTGCGCTTCCTGACCGGCGCGACCGTGGAGGAGAACTGACATGAGCCCCGCACCCCCGCCCGCGCTCCCCGTGACCTTTCCGCTGCCGACGGTGGACCTGGAGGACGCCGCGGCCCGGCAGTTCCGGCTCCTGGAGGCCACCGCCGCGCACTTCGAGGGCGAGCAGTTGTTCACCGCCGACGCGGGAGTCGTCCCCGGCCTCGGCCGGCCCCGGACCACCGCCCGCGTCGAGGCGGTCCTCGCCGACTTCTTCGGCGCCGAGGACGCCGCCCTCGTACAGGGCGCGGGCACCGGGGCGATCCGGGCCGCGCTCAACGCCGTCGTCCGGGCGGGCGACGATCTGCTCATCCACCGGGCCCCGGTCTACCGCACCACCGAGGTCACCCTCCGAGGCATCGGCGTGCGCACCACGGAGGCCGACTTCAACGACCGGGCGGCGCTCGGCACCGCTCTGGCGTCCGGGCGGTTCCGGTGGGCGTACGTCCAGCACACCCGGCAGCGACTGGCCGACTCCTACGATCCGGCCGAGGTCATCGCCGCCTGCCGGGCGGCAGGGGTCCGCACGATCGTGGACGACAACTACGCCGTCATGCGCACCCCCGCCGCCGGTGTCGAACTGGGCGCCGACGCCTCCTGCTTCTCGCTCTTCAAGCTCCACGGGCCCGAGGGCGTCGGCCTGGTCGTGGGCGCCCGCGACCTGGTCGAGGGGGTCCGCCGCGACAACTACTCCGGCGGCGGGCAGGTCCAGGGCCACCAGGCGCTGGACGCGCTGCGCGCCCTCACCCACGTACCGCTCCTGTGGGCCGTGCAGTCCCGGGTGGGGGCCGAGGTCGCCGAACGGCTCGCGGCCGGTGAGGTGGCCGGGGTGGCGGAGGTGCGTGTCGCCAACGCCCAGGACCGGTGCCTGCTGATCCGCCTGGACCGGCCCATCGCCGCCGAACTGCCGTCCGTGGCCGCACGGTTCGGCGCCGCACCGTACCCCGTCGGCTCCAACTCGCGTTACGAGATCGCGCCGCTCTTCTACCGGATGTCCAGCTCCGCCCTGGACGACGCCCCGGAGCTGGCCGACTGGACCGTGCGCGTCAACCCGATGCGGGCCGGCGCGGACCTCGTCATCGACATCCTGCGCCGCTCGCTCGCCGCGATGGCCGACCCGAAGGACCACTGACCGTGTTTCTCGACACCGTGCTCACCCGCAACCCCGAGCTCGTCGACGCCGCGGCCGCCCTGCACCGGCGTGGCGAGATCCCGCCCGACACGTATGTGATGGATCTCGACGCCGTCGAGTCCAACGCCGCAGCTCTGGCGGCCGAGGCCGAACACCTCGGCATCGGTCTGTGGTTCGTCGTCAAACAGATCGGCCGCAACCCCGAACTGATCCGGGCCGTCGCCCGGCACATCCCCCGCTCCGCCGCCATCGACCCGGCCGAGGCCCGGACCCTGCACGCGGCCGGGGCAAGGCCGGGCAACCTCGGCCACCTCGTCCAGATCCCCCGGCGGGAGCTGCCCGGCATGCTGGCGTGGCGGCCGGAGAACGTCACGGTCTTCGACCTGGCCAACGCCCGTGCCGTCTCGGAGGCGGCCCAGGAGCTGGGCTTCGTCCAGGACGTCCTTGTCCGGCTGGAAGGCGCCGGGGGCGTCGTCCACCCGGGGCAGGAGGGCGGGGTTCCGGTGGAGCGGCTGGACGACTTCGCCGAGGCGGCCGAGGCGCTGCCGGGCATCCGGATCGCCGGCGTCACCGCCTTCCCCTGCGTGCTCTGCGACCCCGCGACGGGCCTGCCCACCGCGACAGCCACCTTCGACCTGGCGCTCAAGGCCCGTGACCTGCTGGCGGCGCGCGGGCACCAGAACCTGAGGCTGAGCGCGCCCAGCGCCACCTCGATGGCGTCCCTCCCGCTGCTCGCCGAGCGCGGGGCCACGCACGGGGAGCCGGGCCACGCCCTCACCGGCACCACTCCGCTGCACGCCCTGGACCCGGCCCAGCCCGAGAAGCCCGCGTACGTGTACGTCAGCGAGGTCGCCCACACCCTCGACGACGGCCGGCCGGCCCTGTTCGGTGGCGGTTTCTACGCGCGCTCCCACATCCGCAGCGCCCTCCTGCCACGCACCGGCACACGTCTGGGCGTGCGGGGCGCCCCCGCCGAGAACATCGACTACTACCGGCTGCTCGACGCACCCCCGCCCGGCTCGGACGTCCGGCTGGGCGACA
Source organism: Streptomyces sp. NPDC017520 (assembly GCF_044329855.1). Lineage (NCBI taxonomy): Bacteria > Bacillati > Actinomycetota > Actinomycetes > Kitasatosporales > Streptomycetaceae > Streptomyces > Streptomyces sp. NPDC017520. Next base: position 41,632 of record NZ_JBIRKB010000009.1, read on the forward strand.
CCGCGCTGCTCGCCTTCCGCACCCAGATCTTCGTCACCCGCTCGACCGTCGCCGTCGTCTCCGGACTCGCCTCCGGCAGGCCCCGGCTGAACGGGCTCTACGACGCCCACGGCCGAGCCCTGTAAGGAGCGATCCCATGGCCAGGACTGTCATCGTCGTCATCGACGGATTCGGCGTCGGCGCCATGCCCGACGCGGGCGCCCTGCGCCCCGGCGACCTCGACGCCGACACCTGCGGGCACGTCCTCGACCACGCCCGCGCCGCGTTCGGGCGGCCGCTGCGGCTCCCGGTGCTCGGGGCGCTGGGCCTCGGTCTGGTCCACCCGCACCGGGACCTGGCGCGGAGCACCCGGCTGCCCGTGGCGGCGGGCCGGGCCGCCCTCGGCTACCCGGGCGCGGACACCTTCGCGGGCCACCAGACCATGATGGGCGCGGATTTCAGCAGGGTGACCGTGGCCCGGCTCGCCGACCACCTCGACGAGGTGACCGAGGCGCTCACGGCGGCCGGTCACCGGGCGGAGCGGCCGGCCGGGAAGCCGCTGCTGCTGGTCGACGGGGCGGTGCTGGTCCACGACAACCTGGAGGCCGACCCCGGGATCAACTGGAACGCCTCGGGGCGCCTGGAGGATCTGCCGTTCGACGGTCCGGGCGGGATTCTCGCCGTCGCCCGTACGGTGCGGACGGTCGCCCCGGTCGCCCGGGTCATCGCGGTGGGCGGGCACGCGGACGGTCCGCTCGGTTCCTACGTACGGGGCGGAGACGGGGGCACCGTCGGTCTTGACACCCCGGCCACCGGCTTCTACCGCAACGGCGGCCTGGAGGTCCAGCACCTGGGCGCCCCGCTCGACCACACCCGTCAGCTCCCCTCTCTCGCGGCGCGGGCCGGCATCCCGGTCACCCTGGTGGGGAAGGCCGCCGACATCCTGGTGTGCGAACAGGCGGACCGGCGGCCCGCCGTGGGCACCGCCGATGTCCTGGCGTACGCCCTGGACGCGGTACGCGCCGGGGGCGACGCCCTGGTGGTCGCGAACGTCCAGGAGACGGATCTGGCGGGGCACCAGCAGGACACCGGGCGCTACGGGCAGGTGCTGGAACAGGTGGACTCGGGGCTCGCCGGGCTCCTGGCACTGCTCACGGACTCCGGGGACCGGCTGATCGTCACCGGCGACCACGGCAACGACCCCTCGATCGGGCACGCGCACCACACCCGGGAGTACGTGCCGGTACTGATCCACCGCCCCGACGGGGCCGGGGTGGAGCTGCTGCCGGACGCGCGGAGTCTCGCCGACGTGGGTGCGACGGCCGCCCGGTCGCTGGCCCTGTCCCCGCGGGACCTGGCGGCGGGAACGCCGATCGGCACGGACGGGGAGGCGCGGGCCGCCGCACTCCGGACGTAGCCGCCGGGCACGAACAATCACCGGACCGTGATTGCGGTCCGGTGATTGTCGCGGGTATATTGAATTCTTCTGCGCTCATGCAGAAAGGCCCCGCTCGGGGACCTTATAGTGACGAATATATCTGGCGGGGAGCCGTTTTGTCAAACCGGGAAAGCGACGAATTGCGGGAAGAGCAGGAATTCATCGACCGGCTCCATGCCCGGGTCGACGCCCTGCGCGGGGTGGCCGCCGATGGCGTCGAGCACGCGCTGACGCCGGTCGGGACGGGCCAGCAGGCGCGGCTGGAGCGCGACATCCTCGTCGCGGAGCGCTCGGGTCTGCTCGCCGCGCTCAACGCGGTGGACGGCTCGCTGTGTTTTGGCCGCATCGACCGCTCCGACGGGCTCGCGCACCATATCGGCCGTATCGGGATCCGGGAGGACGACGCCGAGCACACCCCTGTTCTGATCGACTGGCGTGCGCCGGTGGCGCGTCCTTTCTATCTCGCCACGGGACACACGCCGATGGGTCTGCGCCGGCGCCGGCACATCACCACCGAGGGCCGCACGGTCACCGAGCTCCATGACGAGATCCTCGATCTCGGGGACCGCGACCGTACCGGTTTCGAGGATCCGAACGGCGACGCCGTGCTGCTCGCGGCGCTCGATTCCGCGCGCACGGGGCGCATGGGCGACATCGTGCGGACCATCCAGGCCGAGCAGGACGGCATCATCCGGGCCCCGCACCGGGGCGTCCTCGTCGTCGAGGGCGGACCCGGCACCGGCAAGACGGCCGTCGCGCTGCACCGGGCCGCCTTCCTGCTGTACGAGCACCGCGAGCTGCTCGCCAAGCGGGCCGTACTCATCGTGGGACCCAACCCGGCGTTCCTGCGCTACATCGCGGAGGTGCTTCCCGCGCTGGGCGAGACCGGGGTGCTGCTCGCGACGCAGGCGGAGCTGTTCCCCGGCGTGCACGCCACCGGCACGGACTCCCCGCGCGCCGCGGCCGTCAAGGGCGGTGAGCCGATGGCCGAGGCGCTCGCCCTGGCCGTACGCGACCGGCAGCGGCTGCCCGAGCCCGGGGCGGCGATGGTCATCCCGCACGAGGACGGCGGGGACCTGGTCCTGGACTGGGAGATCGCGTACGAGGCCCGGCAGGCGGCCAGGGACACCCGTCTGCCGCACAATCTCGCCCGCCCCCACTTCGTCTTCCGGGTCATCGACGCGCTCACCGCGCAGCTCGTCGAGCGCATCGGCGCGGACCCCTACGGCGGGCCCAACTTCCTCGGCCCCGACGATGTCGCCCAGCTCGGCCGGGACGTGGCGCTGAGCAAGGAGGTGCACGCGGCGGTGGACGAGCTGTGGCCGCCGCTGACCCCCGAGGGCTTCCTCGCCGACTATCTGGCCGACCCGGTGTACGTACCGGACGAGGACGCCGACGCGATCCGGCGCCCGGCCGCCGCAGGGACGTGGACGCCCGCCGACGTACCGCTGCTCGACGAGGCGGCCGAGCTGCTCGGCGTCGACGACAGCGCGGAGCAGGCGGCTGCCGAGGCCGCCCGTCAGGAGCGGGTCGGGTACGCGCAGGGCGTGCTGGAACTGTCGCGCGGCTCGGAGAGCTACGAGTTCGAGGACGAGGAGTCCGAGGTCCTCGCCGCCCACGACATCATCGACGCCGAGCGGATGGCGGAGCGGCACGAGGAGGCCGACCACCGCACCGCCGCCGAGCGGGCCGCCGCCGACCGCACCTGGGCCTTCGGGCACATCATCGTCGACGAGGCGCAGGAGCTGTCGCCGATGGCGTGGCGGCTGCTGATGCGCCGGGCGCCGAGCCGCTCGCTGACGCTGGTCGGCGATCCGGCCCAGACGTCCGAGGAGGCGGGCGTCGGGTCGTGGGAGAAGATCCTCCGGCCGTACGTCGGCGACCGCTTCGAGCACGTCACGCTGGAGGTCAACTACCGTACGCCCGCGGAGATCATGGAGCTGGCGGCCGGGGTCATGCGGGAGAGGGACCCCTCGTTCACCGCCCCCGTCTCGGTGCGGTCGACCGGCGAGAAGCCGTGGACGCGGGATGCCGGGGAGGACCTGGCGGGCGAGGTGGCCCGGGCGGTCGTGGAGTTGACGCCCCGGGAGGGGCGCCTCGCGGTGATCGCGCCGCGTGCGCTGCACGAGGAGATCGCCGCCCCGCTGGACGGCGTCGCGGTGGGCGAGGCCCCCGACCTCACGCGCCCGGTGGTGCTGCTGGATCCGCGCCAGGCCAAGGGGCTGGAGTTTGACCATGTGCTGGTCGTGGAGCCCGCCCGGTTGGGCACGAGCGATCTGTATGTGGCGCTCACCCGTGCCACTCAGCGCCTGGGCATCGTGCACCGGGAGGAGCTTCCCCCGGCGTTGCGCTGACGGGGTGGGCGGCCCGCCCTTCGTGGCGCTCGGCGTCGGCGGGCCGCGGACGTGGCCGGAACACGGTTGGCGAAGCCATAGGGTAACGCCATGTCTTCGCCATTGAGTTCGACAAAGACCGCGGCTGCTCTCCGCACGTCGGCACGGGTCTCCGCAGAGGTGCTGCTGGTCCTCGTGGCGGCGGCGGTCGCGCTGTGGGTGCTGGGCCGGATGTGGTCGGTCGTATGGCCGCTGATAGTCGGCCTGTTCCTCACCACGCTGACCTGGCCGCTCGCCCGCTTCCTGCGCCGGCTCGGCTGGTGGCCCGCGCTCGCCGCGTCGGTGGTGACGGTGTTCGCCCTGCTCGTGGGGGCGGGCATCGTGGCGCTGATCGCGGTGCCGGTGGCGGGCGAGTCCGGGGAGCTGGCCGACGGGGTGATCGCGGGCATCGACAAGCTCCGCGAGTGGGCGGCGGGTCCGCCGCTGAACATCGGCGACGACCAGATCACCGGCGCCCTGGACACCGCGACCGCTCGACTCCAGGACAGTGTCGGCAGTGTGGTCACCACCGCCGTCACCGGGGTGAGCACCGTGGTCGACGGGCTGGTCACGGCGGTTCTGGCGATCTTCCTCATGTTCTTCTTCCTCAAGGACGGCCCGCGCTTCCTGCCGTGGCTCACCCGTCAGCTTCCCGGGCGGCTCGCCACCGACGTCCCCGAGGTGGCCTCCCGCTGTTGGGACACCCTGGGCGCGTTCGTGCGGTCGCAGGCGTTCGTCGGTCTGCTGGACGCGGTCTTCATCGGGCTCGGCCTGTGGATCCTGGAGGTGCCGCTGGTGCTGCCGCTGGCGGTGCTGACCTTCGTCTGCGCGTTCGTGCCGATCGTGGGGGCGCTGTTCGCCGGATTCGTGGCGGTGGTCATCGCCTTGGTCTCGAACGGACCGATGGACGCCCTGCTCGTGCTGGCGATCATCGTCGTGGTGCAGCAGTTGGAGGGCAATGTGTTCCAGCCCATGATCCAGAGCCGGGGGCTGGGGCTGCACGCGGCCACGATCCTGCTCGCCGTGACCCTGGGCGGCAGCCTGGCCGGCGTGGTGGGGAGCCTGCTCGCCGTGCCGGTGGCGGCGGTGCTCGGGGTGGTCTGGAACTACCTCCGCGAGCAGCTCATGGAGGAATCCCCCCAGGACGGGGCCCCGGCCGACGGGGACGGCTCACCGGTCCCGTCGGCGTAGGGCCCCACCCCTCTCACCGCCCGAGGGTGCGCAGCAGCCCCGGCAGCGCCCCGCGCAACTCGCGCTCCCAGTAGGGCGGGGAGTGGGTGCCCCGGTAGAAGTGCGTGGTCACCGACACCCCGTGGGCCCGCAGCCGGGAGGCCATCGCCCGGTTCTCCGCCCCCATGATGGCCTCGGTCGGGGACAGGACGTCCTCGGGGAAGGGGGCGTCGGGGTCCTCCAGGCCGGGGACGTGCGGGTCCGGCTCCGTGCCGGGCGGGTCGAGCGCGCCCGCCCGGCCGTCGCCGCTGGAGAGGTGGACCTCGACGCCGCGCAGTCGCTCCGGCCGGTAGTACGGGTCGTGGTCCTGCCAGATCCGCCGCTGGGCCACCGGGTCGCCCCACAGGGCCAGCCGGTCCAGGCCCAGATAGTCGAGTCCGGCCTGGACCGCCCGGGGGTGCTGGAGCGGATGCACGTAGCCGCTGAGGCCCGCCACCGCGCGGAACAGGCCGGGATGGCGTGCCGCGTAGGTCAGCGCGCCGAAGCCGCCCTGCGACTCCCCCGCCGCGACCCGCCGGTCCCCCGCGCCATAGCGGCGCTCCAGCAACGGGCGCACCTCGTCGAGGTGGAAGCTCTCCACGCGCGGCGCGCCGCCGGCGCCGCCGTTCCACCAGTCGCTGTAGAACCCGAAGAGCGGCATCGACGGCATGACCACGAGCACGTCGCGCAGTTGCGGGAGCCGCTCCACCGCGTAGTCCTCGGTCCAGGCCTCGGGGTCGCCATGACCGCCCGCCAGCAGATACAGGACCGGCCATTGCTCGCCGCGCCGGCGATCCTCCCAGCCGTCCGGGGTGAGCAGGCGGACCGTGCCGGCGCCCTCCAACGCCGCCGACCACACGGTCAGTTCGAGGAGCCGGTCGCCGATCCACCGCTCCCCCGTCACTTGTATCCCCGGGGGCCGGTCCCCGGGCGGGGCCGCTGCCGCCGCTGTCCCGGGCACGAGCAGCAGCAGGGCAGCGCCCCATGCGATCATCTTGCGCGGAATGCTCATCACCGCGTCCTCCCGACATCGTCGGCCGGACTTCGCCCGACGCCTCGGACGGTACGGAGCGGGACGGCGCCCGGCATCCTCCGACGGGAGTCCGCTCGTACACCGACGGGAGGCGGTCTCCCGCTCCCGGTCACTTCACGCAGGTCTCGTCCGTCTTCGGGAGCAGGCCCGTCGCGAGGTAGCGGTTGACCTCGGTGTCCACGCAGGCGTTCCCGTACTCCCCGTACAGGGCGTGGCGGTTGGCGTTCTCCAGGGTGAGGAGCCTGGAGCCGGGAAGCCTGCTGTGCAGGGTGGTGGTGCTCCGGTAGGTGGTGCGGGGGTCGCCCGTGGCCGCGACCAGGAGGACGGGGGCGTCGTGGCTGATACGGGTGGGGGCTTCCCGTGGCGCGTCCCAGAAGGCGCAGGGGCCGATGTTCTCGGTGAGGGGGCCGAACAGGGGGTGTGCGCCGCGGCTCCGCTGGATGTCGCGCCAGTAGCGCTCGGTCGCGCGCGGGGCCGGTACGTCACCGCAGATGATCGCCGTCTGGGAGCTGCCGAACGAGGAGCCCGCCCCGGAGAGCAGAAGACCCAGTGTCTCCCCGAACCCCGGGGGCAACGGAGCCTCGCGGCCCTTCGACGCCTGGGACAGGGCCGCCACCTGCTGGGCAAGGAGGTCCCGCGCGCCGTCGGCGTCGTCGGCCACGCCCATGAAGAGCACCGTCGGTATGTGGGTGTCGTCGACCCGGAAGATGTCGGGGGCGGTGCCGAGGGTCAGCGGGGCGCGGGCCGCCTTCGCCATGACGTGGTCGATGGTGGCGAGCACCGCCGTACGGGAGCGGCCCAGGCCGTACGTCGTGTGGCGGGCGGCCGCCCAGGCGGCCCAGGCGGAGAGCGCCTGCTCGTTCTCGCGCACCGTGTGCTTCAGCAGGCGCGGGTTGTAGTCGTCCGGTCCCACCGCTCCGTCCAGGACCATCCGGTCGTAGCGCCCGGGGAACATCTGGGTGTAGACCGTGCCCAGGTAGGTGCCGTAGGAATAGCCCAGGTAGGAGATCTTCCGCTCGCCCAGTGCGCCCCGGATCACGTCCATGTCCCTGGCTGTGTTGCGGGTGCTGATGTGCGGGAGCACCGAGGCGTTCGTGGCGCGGCACTTGGCGGCCAGGCTCTTGCTCAGCGCCACCTGGCGGTCGAAACCCGCCCGGCTCGCCCCGGCCGAGAACCAGGTGAAGCTGACGGGCCAGCCGCAGTCCAGCGGGGTGCTCCGGCCGACGAAGCGCGGGTCGAAGCCGACGATGTCGTAGCGCGGGCCGGCCTCCTTCATCGCCGTGCGGACGATCGGTGGGGAATCCACGGCAGGGCCGCCGGGGCCACCGTTGTTGAGGAGGATCGCGCCGATGCGGCGGCGGGTGTCGGTGGCCTTCAGACGGGATATCGCGACCGTGATCGTCCGGCCCCCGGGGGCCGTGTAGTCCAACGGGACGGTGACGTCGGCACACTGGACGCCCGCCCTGTCCAGGTCTCTGCCCGTCTCGTCCTGCGGGGAACTCATACAGGTGCCCCAGTCCAGGGGTTGGTGGTAGTAGCGGTCGAGCGCTCCGGCAGTCGTCGGCGGTGCGACCGTACGGGGTTCCGTGCCGGGCGGTGCGGTGGCCAGGGCCGGTGACGCCGTGATGCCCGCCGCGAGGGCCAGGGCCAGGCCCGCGGCGGCGGTTCTGGCGGTCGTCCGGGCGGCCGTGGTGGTGCGGGCGGCCGCCGGGGTTCGGGTGGTCTTCTGTGCGTCCTCTGCGTAACTCACATCAATAGACGCTAGGAGAAGAACGGTTGGGGATCACTGGGGCTGGCACCCCAGCTCGGCGGGGGTCACCTCCCCCTGTTCGTCGGGTTTCCCGGGCCCAGGGCCGCCGCCGGTCCGCTCCCGCGGGGGGCCGGTGCCGGGCGCGGGCGTCAGCGAGGCGTCTGTGCGGGCGAGTTGCCGGCCGGCCGGGGATGCGGCGCGGTACTGCGCACAGGCCGCTTCGACGGGACGCGGCCGGTGGATGCCCGGGAGGGGCGGCCTGGGGACGCCGTGGGAGGAGCGCGGGCCGCCCGGTCCGGCCGGGCGGCCCGGTGGGCGGTCAGACCTTGGCGGGGCGGCGCGCTAGGGCGTAGCCGTACTGTTCGGGCCAGCGGGGCCCGGCCGCCAGGGCCTCGGCCGCGTGATGGGCCCAGTGCGGATCACGGAGCATCTCGCGGCCGATCATGACCGCGTCCGCCCGCCCCGTCGCGACGATCTCCTCGGCCTGGTCGGCGTCGAGGATCAGGCCCACGGCGGAGGTGGGGACACCGGTCGTCCGCCGGACCTGGTCGGCGAAGGGGACCTGGTAGCCGGGGTGCGCGGAGATCGCGGCGTCGTGGACGATGCCGCCGGTGGAGACGTCGAGCAGATCGACGCCGTGTGCGGCCAGCTCTTGGGCGAGGCGGGCGGTGTCGTCGCCGGTCCAGCCCTCGCGCGGGTCCTCGGGGTTCTCGGTCAGCCAGTCGGTGGCCGAGGTACGGAAGAGCACCGGCAGGTCGTCCGGCCATACCGCGCGGACGGCGTCGACCACCTGGAGCGGGAAGCGCAGCCGGTTCTCCCAGCTTCCGCCGTAGGCGTCGGTGCGACGGTTGGTGGCCGGGGACAGGAAGGAGTTGATCAGGTAGCCGTGTGCGCCGTGGATGTCGACGACCCGGAAGCCGGCGGCGAGGGCCCGCTCGGCAGCCGCGGCGAAGTCACGTACCAGCTGCCGGATCTCGTCCTCGGTGAGCTCGTGCGGCACGGGCAGGCCCTCGAACGCGACGGCGCTGGGGCCGACGGCCGTCCAGCCGCCCTCTTCCTCGGGCACATAGCGGTCGGCGAGCCAGGGCCGGTCGGTCGAGGCCTTGCGCCCGGCGTGGGCGAGTTGGATAGCGGGCACCGATCCGTGTGAGGTGATCGCGGCGGCGATCCGGGCGAAGGCCTCCTGCTGGCGGTCGTTCCACAGGCCCAGGTCCCAGGGGCTGATCCGGCCGTCCGGGCGCACACCGGTGGCCTCCGTCATCACGAGGCCGGCTCCTCCAGCGGCCCGGCCCGCGAGATGGGCGAGGTGGAAGTCCGTGGGAACGCCCGCCTCCGGCCCGTCCGCGGCCGCCGAGTACATGCACATCGGAGACATCCACACACGGTTGGGGATCTCCAGGGACCGCAGAGTCAGGGGCGTGAACAGGGCGCTCACAGGGTGTCTCCTCACGTGGGGGGCAGTCGCCGCGCGGCGACATCGAGGCAAGTACGATAGACATCGTAGTACGTCGATTGTCAAACTACGAGAATTATCGTACTTTGATGGGGACCCCGAGGAGGCCGGCCACCCATGTCCACCACAGCGCGCGGAGCCGCGTCCGGGCGACAGCTCGCCCATCCGCTCCGGACGGAGATCCGCCTGGAAGCGGTCCTGCACGCCCTGGCCGACCCCACCAGGCTGCGCATCGCCCGTGAGCTGGCGGACGGGCACATCGACATGGCCTGTATCGCGTTCGGTCTCCCGGTGAGCAAGTCCACCAGCACGCACCACTTCAAGGTGCTGCGGGAGGCGGGCGTCATCCGCCAGCACTACGAGGGGACCTCCCGTCTGAGCCGGCTGCGCGAGGACGACCTGGAGGCGCTCTTCCCGGGGCTGCTCCCGGCCGTCCTGGAAGGGGCGCGCCGGTCGGCGGGAGCACCGGACCCGGCATGAGTACGGGTCCGCCCCGAGCACCTCGGGCGCTCGGGGCGGACGTGCGCGTGGCGGGGGCGGCCGGGCGGCCGACGCCTCAGATCGTCGCCGTGTCGATGACGAAGCGGTAGCGGACGTCGCTGGCGAGAACCCGCTCGTACGCCTCGTTGACCTGGCCCGCGCCGATCACCTCGATCTCGGCGCCGAGCCCGTGCACGGCGCAGAAGTCCAGCATCTCCTGGGTCTCCTTGATCCCGCCGATCATCGAACCCGCGATCGACTTGTTGCCCAGGATCAGGGAGAACAGGTTCAGCGAGATCGGCTCCTCGGGGGCGCCCACGTTGACCAGGGTGCCGTCGGTCCGCAGCAGGGCGAGGTACGCGCCGAAGTCCAGCGGGGCCGAGACCGTGGAGAGGATGACGTCGAAGGTGCCGGCCAGTTCCTCGAAGGTCCGCGGGTCGCTGGTCGCGTAGAAGTGGTCGGCGCCCAGGTCGAGCCCGTCGTCCTTCTTCCGCAGCGACTGGGAGAGGACGGTGACCTCGGCGCCGAGCGCGTGCGCGATCTTGACGGCCATGTGGCCGAGACCGCCGAGGCCGACGACGGCGACCTTCCTGCCCGGGCCCACGCCCCAGCGCTTGAGCGGGGAGTAGGTGGTGATGCCCGCGCACAGGAGCGGCGCGGCCTCGTCCAGGGCGATGCCCTCGGGGATGGAGAGGGCGAACGTCTCGGCCACGACGATGTGCGTCGAGTAGCCGCCGTACGTGGGCTCGCCGCCGCGGTCGAGGGCGTTGTACGTCTGGGTGTTGCCCTCGGCGCAGTGCTGCTCGCGGCCCATCAGGCACGCGTCGCACGCTCCGCACGAGTCGACCATGCAGCCGACGCCGACGCGGTCGCCGACCTTGAAGCGGGTGACCCCGGGGCCGGTCTCCGCGACGATCCCGGCGATCTCGTGGCCGGGGACCATCGGGAAGATGCCCTGTCCCCAGCCGTCGCGGGCCTGGTGGATGTCGGAGTGGCAGATCCCGGCGAACTTGATGTCGATCAGCACGTCGAACTCTCCCACCGGGCGGCGTTCGATCGTGGTGCGCTCCAGCGGGGCCTTGGCACGGGGAGCAGCATAGGCGGCAACGGTGGTCATGCCGGAGGTTCTCCTCTGGGTGATGCGGTAGGTACGTCTCCCAGCATCACGCCGTGAGGGGTGTTTACCCAGGTCACCGCTTTGCCTACGTCCAGCGGTCCTACTACTGACGGGGACAGGCTCAGGCTCCTGCGGCCAGGAATCACAGGAATAATGGAAGCCATGGACGATCGACCAGAGGCCGCAGCCCCCGAGCCGATGGACGGGCGCGCCGAGCTCAGTGAGTTCCTGCGCACCCGGAGGGCCAAGCTCCAGCCGGGGGACGTGGGCCTTCCGGAGTTCGGCCGGCACCGCCGGGTGCCCGGTCTGCGGCGGGAGGAGCTGGCGCAGCTGGCCGGGGTGTCCGTGGCGTACTACACGCGCCTGGAGCAGGGCAACGGGCGCAATGTGTCGGCCGAGGTGCTCGACGCGATCGCGCGTGCGCTGCGGCTCACGGACGCCGAGAGCGCACATCTGACCCACCTGGCCAAGCCCGCGCGGCACCGGAAGAAGCGTCGCCCGGCCAGGGTGCAGCGGGTGCGGAAGGGTCTGCTGTACCTGCTCGACAGCATGGACGGCATCCCCGCGTACGTGACCGGGGCGCGGTCCGACGTCCTCGCCTGGAATCCGATGGCGGCCGCGCTGTTCGGTGACTGGGGTGCGCTGCCGCAGATCGAGCGGAACTGGGCGCGGCTGGTGTTCCTCTCCCCCGCCTACCGGGACCTGTTCGTGAACTGGGACTCCAAGGCCTCGGACATGGTCAGCTATCTGCGGCTGTACGCGGGCTGCCACCCCGACGATCCGGAGCTGTCGGCGCTGGTGGGCGAACTCTCGGTCAGGAGCGACGAGTTCCGGCGGTTGTGGGCCACGCACAACGTCAAGGAGAAGGGCCACGGCGTCAAGGTGCTGCGGCATCCGCTCGTCGGGGAGCTGACCCTGTCGTACGAGACGCTGAACCTGCCGGACGACGAGGAGCAGCATCTGGTGACCTACCACGCGGAGCCTGGCTCGGAGTCTGCCCAGGCCCTGCGCCTGCTGGCGAGCTGGGGAGCGGACGCGGGCCGGGTCGACGTCATCGGCGACGCGAGGCGGGGCCGCGCCGGCGAGCGATGAGGACGAGCGCGCGGAGCCGGACCCGCCCGCCCCGGAGAGCTGGAGCCGCCGAATTCACCTCACCGGTCTTCTTTTCGGAGTACGGATAAATGCGGCAGTGATTTCCAGGCCCTTTTCGGGGTCCGCGTCCATCGCGCGCCGTGAAAGCGGACGGGAAAAGGAAATACATGCGCAGTCGCGCTCATCTGCCGCCCGCGCAAGGAACAAGGGCAATCTCTGCGCACCCGCGAAGCCCTATTCCGGCGTGAAAGCCTCCGCGTGCTCGGCCGCCCAGCTACGGAACGGCCGCGCCGGACGGCCCGTCAGTTCCTGGATCGTGGGGACCACGGACGCCTTAGCTCCCGCCCGCTGCCGCTCGGCGCTCTGCAGGAAGGCCTCGGCGACGGGCGGCGGATACTTCGCCAGCAGGGCCGTACGCGCGGCGTCCACGCCCAGTTCCTCGAAGCGCAGAGGCCGCCCCAGCACCAGGGAGAGCTGTGCCGTCTGCTTGCGCGCGGTGATCGCCTCCGGGCCGGACACGGCGTACGCCCTGCCCTCGTGCCCCGCGCCGGTGAGAACGGCGACGGCCACCGCCGCGACGTCGCGCGGGTCGACGCACGCTACGGGAGCGTCGCCGTACAGGGCGCGCACCACTCCGGCCGACCGGATGCCGGGGGCCCAGGAAAGGGTGTTGGACATGAACGTCCTGGGGCGCACGAACGTCCACGGGACCCCCGAATCCCTGATGGCCTGTTCGTTGTCCCGCTGGCGCCGGGTGATGAAGTCGTCTGCGCCCGGCTCCTCCACCGCCATCATCGACAGCTTGACCAGGTGGCGTACGCCCGCCGTGGCCGCCGCCGCGGCGACCCGCTCGTCGTCGGGCTCCGTCGGGCTGTTCGTCACCAGGAACACCGAGGCGACGCCCTGCAGGGCCCGGTCGAGAGCGGCGCGGTCGCCGTACTCCCCCCCGACGACCTCAACCCCTGCTCCCCGCACCGCGAGCCGCTCGGGGCGGCGCGCGAGAATCCGCACGGGGCCGGCCTCCGCGAGCTGTCCGGCGACCTCACGGCCCACCGCTCCGGTCGCACCCGTCACGAGAATCACTCGAGCAACCTCTCAGCCGTCGGCCCGGGGGCCGGACAGGACCGTGGAGAAGACCGTCTTGTCGTCCTGACGCCCTGTCACCTGGACCGTCACCGTATCCTCGTCCTCTCCCGGCAGGACCACCGCCCCTATCCAGCACGGGCTGCCGAACTCGGAGTACCGGTGGAACCGGGTGCTCGCCTCGACCGGAACGATTCCGGCGGGCCCTGCCACCAGGCACGCCGCCTGGCGGGCCGCCTCCAGCAGCAACATGCCCGGAACGTGGTCATTGGGGCGCTGGAAGAGGGTGGGGTGCCGGGTGTCCACGCGCAGTTCCCAGACTCCGTCCCGCTCCGTCCCCGAGAGCACCACGTCCTCGACGCGGGCACGGCCCGCGAGGACGGCCGGAACCGGCACGGTCTCCGGTATGGATATTCCCTCGGCCGGGGCGTCGCCTCGTATCCGCCTGTACGCCTGGGGGGTGCTGAACCGGGTCGCCCCCATCCCCGTCGCGGCGAGCTGACCGTCCCGGTGCACCGCCCAGCCGACCCGCCCCTGCGCCGGGAGCCCGCTCCGCCACTTCAGGTCGGTGCAGAACACCTCCACGTCGACCTCGGTGGGCGCGCCCCCCACCGCCAGATGTTCCTGATGGCAGACGTAGTCCAGTTTCGTCATCAGGAACTGGTAGCCGAGCGGGATCCCGTACCCGGCGTGGAAGGCGAGCATGGCCGCCTGCCGCATCGCCTCCGCGACCAGCAGCGGATCGTGCCGGTCGTCACCCACCGGGGCGAAGAAGGGATGGTCGTGGGGAAGAACCGCCTTCACCGCGAACCGGTCGCGTCCCAGGCGTGCCCAGTTCCGCGGAAAGGCGTCCTCCGGCCTGGTCCGGTGCACCATGTCGATCCCCACGGGATGCACCACCTCGGCCTCCACGTCCATAGTCGGCACCGGATCGGTCAAGACTGCTGCTTCGGGCATAACTCCCCCCAGGGGTCATGTAGTGGCGAGCCGTTCCTGCGATGCGCGTACTGGTACGACAAGATACAGAATAGTCGGTTATTTTCTCCATGTCCGAACGAGGCTCCCCACCCCGCGGGCATCCGGGAAATGCATCCGCCGGGCCACGACGATTACCGGAATTCCCGAGGCGCCGACCGTACAAAAGGCCGTTCTCGCTCCCTTTTCCCGCATGGCACCGATCCTGTCGAAAGATGGCGATCATGGCATGGTACGCCGGGCGCGCGCCCTCGACCCTGGACGCGTGGAAGCGTCCAGGGTCGAGGGCGCACGGAAGGCGCTCAGGCGCTCAGCGCCAGCTTCGCGCCGAGGCCGATCATCGTCACGGCGACCAGGCCGTCCAGCACCCGCCACGCGGAGGGCCGCGCCAGGAGTCCGCTCAGCAGCCGGGCGCCGAACCCGAGCGCGGCGAACCAGCACACGCTGGCGAGGATCGCGCCGAGGCCGAAGGTCCAGCGCAACGGCCCTCGGTCGGCGGCGACGGACCCGAGCAGGAACACGGTGTCGAGGTACACGTGCGGGTTGAGCCAGGTCATCGCCAGGCAGGTCAGCACCACACCCCGGCGCGAGGCGGCCGGAGCGTCCCCCGCGTGCAGGGCCGACGGCCGCACGACCCGGCGCGCGGCGAGCAGACCGTAGCCGACCAGGAACACCCCGCCGAACAGCCCCACCACCGTCAGCGCCGACGGCCAGGCCACGACGAGAGCGCCGACGCCTGCGACCCCCAGCGCGATGAGCACCGCGTCCGACAGGGCGCAGATCGCGACCACCGCGAGCACGCCGTCTCGGCGGACGCCCTGGCGCAGCACCAGGGCGTTCTGGGCTCCGATGGCGACGATGAGCGAGAGGCCGGTGCCGAAACCGGCGGCTGCGGTGGTCAGAGCGTTCGTCATACGGCGACGCTACGGAGCGGGAAATCACCGTGTCCAGCTAAAGATTCTTACGTATCATTAGCAGTCATGATGTCCGAGCTTCCTCTCGATCAGGTGCGGACCCTGCTGGCGGTGGTCGACGAGGGCACCTTCGACTCGGCGGCGAACGCCCTCCGCCTGACGCCGTCGGCGGTCAGCCAGCGGGTGAAGGCGCTGGAGCAGCGCACGGGCCGGGTACTGCTGATGCGGACGAAGCCGGTTCGGCCCACCGAGTCCGGTGAGGTGGTGGTGCGCTTCGCCCGCCAGCTCGCCAGGCTGGAGCACGACGCGCAGGCGGCGCTCGGGATGTCCGGGCCGGGCGAGCCGACGCTCCTGCCGATCGCGGTGAACTCCGACTCGCTGGCGACCTGGTTCCTGCCAGCCCTGCGGCGCGTGCCGGAGGAGCTGGGACTCTGTTACGAGCTGCGCCGGGAGGACCAGGACCATACGGCCACCCTGCTGCGGGAGGGGCTGGCGATGGCCGCGGTGACTTCGTCGCCGGAGGCGGTGACGGGCTGCTCGGTGCGCCGGCTGGGCCGCATGCGGTATCTGCCGGTGGCCAGTCCCGGTTTCGCCGACCGGTGGCTGGGGCGGCGGGAGGACGCCGCGTTGGGCGAGCTGATCGGCGACGCCCCGGTGATCGCCTTCGACCGGCGCGACGATCTTCAGGACGCCTTCGTGCGCCGGCTCGGCCCCGGCCGCCGGCCGAGCGCCCGACGCCACCTGGTACCCACGTCGGAGGGGTTCGCCGACGCCGTGGCGTCGGGTATGGGCTGGGGCATGGTGCCCGAGGTCCAGGCGGAACCGTTGCTGAGCGAGGGCCGACTGGTGCTGCTCGCCCCGGACCACACCGTGGACGTCCCGCTGTACTGGCAGCAGTGGAAGCTCGAATCAGCTGCCCTGGCGGCCGTCGCCGAGGCGGTGGCGGCGGAGGCCGCCGAGGCACTCGACGGCGACTGGCCGGAGTGACCGGCGCTCCCGTCCGGCACCGGCGGCGCGGTCGGGCGACTTCGACCGGATCGGGCCGGGCGAGCCGGGTGCCGCCCCGGTTGCCGGGCGCGGGGCCCCGCGCCCGGCACTCTCCGGACCGGGGAGCTTCACCGGCCTGACGGGGCGACTCGGTTCGGGTGCGCGGGACGCCTTAGGATGGCGGGTCTCTCCCCCCGGACAAGACTCGGAGGCATCCTCACCGTGCGTGTGCTGCTGGTGGAGGACGACGACGACCTGCGGGACGTGATCGCGGCCGGGCTGCGGGACGGCGGCTTCGCCGTGGACTGCGCGTCGGACTGGCCGGAGGCGGACGTACTGCTGCACATGACCGCGTACGACTGTGTGGTGCTGGACCGGATGGTGCCCTCCGGCGACACCCTCGCGCCGCTGGAGAGCAGGCGCCGGGCCGGCTGGTCGGTGCCCGTGCTGTGTCTCACCGCCCTGGACTCGCTGCACGAGCGGCTGCGGGGGCTGGAGAGCGGGGCGGACGACTATCTGGCCAAGCCGTTCTCCCTGCGCGAGCTCGTCCTGCGCGTCCGGGGCCTGAGCCGGCGGGCGTCGGCCCGGCTCCCCTCCTTCCTGAGCTGTGCGGACGTGGTCATGGACGTGGCACGGCACGAGGTGCGGCGCGATGGTGTGCTGCTGTCGCTGAGCCCGAAGGAGTACGCCGTGCTCCAGCAGCTCCTCGTCCACCGGGACGCCGTCGTCACCCGTGCCGGACTGCTGGAGCACTGCTGGGACGAGATGGCCGACCCGGTCTCCAACGTGGTCGACGCGGTGGTCGCGGGGCTGCGGCGCAAGCTCGGCTCCCCCGGCCTGGTGCGCACCGTACGGGGGCAGGGGTTCCTGTTGTCGGCGGAGCCGGGGCCGTCCTGATGGCGCGGCCCGTACGGCGGCGCGGCTCGCCGGCCCGGAGGCGGCTGCACCGGCTGCGGCTGCGGCTGACCGCCGCGTACACCCTGATCACCGTCGTCGGGCTGGCCTGCCTGTCCTGGCTGGTGATCCGTACCGACGACCGGGCGCGGCTGGACGCCGAGTACGACGAGATGCGCCGCCGGGCTTCCGTCGCGGCCTCGCTCGTCTACTACGAGGACGACCGGATCCGGCTGGACGGGCTCGCGGACGACGAGGCGACCTCGGGAACCCCACAGGTCCTGGTGGTGGAGGGCCGCCCCGGCGGTGCGTCGGTCACCGTGTTCCGGGGGCGTACCGCGCAGTTCACCGTGGCGGACGGGACGATTCGGGCGGTGACCCGTTCGGCGATGGACGAGGAAGGGCCGGTACGGGCCGAGGCGCGCGACCGTGCGGGAGAGCCCGTCCGTCTGCTGGCCGTGCCCTTCTACCACGACGCCACCGACGAGGTGGCGGGGGCAGCCGTCGCGGTCGGCGATCCGGAGCGTGGGGCGGCCGAGCACCGCAGTCTGGTCCTCTCGCTCGTCGTCGGGGCCGGTGCGCTGACGGCGCTGGCCGCGCTGACCGGACATGTCCTCTCCGGGCGGAGCACGCGGCCGGCCTGGGAGGCGCTGGAGCAGCAGGAACGGCTGCTGGCCGACGCGGCGCACGAGTTGCGGACCCCGGTCGCGGTGATGCGCGGATCGGTGGAGGTGGCCGCCGGGGCCCCGGGCGGGCTGGAGGCGCAGCTGCCCCGGATCCGGCGGGCGGCGGACCGGATGGCCGATGTCGTGGAGAACCTGCTGGCCCGGGGGCGGCTGGAGGCCGCCGTGGACGTCGTACGGGCAGAGCCGCTGCGCCTGGACCAGCTCGTCGAGGAGGTGTGCGCGGAGTTGCCGGAGGGCGGGCACTGGCTGGAGTCACGGCTGGAGGAGTCGGTGGTGGAGGCGGACGCCGCACTGGTGCGGGTCGCTGTGCGGAACCTGCTGGACAACGCCGTGCGGCACGGCCGGGCCCCCGGCGCGCCGGGCGGGGCCGGTCTGCTGGTGACCGTGCGCGGACCGGAGGTGCGGGTCGCCGACCGGGGCCCGGGAGTGGCCCCGGCCCGGCTGCCGGAGCTGATGGAACGGTTCAGCTCGCCGGGCGGGGGCACGGGGATCGGCCTCTCGCTGGTACGGCGGATCGCGGAGGCCCACCGGGGGTCGCTGACCGTCCGGGCGCGCCCCGGCGGCGGCGCGGAGTTCGTCCTGCGTCTCGCGCCCGCCCGGTCGCGGCGTGGCCTCGGGCGGGTGCTCACGATTCGCTCATGATCGGCCGTCCATGATGGGGGCAGTTCCGAAGCCCACGTCCAGGAGTCACGTATGTTCCAGCACGCCGTCCGTCCGCTCCTCCGCCGCCGAAGCACGCTCGCCGGTCTGGCCGGTGGTGTCGCGATCGCGACGGGAGCGGGACTGCTGCTGTCCCACGCCTTCGCCTCGGGGTCAGCGCCCGAGGTCGTGCCGCCCGGGGCCGACGTGGCCTTCGACTACCAGATCGGCGGCGCGTACACCCCGCCCGCCGGGGTCGGGGCGGTCTCCCGCGACCGTGGCGACGAGCCGGCCGAGGGCCTGTACAACGTCTGTTACGTGAACGCCTTCCAGAGCCAGCCCGACGCGCTGGACCGGTGGGAGAAGGACAACCCCGATCTGCTGCTGCGCGACGGCGACGGCGACCTGGTCAATGACGAGGAGTGGGGCGAGGCGCTGCTCGACACCTCGACCGCGGACAAGCGCACCCGGCTGGCGGACATCGTCGGGGGCTGGGTCGACGGCTGTGCGAAGTCCGGTTTCCAGGCGGTGGAGCCGGACAACCTGGACTCCTACGAGCGATCGAAGGGCCTGCTGACCCCGGCGCACAACGCGGCGTTCGCGAAGCTCCTGGCCGACCGGGCGCACGCCGCCGGGCTGGCGATCGGCCAGAAGAACACCACCGATCTGCTGGAGCGGCGGGGGACGATCGGGTTCGACTTCGCGGTCGCCGAGGAGTGCGGCCGGTACGACGAGTGCGACGCCTACGCCTCCGCGTACGGCGACAGGGTGTTCGTCATCGAGTACGCCGACGACGACTACGTGAAGGCGTGTTCGTCCGTGGGGGCGAAGGTCTCGGTGGTGCGCCGGGATCTCGACGTCCGGCCGGCCGGCCGGCCGGGGTACGTGTTCCGCACCTGCTGACGGGCGCTCCGGGGAACGAGCGGGATCAGGGGGCGTCCGGCGGGTGGGCGCAGACGGTGAAGATGCCACCGTCGGGGTCCCTGATCACCGCTTCGGTTCCGTCGGCGGG
Source organism: Streptomyces sp. NPDC017520 (assembly GCF_044329855.1). Classification (NCBI taxonomy): domain Bacteria; kingdom Bacillati; phylum Actinomycetota; class Actinomycetes; order Kitasatosporales; family Streptomycetaceae; genus Streptomyces; species Streptomyces sp. NPDC017520. The sequence goes on from NZ_JBIRKB010000009.1 coordinate 60,745, forward strand.
CGAGTCCACCAGCGGTCCCGCCGTACCGCCGGCCGCGCGGGCCGCCTCGGTGGCCGCTTCCGGGTCCGCGACCGGGAAACGGACGTGCCAGCGCGGGCGCAGCCGGGGGTCGGGGGACGAGGCGTCGCCGCCTCCGCGCAGGGTGGCCACGGTGCGGCCGCCCTGCCGTACGACGACCGCGTCCTGTTCGTACGCGTAGCCGACCTCGCAGCCGCCGGGTTCCTCGGAGGCCCAGCCGAACACCTCGGCATAGAAGATCGCGCTGTCGAAGGCGTGGCTCGTCCGCAGTTCGATGGAGGCGGGCGGATTGTCGCGGCCGAACGACCAGGGTGGGGTCCGGCCCTCCCAGAAGCCGAATCCGGCCCCTTCCCGGTCGGCGGCCACGGCCCCCCGTCCGGGGCCCAGCCGGATCGGGCCGACGGCGATGGTGCCGCCCCGTTCCCGGATCCGGGCCGCTGTGGCGTCCGCGTCATCGACGGCGAAGTACGGGGTCCAGGAGACGGCGGTGGGCAGACCGGGGGCGATCCGGGCGATCCCCGCGACCGGCAGGGCGTCGAGGTGGGCGACGGTGAAGCCCTCGCCGAGGGTGCCGGAGCGGAAGGTCCACCCGAGGACGGTCCCGTAGAAGTCCTGGGTGGCCCGCACGTCCGGGGTCATGAGACTGACCCAGCACGGAACCCCGTGCACCGGGGTGCTCTGCTCTGCCGCGGTCATCGGGATCGTCTCCTCGTCCCCGGTGGTAGCCGCCGGACGCGGACGCCGGTCCGGCGGGTGAGCCTGCTGGTCACCGGGTGTCGCAGGCCGGTGCGCTCCGTGGCGTCGGGCGGTCCTGGAACGGCACGCCTCCATACCTACGCCGCCGGGGTCGCCGCCGCCACCCGGGCCGCTTCCCGGAACGGTGCGGGCGCATGCCCCGTCCGCTCCGGGCGGGGATCGTGTCAGTGCCCGGTGGCAGACTGCCCACATGACCGAATCGCGGCCGAAGGCTGACCTCCAGCATTATCTGCAGTCCGCTCGCGACGCCCTGCTCTGGAAGCTCGAAGGGCTCTCCGAGTACGACGTCCGGCGTCCTCTGACGCCGACCGGCACCAATCTCCTCGGGCTGGTCAAGCACGCCGCCGGGGTGGAGCTGGGCTACTTCGGCGAGACGTTCGGTCGGCCGTTCGGCGAGACACCGCCCGCCTTCGGGGACGATGCCGAGGCGAACCAGGACATGTGGGCGGGGGCCGACGAGTCGCGCGAGGACGTCCTCGCCCTCTACCGCCGGGTGGCGGAGCACGCGGACGCCACGATCGCCGGACTGCCGCTCGACGCGGTCGGGCACGTCCGGTGGTGGCCCGGCGAGCGGAGCCGCGTGACGCTGCACCAGATACTGATCCATGTGATCGCCGACCTCCAGCGGCACGCCGGCCACGCCGACATCGTCCGGGAGCTCGTCGACGGGACGGTCGGACTGCGGTCCGGCACCGACAACATGCCGCCGGGCGACCGCGCCTGGTGGGAGGAGTACCGGCAGCGTCTGGAGCAGGTGGCGCGGGAGGCCGGGTAGCCGCTCCTCCCCCGGTTTCGTCGCCGTTCAGCGTCCGGCGAGCGCCGCGGGTTCGCCGAGGTGGTGCGCGGCGGTCCGCCAGGCCGCGGTGACGGCTTCGCGGGCCGTGGCGGTCGCCGCCTCGACATCCGGCGGGAGACGCAGCGGGGCGCCGACGTGGACGTGGAGCCGGGGGCGGCGGGCCGGAGCGGTGAGGAGCCCGGAGATCTGCTTGACGCACGAACCCGACGTCACCCGGCGGGCTCCTGCCTGGCCGAGCGGGACGACGGGCGCGCCGGACGCGTGCGCGAGACGGGCCAGGCCGCTGCGGAAGCTCTCCGGCGGAGCCTCCGCCGCGTCCGTGCGGCAGGGCAGCCGTCCCTCGCCGTAGATGAGCAGCTGACGGCCGTCCCTGAGCGCGACGGCCGCCGCGTCGAGGGCGGCCGCGGCCCGGTCGGTGTTCCGGTGCACGGGCACGTGGCCGCCGCGTTCCAGGAGGCGGCCGAGGACCGGTATGCGCCACAGCCCCGCGGTGGCCATGACGACGGGTTCGACGCCGAGGCGCAGCAGTGCGGCGAGGACGATGCCCGGGTCGGCCAGGGAGGTGTGGTTGGCGACGATGATGCTGCCGGCGGCCGGGGCCGTGGCGTGGTCGGACGTGACGGTGAGTCGTCCGAGCGAGGGGACGACGGCGGCGGCGACGCGGCTGAGCACGGTTCTCCCGGGGTTCGGCGGGCGGGGCCGCCGTGGTGACGGCGGTGCGGGGTCCGCCTCTCCCGGCTTCGCCCGCCACATCCTCATCGTCGTGGCGGCCGGGGCGTGGGGCCTGAGTGCGGGTACTCAGGCCCCTGGTCGATCGCCCCCGGATCGGGGCGTCCTGGGTTGCCGGGACGCCCCGGGCCGTGTGCGTACCGCTTCAGAGGGCCAGCCACACCGCCGTGTCCCGGGGCAGCCGGCCTTCGGCGTCCAGGGGGCCGCTGGTGAGGAGGACCTCGGTGTGGGCGGGGAGCCGGGCGGGTTCCTCGGCGAGGTTGACGGCGCAGACCAGGCCCTCACCGCGGGCGAACATCAGGAGGCCGGGTTCCTCGTTCAGCCAGCGCAGCGGTTCGGTGTGCAGCACAGTCAGGGTGCGCCGCAGCCGCAGGGCCTCGCGGTAGAGGGCCAGCATGGAGTGGGGGTCCTGTGCCTGGAGGTCGGCCGCGCGGCCCGCCCAGTCGGCGGGGAGCGGGAGCCAGGGTTCCACGGTGGAACCGAAGCCGGCGAAGGGTTCGCCGGCCGCCCAGGGCATCGGGGTGCGGCAGCCGTCGCGGCCGGGGGCCCGGCCCTGGGAGCGGAAGTACATGGGGTCCTGGATGCGGTCCAGCGGTACGTCGGCCTCGGGCAGGCCCAGTTCCTCGCCCTGGTAGAGGTAGACGGAGCCGGGCAGGGCGAGCGAGAGGAGGACGGCGGCGCGGGCGCGGCGGGTGCCCAGCTCCAGGTCGCTGGGGACGCCGAACGCCTTGGCCGTGAAGGCGAAGCCGGTGTCCTCGCGACCGTAGCGGGTGACGGTGCGGGTGATGTCGTGGTTGCAGAGGACCCAGGTGGCGGGGGCTCCGACGGGGGCGTGTTCGGCGAGGGTCTCGTCGATGGCGCGGCGCAGCGGTGCGCCGTCCCAGGGGCAGCTGAGGAAAGTGAAGTTGAAGGCGGTGTGCAGTTCGTCGGGGCGGAGGTAGCGGGCGAAGCGCTCGGAGTCGGGCAGCCACACCTCGCCGACGAAGATGCCGCCGAACGCGTCGGCGATGGCCCGCCAGCCCCGGTAGATGTCGTGCAGTTCGTCCCGGTCGATGTACGGGTGGGGTCCCGGGTGCCCGTCGAGGTCCGGGAGCGCCGGGTCCTTGGCGACGAGGGCGGCGGAGTCGATGCGCACCCCGGCGACACCGCGTTCGAACCAGAAGCGCAGGACGTCCTCGTGCTCCCGGCGTACGGCCGGGTGCGCCCAGTTGAGGTCGGGCTGCTCGGTGGCGAAGAGGTGGAGGTACCACTCGCCGTCCTCGACCCGGGTCCAGGGCACCCCGCCGAACTCGCTCTCCCAGTCGTTGGGGGGCAGCTCGCCGTGTTCGCCGCGGCCGGGCCGGAAGTGGAAGAGTTCGCGCTCCGCGCTGCCGGGGCCCGCCGCCAGGGCTGCCCTGAACCAGACGTGCTGGTCGGAGACGTGGTTGGGAACGATGTCGATGATGGTCCTGATCCCCGCCGCGCGGGCTTCGGCGATGAGCTTCTCGGCTTCCGCGAGGTCGCCGAAGGAGGGGTCGATGGCCCGGTAGTCGGCCACGTCGTACCCGCCGTCCGCCATCGGGGACAGATACCAGGGGGTGAACCACAGGGCGTCGACGCCGAGCTCGGCCAGGTAGGGCAGCCGGGAACGCACGCCCGTCAGATCGCCGGTGCCGTCGCCGTCGCCGTCGGCGAAGCTGCGGACGTAGACCTGGTAAATGACGGCCGAGCGCCACCAGTCGTCGGCGGCTAGCTGGCTGCCTTCCATAAGGCGGGTTCCTTTCGGGCGGGGCGCGGTAGCCGGCGGGTGTGGGCCGGTCCGCGCGACAGAGGGCGGGAGTTTCTGACGCCGCCGCCCCGGAGCGGGGCGGGAAGGCCGGGGGCGGCGGCGGGTCGGGGTGGGCGGCACAGGGTTGCCGCCCGGCGCGGTCAGCCTTTTGTGCTTCCGGCGCTGATTCCGGCGATGATGTGCCGCTGGAAGACCAGGAACATGAGGACCATCGGGATGCTCGCGATGACCATGGCCCCGATCAGCACGGTCAGCGGGACGTTCTGCGAGAGCTGCACCAGCGCCACGCTGATCGGCTGCTTGTCGGTGTCGGAGAAGACCATCAGGGGCCAGAGGAAGTCCTGCCACACGGCGACCAGCGCGAAGATCGACACGACACCGAGGACGGGTCTCGACAGGGGCAGGACGATGGACCACAGGGTGCGGAGCTTGCCCGCCCCGTCGATCTCGGCGGCTTCCAGGACATCGCGCGGGATCTGGTCGAAGAACCGTTTGAGCAGGTAGAGGTTGAAGGCGTTCGCGACGGCCGGCAGCCAGATGGCCAGCGGGTCGTTCAGCAGGTTGACGCCGATCAGCGGCATGTCCGCGATGGTGAGGTACTTCGGTACGACGAGGGCCTGCACGGGGACCATGAGGGTGGCGAGGATGCCACCGAGGATGATGTTGCCGAAGGCGGGCTTGAGCTTGGACAGGGCGTAGGCGGCGGCCGTGCAGAAGACGATCTGGAGCACCCAGGCGCCGGTCGCCTGGACGACCGTGTTCCACAGATGGGTCGGCAGCCGCATCAGGTCCCAGGCGTCGGTGTAGCCGCTCGTCCTCCACTGCTCGGGGACGAGGGTGGGCGGGGTGCGCACCACTTCCTCGGGCGGTTTCATCGCCCCCGTGACCATCCAGTACACGGGGAAGAGGAACGCGAACGCGAAGAGCAGGACGACGAGGGTGAACACCGACCAGTAGGCGGCCTTGCCGCGGCGTCCGGCGAGTGCCAGCGGCGAGATGACGGTACGTGTGGACCGCTCGGCCGGGGCGTCGCCGGACTTCCTGGCGCGGACGGTGGGCGGTTTCTGTACCGGGGGCGGAGCTGTCTGTGTCATGGCGGGCGACGCTCCTCTCAGTCGGTGCGCGTGAGTCGCAGGTACAGGGCGGAGAAGGCGCTCAGCACCAGCAGGAGCATCACGCTGAGGGCGGACGCGCCGCCGAAGTCGTTGTAGAGGAAGGCGTACTTGTAGATCAGGTAGAGCACGGTGACGGTGGAGTTCTCCGGTCCGCCGCCGGTGATGACGAACGGTTCGGTGAACACCTGCATCGTCGCGATGACCTGGAGGAGCATCAGCATCAGGATGATGAAGCGGGTCTGCGGGATCGTGACGTGCCGGACGCGCTGCCACACGGACGCGCCGTCCAGCTCGGCGGCCTCGTACAGCTCCCCGGGAATGCCCTGGAGGGCGGCGAGATAGATGAGGACGGTGCCGCCCATGTTGGCCCAGGTGGCGACGATCACGAGCGAGACGAGGGCGGTGTCGGCGCCGTTGGTCCAGTTCGACGTCGGCAGGTGGAGGAAGCCGAGCACCTCGTTGGCCAGGCCCGCGCCGGGATCGTAGAACCACTTCCAGAGCAGGGCGCTGACCACCGGCGGGATCATCACGGGGAGGTAGACGACGACCCGGAAGAAGGCTTTGGCGTGCCGCAGTTCGTTGAGGACGAGTGCCATGACGAACGGGATGGCGAACCCGATGACCAGGGCGAGCACGGTGAAGGTGAGGGTGTTGCGCCAGGCGGCGGCGAACTCCGGGTCCTGGAAGACGCGGGAGAAGTTCGCGGTGCCGACCCATTCGGGGTCGGAGCCGGGGGTGTACTTCTGGAACGCGATGATCACCGACCGGACGGCCGGGTACCAGGAGAACAGGACGAAGCAGAGCAGGCCGCCGATCAGGAACCCGTAGGCGGTGGCCTGGTCGGCGATCTTCCTGCGCAGCGGGCCGAGGGGCCCGCGGCCCGCCCTGCTCGCGTCTCCCGGGGGAGGCGTCGTGCCGGCGGACCGCGGCCTCACGGGCGGTGCGGGTCGGGACGTGGTCTTCATGGCTCTCTCAGCCCCGGGCCAGGATTCCGTCGATCTTGGACTGGGCGTCCTTCAGCAGGGCGTCGATGTCCGCGTCCTTCTTCGTCAGGACCGCCGAGACGGCCCCGTCGAGGACCGCGTAGATCTGCTGGCCGTGCTTGGGCTCCAGTTTCATGTCGAGCTGCTGGCCGCCGTCGATGAAGGCCCGGTAGTTCTCGACCGGGACGTTGGCGGACGCCTTCTTCAGCTCCTGGTCCTTGGCGTCGGTCGCACCGGTGAACAGGCGCGGCTCGGGCAGACCGACCGGGGACTTGTCCTCGGCGGCGCGGGCGTAGTTGTTCATGTAGCCCTGGCCCGGGGTGAGGAAGGTCCACTCCAGCCACTTGAGGCCGGCCTTGATCTGCTCCGGGGTGGCCTTCTTGTTGAACATGTAGCCGTCGCCGCCCATGAGGGTGCCCTTGCCGCCGGGCATCGGGGCGAAGGCGAGGTCCTCGTACTTGCCGCCGGCCTCCTTGACGATGCGCGGGACGTTGTCGGGGGCGGCCAGGTACATGCCGAGCTTGCCGGAGCCCATCATCTGGAGGGTGTCGTTGATGATGAGCAGCTGCTTGGCGCCCATGGAGTTGTCGCGCCAGCGCATGTCCTTGAGGTTCTGCAGGACGGCCTTGCCCTCGGGGGTGTCGACCGTGGCCTTCTTGCCGTCGTCGCTGACGACCGCGCCGCCCTGGGAGTAGATCGAGGCGGTGAAGTGCCAGCCGCCCTGGTTCTGGGCGCTGTACTCGGCGAAGCCGACGGTGCCGTCACCGAGGGCGGCGATCTTCTTGGCCGCCGCCTGGACTTCTTCCCACGTGGCCGGCGGCCTGTCCGGGTCGAGACCCGCCTCGACGAAGAGCGGCTTGCTGTAGAGCAGTCCCATGGAGTAGTTCGTGCGCGGGATGCCGTAGATCTTGCCGTCGACGGTGTAGGCGTCGCGCAGGGGCTGGGCTATGTCCTTGTACGCCTTGAGGTCCTTGACGTACTCGGTGATGTCCGCGGCCTGGTTGATGGAGACGACGCGCTCGGTGTCGGTGAAGTACGTGTAGAAGACGTCTTCCATCTGGCCGCCGGCCAGCTTCGCGTCGAAGGTCTTGGGGTCCTGGCAGGGGAAGGCGTCGTGCGCGGTGACGTCGATGTCGGGGTTCTGCTTCTCGAACGTCCTGACGTCCTCGTCGAACCGCTTGTGGTCGATCTTCGCACTCGGCTGGGGCCAGCAGTTGACCGTGATACGCGTCTTGCCGTCGGCGGCACCCTCGCTCTCGGAATTGCAGGCGGCCAGACCGGAGATGGTCAGTGCGGTGGCGACGGCGGCGACGCAGGTACGACGAAGAACAGAACTTCTCATCGGTGGACCCCTCTAGGGCACGAGTGCGGGAAGCCCACAGCCCCGAGCTGTGCGGCGAGCCACACTCAACCACCGCCGACGAATGTCCGCAAGATGTCACGTTGATTTCGTAAATCTTTGACAGCCCGTGCCCACTACAGGCCCCGCCGACGGACGAAACCGTGGAGACCATGGAGGCGGAACCCCGTCCGAGCGGGCCGCCCGTGGGCCGCGAGCGCCGTGCGGGACCGGGGCAGGACCGGCCGACTCCCCCACGGAGGCGGACGGGCGGCGGGAGCCCGAGGCATGGGGGCGCGGCAGTCTCCGACGGGTGACGTACCGCGGGCGCGCGAGGCCCGCAAGAGATGCCCACGAGCGCGGGGGCATCGACCGCGGGCCGTGGGTCACCACGGGAAACGGGCGAGAAACGGCCCGGTGGGCGCGGGCCCGGCCGGCGACGGGCGCGGTGTCGGTCCTGCTGCCCCGTCGCGCCGCGGCGGCCGGCTGGGAGCGCTCTCCACGCGCTTGCGTGGACCGCTCACCGAAGCGCGGCCGCCGGGCGGTCGCGACGGGTGACCGGGGGCCGCGGTGGCATCGGGCGCGATGTCGACGCCCGGCCTACCGCAGCCTCACCCGCTTTCACTGACGACGGCTGATTCAGCAAACCATCGCGTCACGAACGCAAGAATATGGCAATAGTTGCAGGACGTTTATCGTCCTGTGATGGACATGGCCGCCGCGAGGCGGCTGCGGACCGGGGTGCCGGCCTGCGGACCCGGCGGCGCTCAGCGTGCCGCGGCGGCCGTCCGCACCGTGCCGAAGTCGATGGCGCGGTCGGCCTCGCGCAGGACCTCCTCGGCCACTCTGCGTACTTCGGCGGGCACATCCCCGTGCTCCTCCACGAGGCCGGCGTAGATCGGTGCTTCGGTGCTGTCTGCGGAACTCATACGATTTTTTTCCCGGTGGTCTGGTGCGAAAAGCCTCTGCCGGTCGGCGGAGGCGGGGGCGAGTGTACGTGGTGGGCGGCGACGGCCGCGATTCCATTCCGGCGCGCGGACCCTGCCGCACCTGCTGGAACAGCGCCCCGCGCCGCCCCCGGGGCGCGGGCGGAGCCTTGTCACCGCCTGCGACGGTCGGCGCCGAGGTGCTGCACGGGGAAGCCCGCGCGGGCGGCGAGCGCGGTCAGCTCGTCGGCACCGGCCGCCCGCAGGCCCACCACCGGATAGCAGTCGGACTCGATGTCGAGGACGGCCAGCGCCGCACCGACCCCGGTAACGGCGTCCGCAGGCGTGCAGGAACCGCTCGGTCGGCAGGAGCGCCTCCTCGCCCTCGAAAAGCACCCACGGATCCACGGAAGGCGTCGATTCCAGCTTGCGCAGCTGGGCCCGGATCTCTTGCGGGTCCTCCTTCCAGTCGAACTCCGCGAGCAGACCGTGTGCGTCGAGCGCGTCGACGAGCGCGATCCAGGCGAGGCCGTCCACCGGCTCGTCGATACCCCGCCCCTCCAGGCGGTCCCCGAAGGCGCGCACGTAGTCGTGCGGACTGCCGTGGGCGCGCAGCACCTCCTCCGCCACGGCGGGGCGCGCGGGGGCGAGCAGTGAGGCGATCTCGGCCAGGGCCGCGCGGACCGCGACGGCGTCGTGCGGGTGGGACATGTCGTGCACTCCTCAAAGGGCGGGTGAGAACGCCGGAAGGCGCGGGCCGGGGCCGGGAGGCGGGCGGGCCGGGGCCTGGAGGCGGGGCGCGGGCCGGGAGGCCGGGCCGGACGCCGGGGCGCAAGGCCGGGAGACGGGGCGCGGGCCGGGAGGCGGGGCGCAGGGCCGGGACGTGCTCTAGGCCGTCTCCGCCGAGGGCCGCCGTCGGGCCTCGGGCAGGGGCCGGTGGCCCTCGGTCCACTCGTTGACCCAGCCGCAGCCCGAACAGGCGTACCGCCCGTCGAGACCCGCGATCAGGGTGCCGCAACGTGCGCATCCGATGTAGGTGATCTCCGGGTGCTCCGTGGCCGCTTCGTCCGGGGAGCGCCGCTCCGGGCGGGGCGCGGCCGTCATCGTCGGGCGTCCGTTCCCGCGGCTTCCAGCAGGATGCGGGCGAGCTCGGCCGGCTGCGAGAACATCGGCCAGTGGCCGGTGTCCATCGTGACGAGCCGCCACCGCTCGCCCGTCAGCAGCTCGGCCACCTCGGGGCTCGGCTCGGGCCGGTCGAGCAGACACTTGATGTACGTCGCGGGCAGCAGGCCCAGGGGACGGGCCAGAACGGCGGGCTCGATGAGCGTGGCGCCGGGGTGAGGGGTCGAGCCGTCGAGGAACCGGGCGAGCTGTTCCTCGGTGAGGCCCTGGTCCGCGCAGTCGGCGGCGGCCGGCGGCGGCCAGCAGCCCCCGTGGGCGGCGATGGCGGCCTCGACGCCGGCCTGGCCGTCCGGCCGGCCGGAGACGAAGGATTCGCCGTCGGCCGGAACGTCGGAATCGACGAACACGACGCGGGCGAGCCGGTCGCCGATCCGCTCGGCGGCCTGCCCGACCGGAATGCCCGCGTAGCTGTGCCCGACCAGCACCACGTCGCGCAGGTCCGGACGCTCGACCGCGTCGACGATGTCCTGGACGTGGGTCTGCTGCCCGGCCGCCGCTTCCTGTCTGTCGGCGAGGCCGGAAAGGGTCAGCGGATGGACCCCGTGACCGGCCGCGCGCAGGCCGGGCTCCACGTCGCGCCACGCCCACGAGCCGAGCCAGGCCCCTGCCACCAGTACGAATTGCGTCATGCCAGCAACGTAGCGCAGGGGTACGACGGAGCCTCCCGGCCGCCGTTCCGCCGGCCGCCGTTCCGTCAGCCGTCGGCGCTCCGCTGTCTCCGCGGCACCGGAACGGGGCATCGGGACGGCGGCACACACCATCCCCCTTTCGCTCTAGGCCACTTACCGATCGACCAGGATGCATTGTCAGCCGTTTCTGACTGCTTTTCGCTATGAACGGAGGCGGTGGGCCGCGGCGAGGCAGGATGTCCCCGTGATGGGCAACCTCCCCGTCGTGACGACCAGCTTCGTCGGACGCGACAACGAACTGGTCAGCGTCGAACGGGCACTTCAAGAGCATCGGCTGGTCACGCTCACCGGCCCCGGCGGGGTCGGCAAGAGTCGGCTCGCCCTGCGCACCGCCGAGCGTGCCCGGGACCGCTACACCGACGGGGTCTGGTGGGCCGGCCTCTCCCATCTGCACGACGAGCAACTGCTCGCCACCACGGTCTGCGACGGCGTCGGGCTTCTGGACCACAGCCCCCGCCGGCCCGTGGCCGCGCTCGGTGAATGGCTGTCCGGTCGGCGGCTGCTCCTCGTTCTCGACTGCTGCGAGCGGATCGTCGGCCCCTGCGGGCGGCTCGTGACCGAACTGCTCGCCTCGGCACCGGGGCTGACGGTCCTGACCACCAGCAGGGAGCCGTTGGGCGCGGCGGACGAGAAGTGCGTCGAGGTGCCCCCGCTCTCCGCGGGCGACGACGGTAACGAGGCCGTCCGGCTCTTCCACGAGCGCGCGGCCGCCGTCACCCCGGCCCTCTCGCTCGACGCCCCCGGGAACGCGGCCGCCGTCGCCGAGATCTGCCGTCGGCTCGACGGCATACCGCTCGCCATCGAACTCGCCTGCGCCCAGCTCCGCGAGAGCAGCGCGCAGGAGATCACCGGACGGCTGGCCTCCCGTATGGAGGAGCTCACCGACGACACCGTCTGGCCCCGCCGCCACCGGGCCCTGCGCACCACCATCGGCTGGAGCCACGAGCTCTGCGCACCGCTGGAGCGGCTGTTGTGGGCGCGGCTCTCCGTATTCCGCGGCGTCATCACCACCCCGGACGCGGAGGCGGTGTGCGCGGGCGGGCCGCTGGACACCGGAGCCATCGCCCCGGCCCTGGAACGTCTGGCCGACCAGTCCGTGCTCCGGCGGACCGGGGACGGCTACCGCATGCTGGACACGCTGCGTGAGTACGGGGCGATGTGGCTAGCCGAACTGGCGGAGGACGCGCTCCTCGCGGACCGGCACGCCCGGCACTTCGCCCATGTCACCGTCCAGGCGTACGCGGGCTGGCTCGGGCCGTCTCAGGTCCTCTGGTACCACCGGATCGCCGACACCCACGCGGACCTGTGCGCGGCCCTGGACCATCTGCTGGCCGAGGACCCGGAGATGGCGATGGAGATGGCCGGGTGCGCGGGTCTCTTCTGGAGCTGCTGCGGCCATCTGCACCAGGCCCGTACGTATCTGGAGCGGGTGCTCGCCCTGCCGCTCACCGCCGGCCCTCACCGCACCCGGGCGCTGTGGGCCCTGGGCATCACGCTGACCCTTCAGGGCGACCACGAGGCGGCGCGCCGCACCGGCGAGGAGTGCCGGCACGCCGCACACCGCGACGGCGACCCGGAGGCGGTGCTGCTCGCAGCCCACTCCATGAGCTTCACGTACCTGATGATGGGTCAACCGCTCACCGCGTACGCCGTCAGCGACCGCGCGCTGAGCCACCACGACGGCGACCCCGCCGACGCCCCCTCCCAGCTGCGTTGCCGGGTGATACGGCTGTTCGCCCTGTCCGCGCTCGGCCGGCTCGACGAGGCGTACGAGGAGGCCATACGGCTCCAGCGGATCAGCCTGCGGTTCGGCGAGCACTGGGCACGAGCGTACGCCGACCACCAACTCGCCCTCATCCACCTGCTCCAGGGGCGCCCCCGTCATGCCGAGAGCCACGCGCGCGCGATGCTCGCGAGCAAGCACGAGCTCCACGACAGCCTCGGCATAGCGCTCGGCCTCGATCTGCTCGCCGGATCCATCGCCGCGCAGGGGAACGGAGTGGCCGCGGCCCGTGCCTCCGGTACCGGACACGCGTACTGGCGCATGATCGGCCACCCGCACCGGGGCACCCCGGAGCTCGGGGCGATCCGCGAGCAGTGGGAGCTCCGGGCCCGGCAGGTCGCGGGCGACTCGGCGTACGAGCGGGCCTACCGGCGCGCCTCGGCCGACGACGCCGAACGCGGCCTGGCCCACGCCCTGGAGCGCGGACGTCCCGGATAGCCGGAACCGCCCGGACGCCGGAGACCGGCTGCGGCTGCGGCAACTGGACACGGAACACCCCGGCGGGAGACCACTTAGCATCCCCGTATGACGTCCATCAACAGACTCCGTCCCGACCACGCGGAGGCTCTGCTCGCCTTCGAGCGGGAGAACCGGGCCTACTTCGCCGCGTCCATTCCCGACCGGGGCGACGACTACTTCGCCGCGTTCGCCGAACGGCACCGTGAGTTGCTCGCCGATCAGGACGCGGGGCTGCTCCACTTCCACGTCATCGAGGACGACGACGGCGGCGTCCTGGGCCGGATCAACCTCGTGGAGGTGCGGGAGGCTTCGGCCGAGCTGGGCTATCGCATAGCGGAGAAGGCCGCGGGGCGCGGGCTGGCCACCTGGGCGGTCCAGCAGATCTGCGTCCTGGCGGTCCGGGAGTACGGGCTCACCGCACTGCGCGCGGAGACGACGCTGGACAACACGGGATCGCGCGCGGTGCTGGCGCGCTCAGGGTTCGAGCCGCTGGAGGACGTCATGTTCGGCGACCGTCCCGGGCGGCGGTACGTCCTGGACCTGAGCGGGGGCGCGCCCCCGGCCCACTGAGCGGCACCGCTGAAGGAAGCGGGGGCCGGGAGCTGTCGGGTGGCCGGTGCGCTGCCCGGCGCCGGCGGTGTGGCGGGGATCGGCCGGATGGTCCACCTCGGGGGCAAGCCCCGCCCGGCCGCCCGATGCTGGGGCTCGCGGGAGCGGACGCCTCCGCTCCGCCCGACGCCCACCGCCTTCAGGAGGCCTCCGTGTCCGTACCTTCTCGTCCTGACGCCCCGCTCCCCCGCCCCCGTGGCCGGTCCCGGCGGCGAAGGGCCGTCGTCGCGGCCCTGGCGGCCGCATCGCTCGCCGGCCTGATGTCCGGGCCGGCCCACGCGAGCGGGGGCGGCGGCGACGGCCACGGGCCGGCCGACCCCGAGCTGCGGCGGCGGCTCCAGGCGCTCGTGGACACTCCGGGAGGGCCGCCCGGCGCCATCGCCGTCCTCACGGCGGGCGGCCGGAACGAGGTGTACCGGGCGGGTACGTCGCAGCTCGGCACCGGGCGTCCGCCCAGGACCGGCGACCACATGCGGATCGCCAGCACGGCGAAGGCGTTCAGCGGCTCGGTCGCCCTGCAGCTGGCCGAGCGGGGCGCGCTCGGCCTGGACGACACGCTCGGCCGACGGCTGCCCCGGCTCCCCGCCGCCTGGCACCGGGTGACACTCCGCCAGCTCCTCAACCACACCAGCGGGCTGCCCGACTACACCGAGGCCCCGGCCTTCATCGCCGAGCTGACCGCCGACCCACGCCGGCGCTTCGACTCGCGCCGCCTGCTGGACTACGTCGCCGGGGACCCGCTGCGGTTCGAGCCGGGCTCGGCCTACCACTACTCCAACTCGGACAACATCGCCGTGGCGCTGATGGCCGAGGCGGTCACGGGACAGCGGTACGAGGAGCTCCTCGCCGAGCTCGTGTACCGGCCGCTCGGCCTGCGCGACACCAGCCTCCCGCAGGGCTACCGGCTGCCCGAGCCCTATCTGCACGGCTACGCGGTGGATCCGTCGGAGGCTCCCGAGGACGTCAGCACGGTGCTCGGCGCGTCGGGCGTGTGGGCGTCGGGCGGCATCGTCTCCACACCCCGGGACCTGGGAGCCTTCATCCGCGGCTACGCCGGGGGGCTGGGCCTCGGCCCCGGGCTCCGCCGGCAGCAGCTGTCCTTCGTACAGGGCAGCTCCGAACCGGCCGGCCCCGGGCGCAACAGGGCCGGTCTCGCGGTGTTCTCGTACACGACGCGCTGCGGCACCGTGTACGGCCATACCGGCAACTTCCCCGGCTACACGCAGTTCGCCGCGGGGACCAAGGACGGCAAGCGCTCGCTGACCGTCTCCCTCGCCTCCCAGGTGAACAGCTCGACCAACCCCAGGCTGCTGGCCGGGCTCCGCGAGCTCCAGGAGGACTTCGTCTGCCGGCTGCTCGACCGCAGGAAGCCGGGAACCGCGCACTGACCGCGCCGCAGAGCACGGAAGGGGTACGCCGGGCGTCCGGCGTACCCCTTCGCGGGTCAGGCGGGGCGGCGGTCAGTCGTTGTCGGTCTCCTCGCGGACGATGGTGTCGTTCTTGGCGTCCACGTCGAAGGTCGTCTTCTTCCAGTCCGAGCCGACCACGTCGACCTGCCAGACGACGCTGTCGCCCTCGCCGTCGTCGAGGCCGACGGAGGTGACCGTCCCCTTCTTCTTCTCGGTGGCGACCTTGGCGGCCTGCTGCGGGGTCTGGGTGGCCTGGGCGAGCCGGTCGGCAGTCTGCTTCTTGTCGTCCGCGTCCTGATCCGCGTCGACCCGGGCCTCGATCACCTTGCCGTCGACCGCGTTGATCCGGACGGTGTGGACCGTGCCGTCCTTCTCCGCGACCTCCGCGACCCAGACCGGGCCCTCGGAGCCCGGGCTCGCGCTCGGGCTGGACGTGCCGGTTCCGGTCGGGCTCGCGGTGCCGGTCGGGCTGGCCGAACCGGTCGGGCTGGCGGAACCCGTGGGGCTGCCGGATCCCGTCGGGCTGGGGCTCTGGTCCTTGTCGTCGTCGTCCACACCCTCCAGGTCCAGATCGACCAGCTTGCCCCCGGCCACCTCGCCGGCGGCGGTGGTGGCGGCGTCGTCGAAGGTGACCTTCGTGGCGTCGAGGACCTTCTTCCGCTCCTGCTGGTCCTCGGTCAGCTCGGCACTCGCCGAGGGCGACGTCGTCTGCTTCTGCGGGACGACCTTCGCGGCTTCGGAGGTGGCCGCGGTCGTCGCGCTGTCCGAACTCTGACCGCATCCGGTCATCAGAACGGCCGTGGCGGCGGCCATGCCGAGGGCGCCGACCGTCTTGAGGGTGCGGGAACGGGAAGAGGCACTGTTCATTCGTCGAGGCTCAAGTCTCATGCACGCATGCCTAGCCCTTCGGGCCATCGGTCATGTTGTCCTACCAGGGAGTCACCCGATCGACCGGGCGGGTCCGCCCGTTGGCCGTCGCTCCCCGGGCGCTGGACGCCGGGGTGCGAAACAATGGCGGCAGGGCCGTATTCTCCGCGCCAGGCCCGGAGGTCGTCATGGAGCACATGGTGCACACCGAGTGTTACGAGCTCATCTTCCAGTTGTCCGGAGCCGCGGACGACGTGGTCCGCGTGCGGCTCACCGACCGGCTGGGGGCCGGCGGGTTCCCGGTGTACGAGGACGAGACGGGGATCGTGCGCGCCGAGATCAGTGACCGGGGCGAAGTCCGCATGCTCGCCAGCGGCGGCCACCAGGTCCCCGGCACTCCCCTGCTGGCCCGCCCCCTGAGCGAGGACCCACCCCGGACGCCGTGACCGGACCCGCAGGGCGGGGCGCACCGTGCCCGGTGCGCCCCGCCCTGCGGTGCGCGCACGTCCGCACGCGACCTCACCCTTCCGTTCATGCCCACTCCTCGCCCGATTGTGTTTACATTCCCGCACCCCGGACGTAATCTGAGCACGAAACCACAGAGTCGGGCATGAAACGGAAACGAAACCACATGTACGCACCGGAGCGTCAGCAGGAGATCCTCCGCCTCGCCCAGGAGAGCGGGCGGGTCGACGTGCTGTCCCTGGCCGACGAGTTCCAGGTGACGGCCGAGACGGTCCGGCGCGACCTCAAGACCCTGGACCGGGCGGGACTGCTGCGCCGGGTGCACGGTGGGGCGATCCCCGCCGGGCGGCTCGGCTTCGAACCCGACCTCGCCGAACGCGACGTCGTCGCCGCCGGAGAGAAGGACCGCATCGCCCAGGCCGCCCTCGCCGAGCTGCCCTCCGACGGCAATGTCATCGTGGACGCCGGGACGACGACCGCACGGCTCGCCGCCGCCGTACCGGTCGACGCGACGCTGACCGTGGTGACGCATGCCCTGCCGGTGGCCGCCCGTCTCGCCGACCACCCGGGCATCGCGCTGCATCTGGTGGGCGGCCGGGTCCGGCACCGCACCCGCGCGGCGGTCGACGCCTGGGCACTGAGTTCGTACGCCGAGATCAGCGCCGACGTGGTCTTCCTCGCCACCAACGGCTTCTCCCCCGGCAGCGGCCTGACGACGCCCGACCTCGCCGAGGCCGCGGTGAAGCGGGCCGTGATCAAGGCGGCCCGCCGGGTCGTCCTGCTCGCCGACTCCGGCAAGTTCGGGCAGGAGCACTTCGCCCGCTTCGGCGATCTCACCGATGTGGACCTGCTCATCACCGACACGGGCCTCAGCCCCGACGACGCCCGCTCCATCGAGAGCCGGGGCACGGAAGTAGTACGCGCATGATCCTCACCGTCACCACCAACCCCAGCCTGGACCGCACCTACGAGCTGCCCGTGCTGACCCGCGGCAGCGTGCTGCGTGCCACGGCCGACCGCGTCGATCCGGGCGGCAAGGGTGTCAACGTCTCCCGCGCTGTCGCGGCGGCCGGGCACCGCACCCTCGCCGTCGCCCCGATGGGCGGTCCGGAAGGCGCCCTGCTCGCCCGGCTGCTGGGCGACCTGGGCATCGAGGCGGTCGGCGTGCCGATCGCCGGGAACACCCGGATCAACGTCACGCTCGTCGAACCCGACGGCACCCTCACCAAGGTCAACGCGGCGGGCCCCGAGCTGAGTCCGGCCGAGGCGGAGGACGTCCTGGACGCGGTACGGGCCCACTCGGCCGCCGCCGACTGGGTCGCCTGCTGCGGAAGCCTGCCGCGCGGACTGCCGCCGCAGTGGTACGCGGAGCTGGTCGAGCGGAGCCACCGGGCCGGTGCGCGCATCGCGCTGGACACCTCCGGAGCGGCGCTGACCGCGGCCCTGGACCGGGGGCCGGACGTGGTCAAGCCCAATGCCCAGGAGCTCGCCGAGGCCGTCGGCCGACCGCTCGCCACGGTGGGCGACGCGCTGAAGGCCGCCGAGGAGCTGCGGGAGCGCGGGGCCAGGTCGGTGCTGGCCAGTCTGGGCGCCGACGGGCAGTTGTTGGTCGAGGCGTCGGGCGCCTACTTCGCCACCGCGCCGGCCGCCGCCGTGCGCAGCAATGTCGGCGCCGGGGACGCCTCCCTGGCCGGCTTCCTGGCAGCGGGCGGGCAGGGCCCGGAAGCGCTCACCTCGGCCGTCGCCCACGGTGCCGCGGCCGTGCAGCTGGCCGGGAGCCTCATGCCCACCCCGGCCGACCTCGATCTGCCGTCGGTCGTGACGACCTCCGACGTGCCGCTGGACCGCGCGCTGGCGGAGCCCGCCCCATGACCCCCGTACCGCCAGGACCGAACCCCGTACCGCCGTCACCGCCGCAATTCCCGCACCTCCCGTACGGACCCCACCCCGTACGAACCCGCCGCCCCGTCCCCCCGGGCCGCCGCACGGCGGTCCCCGAGCAAGGAGCACCGCGATGAGTGAGCTGATCACCGCGGAACTGGTCGACCTCGATCTGTCCGCCACGACGAAGGACGCCGCCGCGAGGTCGCTCGCCGAGCGGATGGTGGCCGCGCACCGCGTCACCGATCTCGAAGGCTTCCTGGCCGACGTCGCCGCCCGCGAGGCGCAGATGCCGACCGGCCTCGACGGCGGCATCGGCATCCCGCACTGCCGCAGCGAACATGTGAGCGCCCCGACGCTGGCCTTCGGGCGCAGTGTGGCGGGCATCGACTTCGGGGCGGCCGACGGTCCGGCCGACCTGATCTTCCTCATCGCGGCCCCGGCCGGGGCCGACGACGACCACCTCACCATCCTGTCGGGCCTGGCCCGCAGGCTGATGGACGCGGAGTTCACCGCCACCCTGCGCGCCGGAACGGATCCGCGGGCGGTAGCCGCGCTGATTCGGGGCGAGGAGCCGCCGGAGGAGAACCAGGAGCAGGAACGGGAACAGGCGAAGACGGAGACGCCCGGAGCGGCCGTAGCCGCCGCGAGCGCCCCCTTCCGGATCGTCGCCGTCACCTCCTGCCCCACCGGCATCGCCCACACCTACATGGCGGCCGAGTCCCTGGCCGCGGCGGGCCGCGCCGAGGGGGTCGAGGTGACCGTGGAGACCCAGGGTTCGGCCGGCTTCAAGAAGCTGGACCCCGCCGTCGTCGCGGCGGCGGACGCCGTGATCTGGGCGCACGACGTGGAGGTCCGGGAGAAGTCCCGCTTCCGCGGCAAGCCGCTGGTCGACGTCGGGGTCAAGGCGGGCATCAACCGGCCCGCCGAGCTGATCGCCGAGGCCCGCCGCAAGGCGGAACGCGGAGAGGTCGCCGCCGTGTCGGAGGACGGTGGAGGCGCGGACACCGGGGGCGGGAACGAATCCTCCGCGGATCACGCGCACTTCGGCGTCCGGCTCCGTACGTATCTGATGTCCGGCGTGAGTTACATGGTGCCGTTCGTCGCGGCGGGCGGTCTTCTGATCGCCCTGTCGTTCGCCATCGGCGGCTACGAGATAGCGAGCGCCAAGTCGGTCGCCGACCACTTCGTCTGGGGCGAGGCGGACAGCTGGGCCGCGCTGCTCAACCAGATCGGCTCGGCGGCCTTCGGGTTCCTGGTGCCGGTGCTGGCCGGGTACATCGCGTACGGGATGGCGGACCGGCCGGCGCTGGTGCCCGGGTTCGTCGGCGGGGCCATCGCGCTCACGGTGAACGCCGGATTCCTCGGAGGTCTGGTCGCCGGTCTGCTGGCCGGTGCGGTGGTGATGGCCATCCAGCGGGTCCCGGTCCACGCGACTTTGCGCGGCATCATGCCGGTCCTGGTGATCCCCCTGATCGCGTCGGCGACCGTGGGGTTTTTGATGTTCATCGTGGTCGGCAAGCCCATCGCCTCACTGCAGAACGCGCTCACGGACTGGCTGAACGGGCTGTCGGGGTCCAACGCGGTGATCCTCGGCGTCGTCCTCGGGCTGATGATGTGCTTCGACATGGGCGGTCCACTGAACAAGGTGGCGTACGCCTTCGCGGTCGGCGGTCTCGCCGACCCGACGCCGGGCAGCCTCAAGGTGATGGCCGCGGTCATGGCGGCCGGGATGGTGCCGCCGCTGGCGATGGCGCTGGCCACCACCGTACGCAAGAGACTGTTCACGAAGACCGAGCGGGAGAACGGCCGGGCGGCCTGGGTGCTGGGCGCCTCGTTCATCACCGAAGGTGCGATCCCGTTCGCCGCCGCCGACCCACTGCGGGTCATCCCGTCGGTGATGGCGGGCGGCGCGGTCACCGGCGCGCTGTCGATGGCCTTCGGCGCGACCCTGCGCGCTCCGCACGGCGGCGTCTTCGTCGTCCCGCTGATCGGCGAGCCGTTCCTCTACCTGCTCGCCATCGCCGCCGGGACGCTGGTGGCGACCGCGCTCGTCCTCCTGCTCAAGGGCGCGCGCAGGGCGGCGCCGGAGGCTGCCGGGGACTCGGGGTCCGCGGGCCCCGACGGCTCCCGGGTCACCGTCGCCGCCTGAACCCCGCACACCCCCCTCCCGAACGTCCCTTCCCCCAGGAGTGATCCATGCACCAGCAGACCGTCGCCATAGCCTCCCGCAGCGGGCTCCACGCCCGCCCGGCGTCCCTGTTCGTCAAGGCCGCCGCTCGTCAGCCGGTCAAGGTGACCATCGCCCGTGAGGGCCGCGACCCGGTCGATGCCCGCAGCATGCTGGCGGTACTGGCCCTGGCCGCCCCGCACGGGGAGACCGTGGTGCTCAGCGCCGAGGGCGACGGGGCGCGGGCGGCGGTCGAGGAGCTGGCCGAGCTGCTCGCGCGGGATCTCGACGCCACCTGATCTCCGGCCGACCGGTGCGATACGTACCACCGGCGACTGCCGGGTCGTTAGATTGGGACACGTGATCGAGACGTGGAACGCCGCGGACCCGGCCGTCCTGGCCCTCCCCTCCGGACGGCTCGTACGCGGCCGGGGTCTGCGCAAGCCCATGCCGGCGGGCCCCGAACCGGACTTCGCCGTACATCTCCTCGGGCGTACCCCGCCTCCGGTCGCCTGGGAGTCGCGGTGGCTGCGGTGGCCGGACTTCCGGCTCCCGGCGGACCGGGCGGCGGCGCGGGATCTCCTCGAAGAGGTGTGGGAGCGGGCCGCGGGGATGCGGGTCGAGGTGGCGTGCGGTGGCGGAATGGGCCGCACCGGCACGGCGCTGGCCTGCCTCGCCGTCCTGGACGGGGTCCCCGCGGGCGAGGCGGTGGCGTTCGTGCGCGACGGCTATCACGCCAGGGCGGTGGAGACGCCCTGGCAGCGCCGGTACGTACGAAACTTCGCGCGCTGAGGGCTGTCCGGCGATCCCAGTGGATCAGCGCGCGGCGTCAGCTGCGTGCGTCGCAAGGCGGAGGGACGTCCGCATACTGGACGTATGGGGACGTTCCGACAACGCGGCGAGGTGCCGTAGCTGTCGTCGCGCGCCCGCCGGAAAGCGCGGGAAGGGCCCTTAGCGAGTGGCGGGCCCCCGGGGCTTGTCGGGCACGTTGTCGAAGGTTCCCGGTACCGGAAGGGTGCTCCAGCGGCCGACCGGCCAGGCGATGACGACGGCCCTGCCGACGACCTCGTCGACCGGGACCATCCCCTGGTTCGGGTCGTCCTGGTGGTAGCGGGAGTCCGCGGAGGCCTGGCGGTGGTCCCCCATCACCCAGACCTTGCCTTCGGGCACGGTGACCTTGAACCGGCCGCCGTCCTCGTCGTCGGTGCAGGGGGTGTTGCCGGGGAAGACGTACGGCTCGTCCAGGGCGGTGCCGTTGACCTTCACCGGCCCGTCGCCCTCGCACTCCACGGTGTCGCCTCCGACGCCGATGACGCGTTTGATGAGGTCCTTCTCCTCGGCGGAGGGCATCACGCCGACGAAGCTCAGGACCTTCTGCACGGTGTTGGGCGGGTCCACGGGCACGTTGGCGAGCCAGTCCGACGGGTCGTGGAAGACGATCACCTCACCGCGCTCCGGCTCCGATCCGAACCAGGGCGTCAGCTTGTCCACGAGGACCCGGTCACCCCGCTGGAGGGTGTTCTGCATGGAGTCCGAGGGGATGGAGAAGGCCTGCACCAGAAACGTCTTGATGAGCAGCGCCAGCACCAGGGCGACACCGACGAGGAGCGGCAGCTCCACCCAGAACGGCCGGTTCTTCCGTGTCCTCGACCGCTGTGTGCCCGCCCGCCCCATGTGCACCGCTCCTCGCCCGTGTACCGCGCCCGTCCCTGGGGGGACGGATCCGGTGATCCACTCTATGGGGCGCGGTGAGCGACGTCAGACGGGTCCCGCGCCGACCGGAGGGACGGTGGCGCCCTCGCCGGCGCGGACGGCTTCGACCACGCTCTGGTGGAAGGTGCGGCTCTCCTCCTCGGAGGGGCACGGCACGGGGCTGCCGGTGAGGGTGAACCAGTCCGAGGACCCGCTGTACTGCACGGCCACCGACGCCTGTCCGTCGGACCAGGTCGTATGCACCGTGAGGTCGCCGCTCAGGATGCCCGCTTCCTCGGTGCGCACCCCACCGGTTCCCGCGAAGACACCGCTGGTCGTCCAAGATGCCCAGCTCATGACGGCCACCTTTCGGACGATGACGAGCCTGTCCAGCCGACTTCTTCCGAGTATGGCACCGCCGGTGGGACTACGCACGGGTGTGCGCGGGCCCCGTCCCGCCGCTGCTCCGGCCACCGGTTCTCACGCGCGTTCCAGCATGCCTCGGACGAAGGCGGCCTGGCCCGCGTGCTGGAGATCCTCGGCGATGACGCTGATCAGCCGGACACCGAGCGTCACCGGGGGCGACCAGCCCTCGTCGACGATCCGGTCGAGGGCGTGGCCCTCCAGCCCCGCGACGAAGTCCAGGGTCCGCTCGTGCACGGCGTCGAAGTAGCCGAGGAGGGGATCGGCGGAGTCCACGCGGACGGCGGCGACTTCGTCGGTGCTGTGCCCGTAGCCGGTCGCCGCCTCGTCGAACGGCAGTCCGAAGGTGTCCGCCCAGCCTTCGGTGAGCCAGATCTGTCCGGTTCCGGCGGCGTCGGCGATGTGGTCGTCCTGGACGCGGGTGAGATGCCAGACGAGCCAGGAGATGGAGTTCGCCCCCGCGTCGACGCGGGCGTTGAGGTCGTCGGGCCTGAGTCCTTCGACCGCCGCGTGGACCGCTTCCCCGACCCGGTCGAACGCTTCGGCCAGCATGCCTGCGGTGTTCATGTGTCCACCTTCGCCGGAGAGGCCCGTCGCTCCCGGGTGCGACACACCGTCTGGTCGGCGGTGTGTCGCCGTACGATCTGCTCATGGTCGCAAGCCAGGCGCAGAACGTCGATCAGTATCTCGCCGAAGCCCCGGAGGCCCGCCGGGCGGCGCTCACGGCGCTGCGCGCGCTGTGCAGGGAGGAGCTGACGGGATTCCGCGAGGTGATGGCGTACGGGATGCCCGCCTACGAGCGGGACGGGTCGGGCGAGATCGCCTTCGCCGACCAGAAGCAGTACATCTCGTTCTACCTGATGCGCGCGGATGTCCGCGACGCGTTCACGGACCGGCCGGCCTCCCACGACATGGGCAAGGGCTGCCTGCGCTTCCGCGATCCGCAGAAGATCGACTTCACGCTCGTCCGCGACCTGCTCCGGGCGACAGCGGCGACCCGCGGCACGGCCTGCTGACCCGGCGGCACCGCGGGCCGGGTGCCGCTCAGCGCAGGCCGTGCAGCCAGTCGGTCAGCAGGCGGTTGACCTCGTCGGGGCGTTCCTGCTGGATCCAGTGGCCGCAGCCTTCGAGGATGTGGGCGGCGGACAGGCCGGGGAGGGTCCGCGGATAGGCGTCGATGGCGTCGGACATCCAGGTGGTGGAGGCGTCCAGGGCGCCGCCGATGAAGATCGACGGCTGGGTGACGGGTGTCCCGTCCCAGGCCGCGAGGTCCTCCCAGTCCCGGTCGACGTTGCGGTAGCGGTTGAGGGCGCCGGTCAGACCGGTGCGTTCGAACTCCTCGGCGTAGACGTCGAGGTCCCGTTCGCCGAGCCAGCCGGGGAGCGGGCCGGCGGGGAAGCGGTCGGCCATGCGTGCGCCCGGAGGTACGAAGTAGAGGCCGGGGTGGTCCGCGGGGGCGGGGGTGTCTCCGGAGAGACCCGTGTAGAAGCCGGCGAGCCAGCCGCGTACGTCCGGTTCGATCTCCGCCTCGGCGCGGCCGGGGGTCTGGAAGTAGCTGACGTAGAATTCCTCCTCGCCTCCGATGCCCGCGAAGCCGTCGGTGGGGCGGGGGCCTCCCCGGGGCGTGTACGGGACGCTGAGCAGCGCGACCGCCGTGAAGACGTCCGGCCGGAGCAGGGCGCTGTTCGCGGCGATGGGCGAGCCCCAGTCGTGTCCGACGACCGTGGCGGTCTCCTCGCCGAGGGCGTGGACGACGGCGGTGTTGTCGGCGACATGGGCGAGCATGCGGTAGGCGTCGGGGGCGGCGGGTGCGGAGGAACGGCCGTAGCCGCGTACGTCGATGGCGACGGCCCGGTGCCCGGCCGCGGCCAGGGCGGGGAGCTGGTGACGCCAGGAGTACCAGGACTCGGGGAAGCCGTGGACGAGGAGCACGAGGGGGCCCGTGCCCTGTTCGACGCAGTGGATCCGGCCGCCGGGGACGGCGACCGTCCGATGCGTCGCGCCGGGCAGGAGGGCGGAGGGTCGGGCGGCACGGTCCGCGGAACGCGCGGACGGCGTGAGTACGGGGGTGGGCTCCGGCATGGCTCCTCCTCGGGCGCCCCGTGCGGGCGGGGCGGTCGTGTCGCTTCGGCGGGCGGCCGGGCCGGGGGCCCGGCCGCCTGGTCAC
Source organism: Streptomyces sp. NPDC017520 (assembly GCF_044329855.1). NCBI lineage: Bacteria > Bacillati > Actinomycetota > Actinomycetes > Kitasatosporales > Streptomycetaceae > Streptomyces > Streptomyces sp. NPDC017520. The sequence goes on from NZ_JBIRKB010000009.1 coordinate 84,971, forward strand.
GATCATTCGGCCGGTGCGACCGTACGGACAAGGTTGTTTGCCGTTCCGGCAAAACACCGGCTGCGGGGGCCGGCTTCAGACGAGCAGGCTCAGCAGGTGCGCGCAGGCGGTGGCCTCGTCCGGGTGGCCGGCGACGATCTCGTATGTTCCACGCTCGAAGACCCCGGTCTCCCAGACTCCGTCCCCGCCCCGCCGGACGAAGAGGAAGTCCGGCGGGGTGGGGGCGGGCTCGTGGACGCCCTCGATCCGGTAGTAGCCGCCGGGGATACGTGCCTCGACGAGTGCGGCCTGCAAGGCCCGGCGGTCCATGGCGGGTTACGCGCCCGCGGGCGTCAGGTAGGCGTTGTCCAGGAGCCACTTCACATTGAGGCGCTGCCCCTCGCCCGGGTCGAGGAACACGGCGTCGAGCTTGATCTGCCGGCCGCCGCCGGGCTGCTCGAACCACGGGGCGATGCCGCCCTGCCAGACCCAGAAGGGCTTGGCTACCTTGTAGACCCGGTAGTCGCAAGGGCTGGCCGCGTCACGGGTGTTCAGGTTCTGCGGGGGCAGGGCACGCTCGGCGTAGGCGTCACCCGCCGGAGCGAGGTAGGCGCCGTACTCCGAGCCGAAGCGGTCCAGGCGCTGGCCGGTGCGGAGCTTCACGGGCTCCTTGTCGATCTCGCCGTTCACCTCGGCGAAGCCGTCGTTGGGCGGGTACTTCCAGCTGCCGGTGTCAGCGGGCCCTTCCCAGTACTTCTTCAGGAAGTCGTTCGGCGTGAGGTCGCCGGTGCGCTGCCAGCCCTTCAGGAGCGGGCCGACCGGGGCGAGCCGCTTGTTCGGCAGCCACTTGGGACCGAGGCGGGCGTCGCCGCGGAACTCTCCGGTGCAGGGTTCGTGACGCTCGGCGGCGGGCGCGGGCCGGGCGGGCCCCGGTGCGGCGCTCGCCGCCGGGGCGGAGATCATGCCGGCGGTGATGCCGAGCGCGGCGAGTACGGTACGGATGCGGTTCATTCGGGAGTCCCCTCGAGCACTGATGATCCATCAGGACAGCTGACGCAGGGTAACCGCTCAACTACCCGAGGTTTCCGCGCCATGCCGTTTTCCGGCCACCGCGGACAGCACCGCGCCCCGGCCGCGACGATGCGCGACCGGGGCGGGGGGGACGGAGGGGCGTGGAACCTGACCGATACGGCGTGCCTAACTGACGTTGACGTCGATGCAGGCGTAGAACGCGTTCGAGGTGTCCGCGACGTTCCAGACGGCGAGCACCTTCTGCTGGCCGGTCTTGTTGCCGAAGTCGACCTGGTGGGTCACGGTCGCGCCGGGCCGCGCGCCACCGTCGTCGAATTCGGCGATCTTCTCGCCGCCCACGAAGTACTGCCAGGTGCTGGTCGAGTGGCGCGCGGTGATCTTCCACTCGAACTGCTGGGAACGGTTCACCGGAGTGACCGACCAGCCCTTGGAGTCATCGTCCAGCTCGGCGAAGCCGCTGTTTCCGCCGCTGCAGCTGGTGAGCCCCTTGGGGCCCTCGACGCTCTGCGGCTCGTACGTGATCGCTCCGCAGCTGACCGTGCCGGCGGCACACTGCGCCTGCCTGCTCGGCGGGTTGGAGATGTAGCCGTGGGCACTGGCGGAGCTCGCCGGAAGGCTCAGGGCGAGGACCGGGGCGAGCACGGCGCCGACGGCGAGTGCGGTCTTCCTTTTCGCGTGCATGTTTCTCCTTCACAGGAGGCCGCACCGCGCGGTGGCGGACCGTGGGGGGCCCGGCTTCGGCGGCGAGGCCTCGCGAGTGTGGGGCCAAGAGGCGCGAAGGGCTGCAAGTCCCTTGCCGGACAAGCCTGATGAAAGGTGTCCGGAAAGGCCTTGCACTTGGACTAGACCATACCCATCGACGCGTGCACGTCAAGAGCGGTGCGCTGTGGGGGGTCGGCCCCTCCGAGCCGCGCGGGTGGCCGCGCCCGCCCCGCGCGGCCACCCGTGTGACGCGATCACACCCGGTCGTCGCCGTACCGGACCGTCACACGCTCGAAGCCGAGGGAGCCGAGCAGCCCCTTCAGCATGTCGGCGGTGTTCTTCTCCGCGCGGGCGGTCAGTTCGCTCTCCTTCGCCGCTTCCGAGATGTGGTGGACGGCGAGCTTGTTGACCGCCTGCTCACTGCCGGGATTGTCGGAGAAGAGGTCGCCCAGCCGGTCGAGGAGACCGCGCTGCTTGGACACCGCGTAGGAACGGTCGGGATCGAGGGCCGGCCTGCCCAGCACCGCGTGCGGCAGCCGGAGTTCGGCGGTGGTGCGCTCCTCGTTCACCACGACGCCGCTCCCGGTGACCTTGCCCAGGTCGACGGAGGCGCCGACCGTGCCCGCACCGACGAACAGGGTGCGGGTGCCGCGCAGGGCGTCGGGGACGAACTTCGCGTCCTTCTCCAGGTCGACGACTACCTGGAAGTTGCCCGAGGCGGCCTCGTACGCGCTCATGTCCTGGATCGACTTGAGCACGGCGGGGCCCGACCGGTCGTGGGTCTCCTCGCCGAAGAGGTCGTCGAGACCCGGCAACTGGCTGAGCCGGCTGCCCGCGAACAGCAGGACCAGCACGGCCGCGGCGACGCCGAGGACCATCGGCCACCCGCGGGAGCGGCGGGTGGCGCGCTTTCTGTCGCCGTGCGGCGAGGGCTCTGTGGTTACGTCGCTGGACGTCATGTTCACCGTGTGACCCACGACCGGTGCTTTCAGTCCGGCTGCTCCCGAATCCCCAGAGAACTACCGTACAAAATGGGCCTGTTCCGGTACGGCCGGGCAGACGCGAGGGCGCCTGCCCGGCCGTACCGGGCACGCTCAGCTCGGCGCGGGGGCCACCCGCACACGATCGCTCACGCCGTCGGTCAGGAAGGACGCCAGCTCCTTCCCCTGGTCGGCCACGGCGTCGCGGTCGGCCCGGGAGAAGCCCCGCAGGGGTTCCACCGCCACCACCCCGTCGGTGACACGCCAGGTGGCCGCCACGCGGCCGTCGACCAGCACGACACGTTCGCCGGCGACCGAGAGGCCGCGGTGGGCGTCGTCGATGATCCGGCCGCGGTCCTGGTAGCCGAGGATCGCGTTGTCGAAGGCCGGCAGGAACCGCACCGGGGCGGGAGTGTCCGGGTCCGGTCGCGGCGCGTCGGGCAGGTCGAGCAGCTCCCGTCCCCGCTCGTCGCGGAAGCGGACCAGCTCGTCGCGTTCGGCGGCCACCGCGCCGGGCAGTCCGGCCAGGCCCGACCAGGCGCGCAGGTCGGCCGTCGCGGCGGGTCCGTGGGCGGCCAGATAACGCCGGACCAGTACCTGGCCGACCGGGTCGGCGCCGCCGGGGGCGGGCGGATCGACCGGACGGCCCAGCCAGGAGGAGAGGGCGACGTTGCGCACCCCGCCCTTCGCCCGCCACAGCCCCCGGGGCGGCGCCTGCGCCATCGGGACCAGAGCGGCGACCACCATCTCGCCCAGGGGGCGAGGCCCCGGACCGGGCCAGCGCCCGGCGAGCGCGGCCACGATCTCGGCCGCTGTCCGGGGCACCCCGTCGGCCATCAACTCCCGGGCGTCGGCCGCGAGTGCGTCGAGATCGACACCTTTCAGCTCGTCGCGGTAGACCCCGAGCACGCGTTGGCGCAGCATCGCGTCGTGGCGGGCCCGCCAGGCGAGGACGTCGTCGGCGGCGACGAGGTGGACCGTGCGTCGCATCAGATGAGTGCGCACCACGCTCCGCCGGGTCAGCAGGTCCGAGAGAGCCGCCGGATCGAAGGCGGTCAGCCGGGACCAGAGCCCGACGAACGGCTCCTGCGGTTCCTGCGCCTGGAGGCCGCAGAGGTGGGTCACGGCGTCCACGACCGGCAGATCGGCCCGGTCGAGCAGCAACTGGCGGGCCAGCATGGCGCGGTTGAGCGCCCGGTTGTCGAGGACGGTCACCGTGTGGTCTCTCCTTCTCGATCGCCCGACGTCGGTCTCCGCGCGCCCCCGCGCGATGTGCCGGTGGTCAGGTCGCCTGCCGCCCGTCGAGCGTCTCGCGCAGGATATCCGCGTGCCCGGCGTGCTGGGCGGTCTCGGTGAGGACGTGGGTCAGCACGCGCCGTACGCTCCACTCGCCGCCGGGTTCGTTCCAGGGCGCCTCGGGGAGCGGGTGCGTCGCCGAGAGGTCGGGGACCGCGAGGATGATCTTCTCGCTGCGGGCGGCGACCTGCTCGTAGGCGCCGAGGACCCCGGCCGTCGTCTCGCCGGGCAGCATCCGGAACTCCTTCTCCCGCTCGATCGCCCACTTCGGGTACTCAGCGGCGGTGCCGGCCGCCAGATCGTCCCAGGTGACCCCTTCGGGCAGGGCGAAGGACATCGCCGACGGGCCCTCGGTCACGAAGTTCAGCCAGCCCTCCTCCATGGCCGTGACGTGCTTGACGAGGCCGCCCAGGCACAGCGCGCTGACGGTCGGCCGCTCACCGGCCTGCTCGTCGCCGATCCCCTCGACCGTGCGGATCAGGGCGGCCCGCGCGGTGGCGAGGGCGGCGAGCAGGTCGGAGCGCTCGGGGTCGGGAGAGGTGGTGGCGGAGGTCATGGTGATCGGGTTCCTTCCGGGGTTCCGGTCGTGCGGTACGGGTCAACCCTCGCAAGGGAAGAGGTCAGGGTGTGGCCTCTTCCGGGGTCATACTGGCGTCATGCCGAAGACTTCAGCGCGACTGCTGGCGCTGCTCTCCCTGCTCCAGGCGCGCCGGGACTGGCCGGGCCCGTTGCTGGCCGAGCGGCTGGAGGTCAGCCCGCGCACGGTGCGGCGTGACGTCGACCGGCTGCGGGAGCTGGGCTATCCCATCGTGGCGTTCAAAGGCCCCGACGGCGGATACCGGCTGGACGCGGGCGCGCGGTTGCCGCCGTTGCTGTTCGACGACGACCAGGCCGTCGCGCTCGCCGTCGCGCTGCGGACCGCCGCCGCGACCGGCGCCGGGATCGGGGAGGCCGCGGCCCGCGCGCTCACCACCGTCCGGCAGGTCATGCCCGACCGGCTGCGCCACCGCGTCGACGCCCTGCGGGTCACCGCCGTCGAACGCATGGGAGGCCCGCCGCGACCGCAGGCCGATCCGCGGGTGCTCGTGACGCTGAGCGCGGCGGTGCACGCCCGCGAGGTGCTGCGCTTCGACCACTCCCCCGCGTACGCGCCGGCCGCCGCCGATGCCCCGCCCGCGGTGCGGCGGGTGGAGCCGCACCACCTGGTCACCTGGGGCGGGCGCTGGTATCTCGTCGCCTGGGACCTGGATCGCGAGGACTGGCGGACCTTCCGCGCCGACCGGATCACCCCGCGTACTCCCACGGGTCCCCGGTTCACGTCGCGCGAGGTGCCCGGAGGCGATGTGGCCGCCTTCGTCGCCGCCCGGTTCCAGGGCTCCGACGCCCCCGGCGCGTGGCCCTGCCGCGGCGAGGTGATCCTCGACGCGCCGGCCTCCTCGGTGGCCGGCCATGTCCGCGACGGGATCGTCGAGGAGCACGGCCCGGACCGCTGCCGCGTGGTCCTGGGCGCCTGGTCGTGGGCGGGCCTCGCCGCCGAACTCGGCCGGTTCGACGTGGACATCGAGGTCGTCGGGCCCGACGCGCTCAGGGACGCCTTCGCTCGATTGGCCCGCCGCTGTGCCGACGCGGCGGGCGCGGGGCCGGGGCCCGGGGCGGGGCCCGTCGGCCCTCAGGAACCGACGCGACGCGTGTCGTAGGTGTCGTCCGTCGTCGAGGCGGTCACGGACGAGGCTATGTGACCCGCCAGGTCCAACGCCAGGAACAGCACCACGAGCCATTTCGCGGCGCTGCTCAGGACCAGCGGGCGGGTGGCGGAGCGCGACCGCTCCGGGGCCACGGCGAGACCGTCGCCGCCGAACAGCCCCTTGGGGCAGGCGGGGTGAGCATCATGACGTACGCGGAGAACCGCATCCGGTAGCGCAGGGAGGCCGCCGTCGCCTCGAACAGCGGCCGGGGCATCCGGCCGAGGCACAGCGTGATCAGCCACCGGACGAAGGCCGGCGCCCACCACCCGTGGACGGCGAGGCTCTGCACGATCGCCGCCGGGATCATCAGGAAGACACGGAACAGCACCGCGAGGCGGTTGAGCGGGGTGGGCCGCACCTCGATCCGCACCCCGATCCGCACCGGGGCCCGCCGCCGGCGGGCCGGTTCGACGATGTCCAGGACGGGCCGGAACTCGTCCGCGCCCGTTTCCTTGCGGCCCGGGCCCCACTGGCCTTCGGCCAGGTCGCTCCTCCTCGGCGGGGAATCCGTACGCCGTCCGCGCGCAGGACGTGCCCCCACCGTGCGTCCGCCCCGGGCCGCCCGCAAACGGCCCGGCCCGAACGGGTGCCCGGGCTCAGCGGCGGCGGAGGCGGTCGAGCAGGGAGCGGACGGAGCCGGACCCGGTGGAGCTGCGGCCGGCGCCCGCCGGGCCGTCGGTCCTTCCGGCGCGGGAGCCGCGCTCCTTCGCCGGGGCCGCGGCCGCCGGCTTCGGACGGGCCCGTTGACCGGGCTCGCTGCCCGCGGTCCTGGTGCCCGCGGTCTTCGTACGACCCGCCCCGGTGCGCGCGGCGGGGCTCGGCGCGCGCACCGGCTCGGCCGCGGGCTTCTCCGCCGACGGGCCGCCGGGGGAGCCCGGGTCGTCGGTGTAGGTGTAGTAGCGGTGGCTGATCCGGCGGCCCAGCACGAAGTAGCCCAGCAGCGCGCCCGCCGTGTTGAGGATGACGTCGTCGATGTCGAAGGCGCGCCCCGCGACCAGGGCCCCCTGGATCAGTTCGACGAGGGCCATGGCGATGGCTGTCAGCAGCGTCGTCCGGATCATGCGCAGGCGGCGTGGCACGAAGAACGGCAGCAGGAGCCCGAACGGCACGCCGAGCAACAGGTTTCCGCCCGCCTGCTTGACCGCGGCGAGGAAGGTGTAGTCCTCGGCGTACTGGCGCAGGGAGCGCCCGGGACGGAGATTCGCGGTGACGAGATCCGCGGAGGCCGGTGAGGGCGTGAGCGTCACCTTGGCCAGGAGGACGGAGAACGCCACCAATCCCAGCAGCACCACCGTCAGGACCACCCCGCGCACCAGCACACGTACCCATGTCCCCTGGCGTGTAGGGGGATTCGCCTCTGCTGTCATGGCCGACGGGTGCCCCCGACCGGCCGGAACACACGCCGGACGGCCCCGTGGGGCGAAAATGTCACGCGGCCGTCCCTGCCCGCCTGCGACGATGTGCGCATGAGCGCACGTAAGAAGAGGGACCTGCTGGAAGAGGCCGACCGGTTGCGTACGGAGGGCCGGCCCGAGGAGGCGCGCGAACGGCTCCTCGCCCTGACCGCCGAGTACCCCGACGACGCGGAAGTGGCCTACCGGACGGCGTGGATCCACGACGTACTGGGGCTGGAGTCGGAGGCGGTGCCCTATTACGAGCGCGCCCTGGCCAATCCGGAGCTGGCCGCGGAGGACCGGAGCGGGGCGCTCCTGGGACTGGGCAGTACGTACCGGGTCCTCGGGCGGTACGGGCAGGCGGTGGAGACGCTGCGCCGGGGCGTCGAGGAGTTCCCGGACGACGGCTCGTTCCGGGCCTTCCTGGCGATGGCCCTCTACAACACCGACGAGCACCACGAGGCGATGCGGCTGTTGCTGGAGTTGACGGCCACGACCAGTAACGACCCGTACGTCCAGCGGTACCGGCGGGCGATCGAGCACTATGCGAAAGACCTCGACGAGACCGTGTGACCCGTACGGGGCCATGGCGGTCGCCCGCGTCGCGGCGCCCCCCTCCTCCGATGTGCCCCGGGCCGGTGACATGTGCTCCGGTGCTGGAGACGGTCCCGGGGCGGGGCGGCCGGCCTCTGCCGGGCAAGGGGAAGCCCCGGCCGGATCGGGGGAATCCAGCCGGGGCGGCTTGAGTGCGGGCGTGAAGGGCGGTCGCCTCTCGGCGGAGCGCTCCAAGGGGCTTCGACGGGCGATGTTTCCCATGGGCTACAGGTGAGGCCCGGGGACACGGCCCCCCTCACTCCCACATATAGATGAACGATAAACCATCCTGGGTCATTCCCGGGAACCCGCCCCCGCGAATGTGATCCACGGCACGGATTTCCGGGCTTCCCCCCTGGTCAGGACTGGCTCGGTCAGCTCGCGGACGTCTCGCCGGTGCCGTAGCGGCGCCGGAACTGTTCGACGCGGCCCGCCGTGTCGAGCACCTGACGGCCGCCGGTGTAGAACGGGTGGCTCGCCGACGAGGTCTCCACGTCGATGACGGGGTAGGTGTTGCCGTCCTCCCATGCCACGCGCTCGCCGGAGTCGGCGGTGGAGCGGGTCAGGAAGGCGACGTCGGCCGCGCGGTCACGGAAGACCACCGGACGGGAGACGGGGTGGATGCGGGACTTCATGGATGCGTTCCTTCCTCACCGCGGAAAGCGGTGACGTACGGCGGTGACGTACGGGGGGGGCAGGCTTCTTCCGGACGGTCAGCGGACCTCGCGGAACAGGACGTGCCTCCCTGCGGCGGAGTCGAACTTGCGGAGCTCCAGCCGGTCGGGGTTGTTACGGCGGTTCTTGCGTGTCACATAACTCCGGCCCGTTCCCACGGTGGACCGGAGGGTGACGACCGGCCTGATCTCACTGCGTGCCATGGGCGCCTCCTGGTGCTTCTGCCGAACCCACCCCCGTATCGGGAATGGGATTCGTTTTCGTTCTGGTGAGGTAACGCGGGCTGCCCGCTCGGCATTCCCGACCCGCCGCGCACCGTGTCCCGGAGGGCTGCCCGCGCCCTTCTGCCAGCGGCAGAGAACCAGCCGGACCGGGTCCGACGATCACTACAGTCCCGTCCCATGGAGACGATTACGACGCGCACGGTCGCATATCCGGCCGACGGTTTGACGATGATCGGGCACCTCGCGCTCCCGGCCGGTGTCGACCGCCGGCCGGCGGTGCTGCTCGGACCGGAGGGCACCGGGCTCAGCGACGTCGAGCGCCGCCGGGCGGAGGCTCTCGCCGAGCTGGGATACGTAGCGCTGGCCTTCGACCTTCACGGCGGGCGCTATCTGGGCGACCCCGAGGAGATGCTGGCCCGTTGCCTGCCGCTGCTCGCCGATCCCGACCGGATGCGGGAGATCGGGCATGCGGCGCTCGACGTGTTGCGCACCGAACCGCGGACCGATCCCGACCGGATCGCCGCCATCGGCTACGGCACCGGGGGCGCCGTAGGACTGGAACTCGGGCGCGGCGGCGTCAGCCTGCGCGCGATCGGGACAGTCAACGCGACCACCACGGGCCGGCCGGGCGAGTCGGCGCGCATTCGCTGCCCGGTCTGGGCCGGGGTCGGGTCGGAGGACCCCATCATGTCGCCCGCGCGACGGAACGCGTTCACCGACGAGATGGAGGCCGCGGGCGTCGACTGGCGCCTCACGGTCTACGGCGGCGCCTTGCACGCCTTCCACCACCCGCCGGTCGACCACCCCGTGGTCCCCGGCGTCGGCTTCCACCCGCGACACGCGCAGCGAGCCTGGCGCGACGTCGTCGGCCTGCTCGCCGAGTGCCTGCCCGTGAGCTCCAACGACGCCGGAGCGGGAGGCGACCGCTCAGCTCAGTCGCCTCGCTGAACGCCGATCGCTGCCGCGGGACGAGGCGGCGGCGCCGCTCCGGTGCAGGAACCGGTGGAGGATCGTCACCGTCAACTCGCCTCAAACGCAAGCCTGTTCGGATCGTCACCGTCCCCGAGAGCCGCTGGCATATGCCAGAAGCAAGGACCCATCGAGTGTTGCCAAAGCTCTTACGGGCCGCCGCGGCCTGTGCGACAGTCGGTAGCGATCCACCCTTCAGAACCGGCTAGGCCGCGCCTGTATCGGAGTACGAGATGCCGTCCCCCCTCTCCGCGGACCGCCCCGCACCACAGCCTCCCGCGCATGACGCCGTCGAGGCCCTGATCCACCGCACGCGTCGGTTGCGCGGAGACGTGGACGCGGTACGGCGGGACGCCGTCGTGTTCGACGAGGACGACCCCCAGCTGCGCTGGCAGCGTGCCCTGTGCGAGCTTGCCGTGCAGCACCTCGACAACCTCGACGAGCACCTGGGCCAGCTCCGGGCGGGTCTGCCGGACCGCTCCTCCGCCAATGCTCCCCGGGCCTCCGCGGTCCCGGACGGCCCGAGCGCCGGTTCCCTGCCGAACCGGGTGGGCAGCGCCGAGTGGAACCTCCTCACCGACGAGTCCCGCTGGTCCGAGGAGCTGTACGAGATCTTCGGCAGGCCGCCCGGGTCCACCCCCCTCTCCCTCGACGACCTGCCGTCCGTACTGCTGCCCGAGGACCAGCCGGTGCTGACCGCCATGGTGACGGGCTGTCTCGTCGACGGCCGGCCGATGGACGGCGAGTTCCGCATCGTGCGGCCCGACGGCCACACACGCACCCTCCACATGACGGGCGAACCGGTCCTGGACGCCGAGGGCTGCACCGCCTCCATGTGGGCGGTCCTGCGGGACGTCAGCGAGCTGCGGCGCAGCGAACAGGCCGTGAGCAGAAACAGCGCGTCGGTGCGGCACGAGGAGCACATCGAGCGCGCCGAGCACCGCATGGCCGTGGAGCTCCAGGAGGCCGTCCTCCCCCCGTGGCGCGGATCGCCGCGGCTCCCGACGCGGGGCCCCGGGGCCCTGGACGTCGCCGCGCACTACCTCCCTTCCGAGTCGAGCGACCTCATCGGCGGCGACTGGTACGACGCCATGGAGCTGCCGGACGGGCGCACCCTCCTCACCGTCGGCGACCTCACCGGGCACGGCATCCCCGCCACATCGGCGATGGCGATGGTGCTGGGAGCGCTGCGCGGCATGGCCGTCGCCGGCATCGAGCCGGGCGCGCTGATGGGGCACCTCAACCAGGTGCTCGAAACGTCGATACGGCCCGCGCTGGGCAGCGCCCTGTGCTGCCGCTACGACCCCGCCACCTCCGTTCTGTCCTGGGCGCAGGCCGGACACCCCGCACCGCTGCTCTTCCGCCACGGTTCGGGACGGCTTCTGCCCCCGCCGGACGGCATGCTGCTCGGCGCCGCGTCCAACGTCGTCTTCGAGCAGGACGAGGTGCGGCTGTACCCCGGTGACGTGCTCGTACTGCACACCGACGGCCTGACGCGAAGCGGCGACCGGGGTGCGGGCCCGGAGGCGTTGCTTGCCCTCGCCCCCCGGTTCGCGGACGCCCGTACGGCACAGGAGTGCGTCCGGAGCGTCGTCGAGGAGTTCGGCGGGACCGAGCGCCTGGACGACGCGTGCGTGCTGGTCGCCCGCATCGGGGCATGAGGAGGCGCGGACGTATCAGGGCGTGACGGAGCGCGGAGTGGCGCCGTCGGCTCAGATCCGCGTGCCCTTGGCCTTCTTCTGGCTCGGCGGCATCGACAGCTCGATCTCCGCACGCAGATCCTGAATCCCCGCGTATCCGGCGAACTGCCCGGTGAGCCGGTACATTTCGCGGAGCCGGTCCCAGGTGCGGTGCGAGGAGGTCTCCCCCATCGACACCAGCGCGAGCCGGGCGTACCGGTCGGCCTGTTCGGGGTCGTTGGCGATGAAGCAGGCCGAGGCCAACGAGATGTAGTCGAAGATTTTCGACCTCTGGCGCCCGTTGACCCGCAGCTCCAGCGCCTGCTTGGCATGGCGCTGGGCGACGACCGCGGCCCCCCGGTCGTGCTCGGCCAGGGTGCGGAAGGCGAGCGCCTGCATGCCGTGCATATCGGCCTCGTCGAACATCTGCATCCAACTGGGCGGTGGCACATCGCTCTTGTCCGATACGAAGAGCTCCTCGGCCTCACCGAGGGTGCGTCGCATGGCCTGCCCGCGGCCCATCGAGGCCTGGGCCCATGCCTCGATGGTGCGCAGCATCGCCTGCGTACGGGGCAGGGTCTCGTCGCCGGAGCCGGACTTGGCGAGCTTCATCAGGTCGAGTGCGTCGTCGGGGCGGCCCAGGTGCACCATCTGCCGTGCCGCCCGGGAGAGCGCCTCTCCGGCGCGCGGCCGGTCGCCGCCCTCGCGGGCCGCGTGGGCGGCGATGACGAAGTACTTCTGAGCGGTGGGTTCGAGGCCGACGTCGTGGGACATCCAGCCCGCCAGGACGGCGAGGTTGGCGGCGACGCCCCACAGGCGGCGCTGGAGATGGTTGGGGTGGCGGTAGGCGAGCATGCCGCCCACCTCGTTGAGCTGGCCCACGACCGCCTTGCGTTGGAGTCCGCCGCCCCGGGACGCGTCCCAGGCGCGGAACACCTCGACCGAATGCTCCAGGGCCTCGATCTCCTCGGAGCCGACCGGTGCGGCCTCGTACCGGTCGAAACCGGCGGGATCGGCGTGCAGGGGATCGTTGGCACGTGGAGCTGCGGCCGCCGGAGCGGGGTCGCTGTGCAGCCAGTCGTACAGGGGGCCGGCGATGGTTGAGCCGGCGGCGAGCGCGGCGCCCGCACCCACCAAGCCGCGACGGTTGAGCATGAGGTCCATTCCCGTGAATTCGGTGAGGACCGCCGCCGTCCGTTCGGGCGCCCACGGCAATTGATCGGGATGTTGTTCCGTCCCGGAGTCACGCCGCTTCCCCACACGCCCGCGTCGGCCGAACCCGAGGTCCTCGATGGTCACGACACGGCCGAGCCGCTCGGTGAACAGAGCCGCCAGCACTTCGGGCACGGGATCACGGGGGGACTCCCCCATATCGATCCAGCGCCTGACGCGCGAGGTGTCGGTGGCCAGCTGCGGGTGGCCCATGGCCGCCGCCTGCCGGTTCACCATTCTCGCGAGTTCGCCCTTGGACCAGCCGGCCAGGCCGAACAGGTCAGAAAGGCGGGTGTTGGGTTCTCCGGTCACTTCAAGCCCCCAGGTTCTCGGCTGACTTGACACTAACCCCCTGTCAGATGCGCTGTGACTATTCGCCAGGGTTCGCCAGGGTCCGCCAGATGGTCTGCCACCCGCGCTCCGGTGTCAGGTAGGAAAGCGCCACCCCGCCCGGCAGCCCTAGGTACTCCCCAGGGTGCCGAACGGCCGTCGGCCGGGTTGGCGCACGTACCTTGTCGGCGCACGAAGGGATCTGTCTCGCCCATGTACACAGCATCGTCCTCCGTGTCCGCCCCGCCCCGTCCGCTCCGCCCGATGGGCGCGGGCGGCGGGCCCTATCTCGCTCCTCACGCCGGCGCACCGGCGCAGAGTCCGGGCCGGGCCCGACGGGCCGCGGGGCCGGGCACCGGACCGCTCAGCGGAAGGATCGACCTGTCCGGGCCCCAGGGCGCGCAGGTAAGGATGGCCATCGCCTCCGTGCAGCGCATCTGCCCCGAGTTCAACCCGGTCCAGGTGCTGCGCCGCAGCGGCCGTTCGGTCCTGATCGTCGGAACGACCGGGCGGGCCACCGCCGTCGCGAAGTGTTTACTGGACCACTCGCCGGCGTGGACCGAGCGGTTCCGGCACGAAATAGCGGCATACCGCGCGTTCGTCCGGCACCGCCCCCCGGTTCGGGTGCCCCGGCTGATCGCGGCGGATCCGGAGAACTGCACGCTGGTGATCGAGCGGATGCCCGGTCGGGTCGCCGCTCTCACCCGGCACCCGGCGGAGGCGCCGCCGAGGGCCGATATCCGGGCAGCGCTCGGGGCGATCGCCCGGGTGAACGCCTGGCGGCCGCCGCCCGGACTGTTCGAGGCGCCGCTCGACTACGCGTCGCGGATCGCGCGCTACCACGAGCTCGGTCTGTTCACCGACCGTGACCTCGGCGATCTGCAGAAGCTGCTGCACGGTCTGGCCCACGCGGGCGGCAGGCAGGGCATGGGGCAGTTCTGCCACGGGGACGCCCTGCTCTCCAACATCCTGCTGTCGCCGACCGGGCCGGTGCTCGTCGACTGGGAGCACGCCGGCTGGTATCTCCCGGGGTACGACCTGGCGACGCTGTGGGCGGTGCTGGGCGACGCCCCGGTCGCTCGACGCCAGATCAGCCAGCTGGCCCAGGCCAGGGGGCCGGCCGCGCGGGACGCGTTCCTGGTCAACCTGATGCTGGTGCTGACCCGCGAGATCCGCAACTACGAGACGGCGGTTCAGCGCACCATGCGTGAGGCGCCCGCGGCGGGGGCCGGGGCCGACCGGCCCGGCGCGCTCTCCTCGGGCGAGGAGCAGCGGCTGCTGCTGCGCAGGCTGCACGACGACTGCGCCCTGGCGCGGCGGGCGGTGCGGGCCGCGGTCGGCACACGCTGAGGAGCAGGACGGCGAAGCGGGCATAGGGCCCGCTTCGCCGAGAACCGCAGTGACCTGACCACCCTGAAGAAGAAGCGCGCTGCGGGACCGGTGCCGACACACCGGTCCCGCGGCGCGCTGTCGTGCGTTCCCGGGCCTTTCCGCCGTCGCCCGGTCGAGCTGACGCCGACGCTCCCGGGCCGGCATCGCCCGAGGCTCCGTACGGCGGCGACGCCGCCCCCTTCCGTGCCGTATCTCCCCGTGACCGGGCGTTGACCCTGTGCCGCCCCGAGGTCCCTCCCGGGTGAGGCCCGCCACGAGACCCACGTCACCTACGGCCTCCGGTAGTAGGCGCGAGCCCTCCCGGACGGCGTAACAAACCGTCCATATGGCTCATAAATTGGCATCTCACGATGAAGAGTAGTAAAGGCGGTCATTGCTTCCTATGTCGGCGAGCGCTAACCATGGATCCCGGCAGGAACCGAGTTCGAGCCCGCGTCGATCGCCCTCCGGCGAACGCGGCTCGGACATCCCGGTTCCCGCCGACGCGGCGCGAAGGCCGCGAAGCCCGTCCCCCATAGGAAGAGCTCACGCATGCCCCGCATCTCCACCCTGCGCATCACCCGCTCGCACAAGATCGCCACCGCCGCGCTCGTCGCGGCCGGTTCCGTCAGCGCCATAGCCGCCACCGGCGGTCCGAGCGAAGCGCAGACCACGGCAACGCGGCCCTCCATCTCCGTGGAGCCGGTCGCCGCCGCAGGCATCCCCACGGCGAAGGACGCGGCGGCCAAGAAGGCCGCTCAGGAGACCGCCGCCAAGGAAGCCGCCGCGAAGAAGGCCGCGGCCGCCCGCAAGGCGACCGCGGAGAAGGACGCCGCAGAGGCGCGCTCCGAGAAGCAGGCCGCCAACCGCTCCACCGAGCGCAAGGGCGTCACGCCCAAGAAGTTCGCGAACAACCTCGACGGCTGGATCCGCGAGTCGCTCGACATCATGAAGAAGAAGAACATCCCCGGCTCCTACGAGGGTCTGCACCGCAACATCATGCGCGAGTCCAGCGGCAACCCGAACGCCGTCAACGACTGGGACATCAACGCGCGGAACGGCATCCCCTCCAAGGGTCTCCTCCAGGTGATCCAGCCCACCTTCGACGCCTACCACGTCAAGGGCACCCCGAAGAAGCTCACCGACCCGGTCGCCAACATCACCGCCGCCGCGAACTACGCCGCGGACCGGTACGGCTCGATCGACAACGTCGACTCCGCCTACTGAGCGGCAGACCCCGAACGACCGACTGGCGAACGACCGCCTTCCGAGCACGCACCAGCGCCGCGATTATGTGACTATTCGCCGCCGTGCGTGCTCCGTATGGCCGAAGGGTAGTGCTGCGCGGACACCACCGGTCCGCGCGTTTCCCCGCGTGGAGGCTTCTGGAAAGGCCTGACGCACATGGCACAGCCCTTCTCACTGCCGGACTTCTATGTTCCGTATCCGGCGCGGCTCAACCCTCACGTGGAGGCGGCACGCACGCACACCCGGGCGTGGGCCCGCTCCATGGGGATGCTGGAGGGATCCGGCATCTGGGAGGAGAAGGACCTGGAGGCGCACGACTACGCCCTCCTGTGCGCCTACACCCACCCCGACTGCTCGGCCGAGGCGCTCTCCCTGGTCACCGACTGGTATGTGTGGGTCTTCTTCTTCGACGACCACTTCCTGGAACTTTTCAAGCGCACGCCCGACCGGGAGGGCGGCAAGCGGTATCTGGACCGCCTGCCCGCCTTCATGCCGATGGAGCGCGGCGCCCCGACGCCGGAGCCGGTGAACCCCGTCGAGGCGGGGCTCGCCGATCTGTGGGCGCGCACGGTCCCCTCGATGTCGGACGCCTGGCGGGCCCGGTTCGCGGAGGCGACGGAGAACCTCCTCAACGAGTCCTTGTGGGAGCTCGCCAACATCCACGAGGGCCGCATCGCGAACCCGGTCGAGTACATCGAGATGCGCCGCAAAGTGGGCGGCGCACCCTGGTCGGCTGGTCTGGTGGAGTACGCGGCCAACGCCGAGGTGCCCGCTTCGGTCGCCGACGCCCGCCCGCTGCGGGTGCTGCGGGACGCGTTCTCCGACGGAGTGCACCTGCGCAACGACCTCTTCTCCTATCAGCGTGAGGTGGAGGACGAGGGGGAGAACAGCAACGGCGTGCTGGTGCTGGAGAAGTTCCTCGGCTGCTCCACGCAGGAGGCCGCCGAGGCGGTCAATGACCTGCTGACCTCACGGCTCCAGCAGTTCGAGAACACCACGCTGACCGAACTGGGCCCGCTCTGCGCCGAGAAGGGCCTGGACCCGGCGCAGACCGCGGCCGTGCTGGCGTACGTCAAGGGGCTCCAGGACTGGCAGTCCGGCGGCCACGAGTGGCACATGCGCTCCAGCCGCTACATGAACGGCGGCGGCGCGGGCGAGGCCGTGGCCGGCTTCGGCATGTCCGCGGCCTCCATCAGGTTCACGCTCCGCTCGGAGACCGCGCGGGCCCGCAGCCAGAGCCATGTGCCGTACCAGCACGTGGGCCCCTCGCTGCTGCCGGACTTCGACCTGCCGTTCGGGACGACGCTGAGCCCGCATCTGGAGGGGGCCCGGGTCCGGATCGTCGACTGGGCGCGGCGCATGGGCATCCTGGAGGCCCAGCCGGGGGTGCCGGGTTCGCACATCTGGGACGAGCGGCGGCTCGTCGCGATCGACCTGCCGCTGTGCGCGGCGGGGCTGGATCCGGACGCGACCCCGGACGAACTGGACCTGTCCTCGGGGTGGCTGGCCTGGGGTACGTACGGCGACGACTGGTTCCCGGTCGTGCACGGGCGGGCCCGGGACCTGGCGGGGGCGCGGCTGGCCAACGAGCGGCTGTCGCTGTTCATGCCGCTGGACGGCGGGGGGACGCCGGAGCCGGTGAACGCCCTGGAACGGAGTCTGGGCGACCTGTGGCGCAGGACGGCCGCCCCGATGGACCTGAGCGGGCGGCGTACCTTCCGCACGGCGATCGAGTCGATGACCGAGAGCTGGCTGTGGGAGCTGGCGAACCAGGCGCAGAACCGTATCCCCGATCCGGTGGACTACATCGAGATGCGGCGAGCCACGTTCGGCTCGGACCTGACAATGAGCCTGTGCAGGCTCGGGCACGGCAGGAAGGTCCCGGAAGAGGTCTACCGCAGTGGTCCGATGCGTTCCCTGGAGAACGCGGCGGCGGACTACGCGTGCCTGATGAACGACCTGTTCTCGTACCAGAAGGAGATCGAGTACGAGGGCGAGGTGCACAACGGCGTCCTGGTCGTGCAGAACTTCTTCGGCGTGGACTATCCGACGGGCGTGGCGATCGTGCACGACCTGATGAACTCGCGGCTGCGGCAGTTCCTGCATGTCGCAGAGGTCGAACTCCCCGTGTTGTACGACGACTTCGGCCTCGACGCCGAGGCCAGGGAGATCCTGGCGGGCTATGTGGGGGAGCTCAAGCACTGGATCGCGGGGATCCTGATCTGGCACCGGGGCTGCCGCCGCTACCGCGAGGAGGACCTGCGGCAGGGCAACGACACCCCCTGGCATCTGAGCGGCCCCACGGGGCTGGGCACCTCGGCAGCGCAGGTGACCCGGCTGATGGCCCAACTCGCGGGCAGCCCGTTGTAATTGTCCGGCTCATGGCCCGTCGCGCGGAGGAACGGACGGCGGGCCACGACCGGTGGCGGACGCGGACGGGGCGGGGGCTCGGAGTCGGAGCAGGACGTGCCGGAGCACGGCCTCGAACTCCGCCGCCGTCGGCGGGGTGTCGGTCAGCAGCCCCTGGAGCAGCAGGCCGTCGATGACACCCTTGAGCGCCCGCACCCGGACCGGGTCATCGGTGTAACGGCGGCCGTACGCGGCGATGGCCTCCAGCCAGTGCCGGGTGGAGCCGCGGAGCTCCGGGCGGCGGGCCGCGAGCAGGTACAGCTCGTACTCCGCGAGGAGCCGTCCGGGGCCGTTGACGACCTTCGCCAGCAGCTCCGCGAGCGCGGTGACGCCCGGGGCCGCCGTCGGTCTGCGGTGCGTGCACGGTGGCTCCGGGCGTCGTGGTGGATGGGGCGGCGGGGGCGCGGCGGCACGGGCCCGTCAGTGCGCGGGCCCGCCGGGAGCCCCGGCCGGTTCTCCCGCTTCGCGGTCGTGACGCTCCTGGAGACTCCGCTCCAGCGGACGCCGGGCGCACACCGCCGTGAGCAGGGCGGCCACGCCCGCGGCGACGGCGACGACGAAGCCGCCGCCGGGACCGAAGCGGTCGACGATCGCTCCCGACACCACGGCACCGGACGCGACGCCCACACTGAGCCCGGTGACGGCCCAGGTCATGCCCTCGGTGAGGGCGGCGGGCGGCACCGTCCTCTCCAGGTGAGCCCTGCTGTTCGGCGAACGGGACGCTCACGACGTCGACGGTGCCGACGATGGCGCCCTCCGGGGGCAGACGTAGGGGCGCGCCCCTTCGCGGTGAACGATCACCAAGGGGAACGATCGCTACAACTTGAACAGTCGTTTCGTTTTCTACCCCGGTCCCCCTCCCGGGCCGCCGCCCACCCGGGCGCGGGGAATGGCCGGATGCCCGCCCGGACAACGGAAAAGGCCGCCCGGACGAGTCCGGGCGGCCTTGCGCAGGGACGTTTCAGCCCTGCTGGAACAGCTCTGCGGGCAGGGGCTTGAGCAGGGTGTACAGATCGTCGGTGATCGGCCGGTCCCAGCTGGCGATGGTCACGAGGACACCGTCGCTGCGGTCGAACTGGACGCAGGCGATACGGCTCTCGGAGAGCTTGACGCGGCGGACGATCAGCAGGTTGTCGCCCTGCATGACCGGGACGTCCTCGGAGCTGACGACCTCGATCGGCTCGTCGTTCTCCAGGGCGAGGAGCAGTTGGGCCACCTCGAAGGGGACCTGGCCCTCCTCGGTCTCGCGGGCGGGCGAGCCCTCCGGGAGATTGCCGATGATCATCGCCGGGCCCCGGCCGCCGTACAGGTCGTAACGGAGGAAGACGCCCTGACAGCTGCCGTCGGGGGCGGGGAGCAGACCCGCGCCGAGGTTGCCGGGCCAGTCCCCGGGGTCCATGGCCAGGACGTCGAAGTCCGGGCCCGCGGGTGTTGCGGCGCTACGGCGGCGGAGGAAGGACATGCTGCCATGTTACGTGTCCCGGCTCACGTTGCGGAGCCGGGCCCGGGCCGCACGGGACCGGGCCCGCCGCTCCCCCTCAGCCGGGCGGGGGCTCCGCTCCGACCAGCCACATGGCGAAGAACTGCGCCCCTCCGCCGTAGGCGTGGCCGAGCGCCCTGACGGCCCCGTCGATCTGGTGCTCCCCGGCCCTCCCCCGCACCTGGAGGGCCGCCTCGGCGAAGCGGATCATGCCGGACGCTCCGATGGGATTGGTGGACAGCACACCGCCCGAAGGGTTGACCGGGAGGTCGCCGTCGAGTTCGGTGACGCCCGCCTCGGTGAGCTTCCAGCCCTCGCCCTCCTCGGCGAAGCCGAGGTTCTCCAGCCACATCGGCTCGTACCAGGAGAACGGCACGTACATCTCGACGGCGTCGATCTCCCGGCGCGGGTCGGTGATCCGGGCCTGCCGGTAGACGTCGGCGGCACAGTCCTTGCCGGCCTGCGGGGAGACGAAGTCCTTGCCCGCGAACAGGGTCGGTTCGCTGCGCATCGCCCCGCCGTGCACCCAGGCGGGCGGGTGGGGCGAGCGGGCCGCGCCGTCGCGGTCGGTGAGGATCATGGCGCAGGCTCCGTCGGAGGAGGGGCAGGTCTCCGAGTAGCGGATGGGGTCCCAGAGCATGGGGGCGGCCCGGACCTTCTCCAGGGTGATGCCGTGGTCGTGGAGGTGCGCGTAGGGGTTCTTCAGCGCGTTGCGCCGGTCCTTGTAGGCGACGAGCGATCCGACCTCGTCGGGTGCTCCGGTGCGCCGCATGTAGGCCCGCACGTGCGGGGCGAAGAAGCCGCCCGCGCCGGCCAGCAGCGGCTGCTGGAAGGGGACGGGCAGGGAGAGACCCCACATGGCGTTGGACTCGGACTGCTTCTCGAAGGCGAGGGTGAGGACGGTGCGGTGCACGCGGGCGGCGACGAGGCCCGCGGCGACCAGGGCGGTGGAGCCGCCGACCGAGCCCGCCGTGTGGACGCGGAGCATGGGTTTGCCGACGGCGCCCAGCGCGTCGGCGAGGTAGAGCTCCGGCATCATGACGCCCTCGAAGAAGTCGGGGGCCTTGCCGATCACGACGGCGTCGATGTCGCTCCAGGTGAGCCCGGCGTCCTCCAGCGCCCGGACGGCGGCCTCGCGGACCAGTCCGGCGATGGACACGTCGTGCCGGGCGGCGACGTGTTTGGTCTGGCCGATGCCGACGACGGCGACGGGCTCCTTAGGCATGGGTGCTCTCCCCTTCCAGGACGGCGACCAGGTTCTGTTGCAGGCAGGGGCCGGAGGTGGCGTGCGCGAGCGCCCGGTCGGACTCGCCCCGGTGGATGCGGGCGGCGGCCTCGCCGAGGCGGATCAGTCCGGCGGCCATCACGGGGTTGGCGGCGAGCGCGCCGCCGGAGGGGTTGACGCGGACGTCGTCGCCGAGCCCGAGCGCCTTGCGCAGGACGACCTCCTGGGAGGTGAACGGGGCGTGCACCTCCGCGGTGTCGACAGGCCGTTCGAACGCTCCGGCGCGCTCTGCGGCGAGCCGGGCGGAGGGGCTGTCGGTGAGGTCGCGGACGCCGAGGCCGTGCGCCTCGATGCGGTGGTCGATGCCCCGGATCCAGGCGGGCCGCGCGCACAGGGCGCGGGCGGTGTCCCCGGCGGCGAGGACCACGGCGGCGGCCCCGTCGCCGATGGGCGGGCAGTCGCCGGTGCGCAGCGGGTGCACCAGGTATTCACCCGCGGGAACGTCGCCGGTGAGCTGGGCGTGCGGGTTGCCGGCGGCTGCGGTGCGGTTGCGGGCGGCGATCTCGGCGAGGGCTCCTTCGTCGGTGGCGCCCGCGTCGATGAGGGCCTGCGCCTGGAGGGCGGCGAGCGCGACGGAGTCCGGCCAGAGCGGGGCGAGGTAGTAGGGGTCGAGCTGGCGGGTGAGGACGTCGCGGACCCGGCCGGGCGAGGACTTTCCGTAGGAGTAGACGAGCGCGGTGTCCGCCTCGCCGGTCTGGATCTTCACCCAGGCCTCGTACAGCGCCCAGGCCCCGTCCATCTCGACATGGGACTCGGAGATGGGCGGATGCGCGCCGACCCCGTCGAGCGCCATGGTGAAGGAGAAGGCCCGCCCGGCGAGGTAGTCGGCGGAGCCGGAGCAGGTGAACCCGATCTCGTTCGCCTTGAGGCCGGTCGCGCCGAGCACCTCGTGGAGGACGGGCATCAGCAGGTCGACCTCGGAGAGTTCGTCGGTGCGCCGCCGGTGTGCGGTCTGGGCGAAGGCGACGATGGCCACGTCCCGCATCTACACCAGCTCCTTGTACGTGTCGTAGTCGGCGTCGGGCTCCCCGGTGGGCCGGTAGTGGTCCGGGTGGCGGGCGCCCTCCACCCAGACGGGCTCGACGCGCAGCCCCATGCGCACCTGGTCGTACGGGATTCCGGCGATGCGCCCGTGCAGGGCCAGGTCGGCGCCGTCGAGGGCGATGTGGGCGTAGACGTAGGGGACTTCGATGTCGAGATTCTTCGCCTTGATGTTGACGATGCAGAAGGTGGTGACCGTGCCGCGCGGGCCGACCTCGACCTGTTCGGCGGTGGCGACCCCGCAGGTGGGACAGGCTCCGCGCGGCGGGACGTAGACCTTGCGGCAGGCGGGGCAGCGTTCGCCGACGGTACGGTGGCCTTCCAGGGCGGCGAGGTAGGCGCTCTGGGCACGGCCCGGGGTGTGGACGTAGTCGAGGCGGGCCGGGGTGACGATGCCGGTGACGGGGTCTGCGAACACCCCTGTGTGCGGGGCGGGTTCGTGGTTGCCGGGCTCACCGTCGTACGGTTCGAAGCAGGCGATGTCGGTGATGGCTCCGGTGCGCGTCGCGGCCCAGCGGATGCGGACGCGCATGCCAGTGCGCACGGCTTCCGGGCCCGGCGCGTCGAGTGCGTGCAGGAGTGCGGTGCCGGCCCCGTCGAGGCGGACGAGCACCCAGGCGAAGGGCGTGCCGAGCGGCTGGTCGCGGCGCGAGTCCGGGTTCCAGGCCCAGGTGGTGACGGTGCCGGTGGGGGCGACCTCGACGAGGTCGCTGATCTCGCTCGCGGTGACGGGGTCGTACTCCACGGGAGGCACGAGCACCGTGCCGTCCTCCGTGCGGACGCCGAGGACGGTGCGTTCGCGCAGTCCGGTGAGGAAGGCGCTCTGGACGGGGCCGAGCGATCGGGTGAAGGGGAATGCGACCACCAGCGGGGCGCTGAGGACGTCGGACATGGCTACTGCCTCCTTGGCGAGAGGGCCTGGACCGGGGAGCCGAGCGCCCGGCGCTCAGGCGCGCCGGTAGACCGGCGGCCGCTTCTCGGTGAATGCGCGCGCACCTTCCTTGGCGTCCTCGGTGGCGAACACGGGCCAGCCGCGCTTGAGTTCGGCGGCCAGCGCCTCGGTCTCGGCCAGCTCCGCGCCCTCGTAGACCGAGGCCTTGACGGCCTCGACGGCGAGCGGCCCGCAGGCGTTGACCCGTTCGGCGACGGCAAGGGCCTCCTCCAGCGCCGTTCCGTCGGGCACGACCCTGCCGATCAACCCGATGGCGGCGGCCTCGTCGGCGGTGTACGGGCGGCCGGTGAGGAGCATTTCGAGGGCGTGGGTGCGGGGGATCTGACGGGGCAGCCGGACCGTGGAGCCGCCGATCGGGAAGAGGCCCCGGCGGACCTCGAAGAGCCCGAAGGTGGCTCCCGCTCCGGCGACGCGGATGTCGGTGCCCTGGAGTATCTCGGTGCCGCCCGCGACGCAGGCGCCCTCCACGGCGGCGATGACCGGTTTGCGCGGGCGGTGGTGGCGCAGCATCGCCTTCCAGTGGAGGTCCGGGTCGGCCGTCATCCGCTCCCGGTACTCCTCACCCTCCATCCCGCCGCCCGCCAGGGCCTTGAGGTCCATGCCGGCGCAGAACGCGCCACCCGCGCCGGTCAGGACGACGGAGCGGACCGTGTCGTCCGCGTCGGCCGCGAGCCAGCCGTCGTACAGGCCGACGAGCATCGGCAACGAGAGCGCGTTCCTGGCCTGTGGTCTGTTCAAGGTGAGCACCAGCGTGGCGCCTTCGCGCCGCACGGTGAGGTGTTCCGTACCGCCCATGACCGACTCCTGTTCTCCAGACCTGGAACAGGTTGCAGGAGGAGGGGACGCAGTTCAATAGATTTCTGACAGCTCGTCAGATTGTTTCGACGCCGCCCCTTCCCAGTTGTGCCGCCCGGCGCTCTAATGACGGCCGAGCCGCCAGTCACCCGGGGTCAGGAGGAACGGTGGAGTACAACCTTGCCGACCTGTTCGAATCGGTCGTCGACGCGGTGCCCGACCGCGAGGCGCTCCTGTACGTCGACCATCCCGGTACGGGCGCGGAGCGGCGGCTCACGTACGCGGAGCTGGACGCCGCCGCCAACCGGATCGCCCACCACCTGATCGACGCGGGGATCCGGCCGGGCGAGCACCTGGGGCTGCACCTCTACAACGGGGTCGAATACCTCCAGACGGTACTGGGAGCCCTCAAGGCGAGGATCGTTCCGG
Organism: Streptomyces sp. NPDC017520; assembly: GCF_044329855.1. NCBI lineage: Bacteria > Bacillati > Actinomycetota > Actinomycetes > Kitasatosporales > Streptomycetaceae > Streptomyces > Streptomyces sp. NPDC017520. The sequence goes on from NZ_JBIRKB010000009.1 coordinate 108,792, forward strand.
TGAACGTCAACTACCGGTATGTCGAGGAGGAGTTGGTCTATCTCTACCAGGACGCGGACCTGGCGGCGCTGGTCTTCGACGGCGAGTTCGACGAGCGGGTCGCGGCGGCCGCCCCGCAGGCCCCGGGCCTGCGCCACCTCGTCAGGGTGGGACCCGCCCCCGCCGCTCCCCCGGCCGTGCCGGTCGTGTCGTTCACCGAGGCGGAGGCGTCGGGCGAGGCCGGGCGGGGCTTCGCACCCCGCTCGGCCGACGACCAGTTCATCATCTACACGGGCGGCACGACCGGGATGCCGAAGGGCGTGATGTGGCGTCAGGAAGATCTCTTCTTCTCGGGCCTGGGCGGCGGCGCCCCGACCGGCGATCCGGTGAGGAGCCCGCAGGAGCTGGCGGAGCGGGTCGCCGCGGGCGGCGGGGGGATCACCTTCTTCCCCACCCCGCCACTGATGCACGGGACCTCCACGCTGACCGCGTTCATCGGCTTCAATTTCGGCCAACGCATCGTCGTGCACCGTAAGTTCGTACCTTCCGAGGTGTTGCGGACGATCGAGAAGGAGAAGGTCACCAGTGTCTCGCTGGTCGGCGACGCGATGCTGCGACCACTGATCGACTGCCTGAAAGGGCAGTTGCGCGGAACGGACTGCTCGTCACTGTTCTCCGTCTCCAGCTCCGGGGCGATCATGTCGGACTCGGTGCGGGCGGAGTTCCAGGCGCTCGTGCCGACCGTGATGCTGCTGAACAACTTCGGTTCCTCCGAGTCCGGTTTCAACGGCACCGCCACCGCCGACTCGGGGCCGGAGAAGGGTTTCCGGGTGCAGGTCAACGCCCGTACGGCCGTGGTCGATCCGGTGAGTCACGAGCCGGTGGCCCCGGGCGAGCCGGGCCGCATCGCCCAGCGCGGGCACGTCCCGCTCGGCTACTACAACGACCCGGCCAAGACCGCCGACACCTTCTTCCACAGGGGCGGGGAGCGGTGGGTGCTGCTGGGCGACATGGCGACCGTGGACGCGGACGGCATCGTCACCGTGCTCGGCCGGGGCTCCCAGTGCATCAACACCGGGGGCGAGAAGGTGTATCCGGAGGAGGTCGAGCAGGCGCTCAAGTCCCATCCGGACGTGTACGACGCGCTCGTCGCGGGCGTACCCGACGAACGCTGGGGAAACCGGGTCGCCGCCGTGGTCCAACTGCGCGAGGAAGCAAGTGCGTTGACCCTGAACGAGATACAGGCGCACTGCCGGACCCGACTCGCCGGCTACAAGATCCCCCGCGCGCTGGTGCTCACCGACCGGATCCGGCGCTCGCCCAGCGGCAAGGCGGACTACCGCTGGGCGAAAGCGGTGGCGGCGGGGGCCGACCGGGGCTGAGGCCGCCGGGCCATCGCTCGGAGCCCGGTGCGTGCCGGCCCACCGTCCTTGTCGGCGCGCGACGGCACGGGTGAGGGGCCCGCCCCCGTGGTGGGGTGGGCCCCTCGCCCGTTCCGGAACGGCCGCAGCCGGGTCGCCCGGCTGCCGGGTCAGCGGACGAAGTAGCCGCGCTCCGCGTCGAAGTAGGCCTTCTCGCCCTTGATGTAGGTGATCCCGTAGGGGCCGCCGAGGTTGCGGTACTCGCCGCTGGCCCAGCCACCCTCGATCTCCGCGTGACCGCCGCCGGCCGGGCCGTCCCAGCCGTTCGCTGCCTGGGCGGAAGCCGGTCCCGCGGCGACGAACCCGGCCGTGGCGACAGCCGCCAGCGTGATCGCGATACGACGAATCATGGCGCTCTCCTTCATGTCATCGGTAGGTGCAGTGCGACCAACCTGGCCGATGGGACAGCCTTTGGCATATGCGGCACGCGGGCGCCCCGACAAGGAGAACCTGTTCGGCCCCCCACCCCGAGATGTTTCTACCGGGACGGGCCGGTGTGCGCCCGTCCACGTGGGCCATACGGGCGGGGTGGCCGCCGTCATGACGTGTCCGGGGTGTTTCTCCACCAGGAGTGCGCGGCCGACGTGATCGTCTCTGCATAAGTGCCTGCCGTCGCGCGGCGCGAACCTTCGGTCGGCAGTGCACGAAGGCATGCGATCGGGGTACGCGCCCGGGCGGAGTGCCGAGTCGTCCGTCGTCACCACTGATCTCGGAAAGGCGTGAGATGGACCGCTGCCAGCCTGCGAAACACTCGTTCGGCGATTCTTCGCGCCCCGCCCCCGAGGTGGGCGGAGGCCGCCACCCCACCCCATCGTGCGAGGACGCCCGGGTCGTGGACTCGGACGTGGTCGAGGCGGTCCTGCGCACCGCACGGGCCGTGCTGGCGGACCGGATCGACGAGGCGGTGCGGAGCGACGTCTCCTTCGGCGAGGAGTTGGCACGACGGGTCGCCGACTTCACGCTGGAGGGCGGCAAGCGGATGCGGCCCCGCCTCCTGTGGTGGGGGATGCGTTCCTGCGGTGCGGCGGAGACCGCGGCCGCGCTGCGGCTCGGGGTGGCGCTGGAGCTGATCCAGAGCTGCGCGCTGATCCATGACGATGTGATGGACCGCTCGCGGCTCCGCCGGGGGAAGCCTGCCGTGCACATCGGTCTGGCAGAGCGCGCGGGCCTCCCGCCGGATTCCGAGCGGGGTTCCGCCTTCGGCACCTCGGCCGCCGTGCTGGCGGGTGACCTCGCCCTGGTCTGGGCCGACGACACCGTGGCGGAGACCATGCTGTCCGCCGTCCAGCGGCGTCGGATCGGCGCCCTGTGGCGGGCCATGCGGACCGAGATGGTCGCCGGGCAGTACCTGGATCTGCGGGGCCAGGTCAGCGGTGGGTCATCAGTGGCGCAGGCCTTGCGGACCGCCCGTCTCAAGAGTGCTTCGTACTCCGTCGAGCGGCCTCTGGCGATCGGTGCCGCCCTGGCGGGCGCCGATGACCGGACCACCGACGCTCTCCGCTCCGCCGGCCGATGTGCCGGTATCGCCTTTCAGCTGCGGGACGATCTGCTCGGGGTCTTCGGCGACCCGGCGCTGACCGGGAAGCCGTCCGGCGACGATGTCCGCGAGGGCAAGTCGACCTACCTGCTGGCTGTAGGCCGGAGGTGGGCCGAAGCGGCGGGCGACGAACAAGCGCTGGAGGTACTGGGCCGCGTCACCGGCAACGCCGATCTCACCGAGGAGGATCTCGCGGACGTACGCGGCGTGCTCGAGATGACGGGGGCGCGCTCCCATGTGGAGCGGAAGGCGGAGCGCCTCCGCGACCACGCCGTACGCCGTCTGCGACAGGCCGTCGACGTGGACGCGCACGGCGGCCGGCAGCTCCTCGGTCTGCTGCGCACGGTCTCCGGAGAGCGGACCGCCCCCTCCCCCGCCACCGCCGGTGCGACGCACGACGGCGGCACCGGGGCGGCAGGCGCCTCCCCGGTCCTGATCGCGACCGAAGGAGGCAATGCCGGGTGATCACGGTCAAGGGGCCCGTCGACCATGTGGTGGTGGTCGGCGCCGGGCTGGCCGGACTGGCCGCCGCGCTGCACCTGCTGGGCGCGGGCCGCCGCGTGACGGTCGTCGAGCGGGAGGGCGTGCCCGGGGGCCGGGCCGGGCTCCTGGAGTCGGGGGGCTTCCGTATCGACACCGGGCCGACGGTGCTGACGATGCCGGATCTGGTGGAGGAGGCCTTCGCCGCGGTCGGGGAGCGGATGGCCGACCGGCTGGAGCTGATCAGGCTGGTCCCCGCCTACCGGGCGCGGTTCGCCGACGGGTCCCAGCTCGACGTGCACACCGACGGCGCCGCGATGGAGGCCGCCGTCGAGGAGTTCGCGGGGGCCCGGCAGGCGGTCGGCTACCGGCGGCTGCGGATCTGGCTGGAGCGCCTCTACCGGGTGCAGATGCGCCGTTTCATCGACACCAACTTCGACTCACCGCTCCAGCTCGCCCATCCTGACCTGGCCCGCCTCGCGGCGCTCGGCGGTTTCGGCCGGCTCGACGCGCGGATCGGGCACTTCGTGTCGGACGAACGGCTGCGCAGGGTCTTCTCCTTCCAGGCGCTGTACGCGGGCGTGCCGCCGGCACGGGCGCTGGCCGCGTACGCGGTGATCGCCTACATGGACACGGTGGCCGGTGTGTACTTCCCCCGGGGCGGCATGCACGCGTTGCCCCGGGCGATGGCGGACACGGCCGCCGAGGCCGGAGCCTCCCTCCGCTACGGTCAGAGGGTGACCCGGCTGGAGCGCTCGGGCGACCGGGTCACCGCTGTCGTCACCGACCAGGAGCGCATTCCGTGCGACGCGGTCGTCCTGACCCCTGATCTCCCGATCAGCTACCGACTGCTCGGCCGCAGCCCGCACCGCCCCCTGCCCCTGCGGCACTCGCCGTCCGCGGTGATCCTGCACGCGGGCACGGACCGCACCTGGCCGGACCTGGCGCACCACACCATCTCCTTCGGCGCGGCCTGGAAGAACACCTTCCACGAACTCACCCGCACCGGGAAGCTGATGTCGGACCCCTCGCTCCTCATCACCCGGCCCACCGCGACCGACCCCTCTCTCGCACCGCCGGGCAAGCACCTCCACTACGTGCTGGCTCCCTGCCCGAACACCGAGGTCGGGCCCGGCGTACGGGAATGGCAGGAGCTGGGACCCCGCTACCGGGACGAGCTGGTGGCCGAGCTGGAGCGCCGTGAGATGCCCGGTCTGGGCGCGGCGATCGAGGAGGAGGGGCTGGTCACGCCGGTGGACTGGACCGCGCAGGGGCATGCTGCGGGCACCCCCTTCTCGGTGGCCCACACCTTCCCCCAGACCGGCCCCTTCCGGCCGCGCAACCTGGTGCGGGGCACGGTCAACGCCGTCCTCGCCGGCTGCGGCACCACGCCCGGCGTCGGCGTGCCGACCGTCCTGATCTCCGGGAAGCTGGCGGCGGAGAGGATTACCGGCCCCCGTATCGCCCGGACCCCGCGCCCTGTCCCGAGAGGTGCCAGCGCATGACCGACCACGAACTCGACGCGGCAGGCATCCATGACCCCGCGCTCCGGGCCGCGTACACCCGCTGCCGCGGCCTCAACGCACGTCACGGCAAGACCTACTTCCTCGCGACGCGGCTCCTTCCCGTCGGCCGGAGGCCGGCCGTCCACGCCCTGTACGGCTTCGCCCGCCGGGCCGACGACATCGTCGATGATCTCGACACCACAGCCACGCCCGGGGAGCGCGCCCGTGCCCTGCTCGCCCTGGAAGCCCAGCTGGAGGCAGGGTTGCGAGGGTCCGGGGACGGCGAGCCGGTGATCCGTGCCCTCGCCGACACAGCGGGCCGGTACGGCATCGACCATCGGCACTTCACCGACTTCCTGTCGTCCATGCGCAGCGACCTGACGGTCGGCGGGTACGCCTCGTACGAGGAACTCGGCCGGTACATGCACGGTTCGGCCGCGGTGATCGGCCTTCAGATGCTGCCGGTGCTCGGGACGGTGGTGGCGCGCGAGGAAGCGGCACCGCACGCGGCCGCGCTCGGCGTCGCCTTCCAGCTGACCAACTTCCTGCGGGACGTGGGCGAGGACCTGGACCGGGGACGGCTCTATCTGCCGGCCGAGCTGCTGGCCGCGCACGGGGTGGACCGGGACCGCTTCGAGTGGAGCCGGATCACCGGGCTGCCCGACAGCCGGATCACCGACGTACTGCGAGCTGCCGCAGCCCACAACCGGGCCGTCTACCGGGCCGCCCTGCCCGGCCTCGCGATGCTCGCCCCGGTGTCGCGGCCCTGCATCCGTACGGCGTTCGTGCTGTACAGCGGCATCCTCGACGCGATCGAGGCGGAGGGCTACGCGGTTCTGCACCGCCGGGCGGTCGTCCCGCGCCGACGACGGGCCGCCGTGGCGCTGGACGGCCTGGTGCGGGCGGTCGCCGTACGCACGGTGCGCCGGCGCCGAGCGGACGTGGTCGCGGCGGTCAGGTCCGACGGGCTGTCCCGGCCGCCGGCGGCCGGCGCCCCGGCCCCGGTGCGGGAGGACGCGGTATGAGCCCGGCGGCAGGACGCCCACGGTCCGGGCGCATTCCTTTGCGGGTGCGGCGTGCGCCCGTCCCGTGGGAGCGTCAGGCGCCCACGTGGCGCGAGGCGAAACCCGGAATCATCGCGGAGGCCCTGAAGCGCGCGCGGAGCAGGCCTTCCGGCAATTGGTACGTCATCGGCGCCTCGCGCGCCCTTCCTCCCGGGAAGGCCCTCGGGGTCACGGTCGGCTCCACCGAAGTGGTGGCATGGCGCGACGGCGGGGGAAAGCTGCGCACCGGTCCGGGTGCGTGCCCGCATCTGGGGGCTCCGCTGCGCGACAGCCCCGTCCGCTGCGGCACGCTGGTCTGCCACTGGCACGGACTCGTACTGGACGGCCGGCCGTTCGCCGGATGGGAGCCCTATCCCGCCTTCGACGACGGGGTCCTCCTCTGGGTGCGGCTCGACCGCGTGGGGGGCGAGCCCCCTTCGGAACGTCCGTACCTGCCCGCCCGGCCAGGGGCGCGGGACGCCGTGGAGGCGGTCTACTCCGGCGTAGGTCGCTGCGAGCCGGAAGACGTGGTGGCCAACCGCCTCGATCCGTGGCACGGCGCGTGGTTCCACCCGTACTCCTTCGTGGACCTGACGGTGACGGGAACCCCCGCCGACAGCCCGGCGGACGACGACGGGTTCACCGTCGACGTGTCCTTCAAGGTGGCCGGGCGACTGGTGGTGCCGGTCCGGGCCCGGTTCACGGCGCCCGAGCCCCGTACGGTCGTCATGCACATCGTCGAGGGCGAGGGCGCGGGGTCCGTCGTGGAGACCCACGCCACTCCCCTCGCTCGGGACGAGCGGGGCAAGCCCCGCACCGCCGTGACGGAGGCGTTGGTCGCGGCGTCGGACCGTCGTGGCTTCGCCGTGGCCCGGGCGGCCGCTCCGCTGCTGCGCCCCCTGATGCGCGCCTCGGCCGGCCGGTTGTGGCGGGACGACCTGGCGTACGCGGAGAGGCGCTGGGAACTCCGCGACAGCGGGACGTTCCCGGGCTGACGAGCGGCCCGCTTCCGTGAAGCTCCGCGCGCCTCCCGCGTCAGCCGGCCAGCGCGGCGAGCCGGCGCAGAACGGCCGACCGTCCCGCGCGCGGGACGGTCCAGAGCTTCTGCCCCCGTACGCCCCAGCGTTCCAGCAGGGCGTTCGCGGCGAGGAACCCGCTGGTGGCCGCGCGTTCCATCAGGGCCACGGGCAGCTCGGTGCGGACCATGTCCCCGGCCACGGTGACCGTGGGGTCGGGGCTGCGCACGCCGGGCCGGTCCCGGTAGCCGCCCACGGGGAACATGGGGCAGTCCGCCCGCCATTCGTGGCGCGCGTCCAGAAGGCGGGCGCTCCGGGTCTCCGGGTAGACGCGGTGCAGTTGTCCCAGCGCCTCGTCCTGTACGGCGCAACGGTCGGCGTCCGGCGCTACGGCGTACGCGTGCAGCTCGACGACCGAGCCCCTCGTGCGCCGGGCCCATCGGGCGGCCTCGCCCTCCCAGCGGTCGAGGACGCTCACGTTGTCCAGCGGACCGTAGCCGCTGGTTCCCAGGAACCCGGGCCGGTCGTGCGCCACGGGCCGGTCGAGCCAGAGCCGTGAGACCAGGAACGGCGGGGCGGTGCGCAACCGTGCGATCCGTGCGCGCCAGTCGTTGTCGCCCAGCTCGGGGGAGGCGGCGACGAGGCGGCGCAGGCCACCGCTGTCCAGGGCGAGGACGAGGGCGTCGTACCGGGTGGTGCGGTCGTCCGTCGTGAGGTCCAGCCCGCCGCCGCGCAGGGGGCGGACCCGCCGGAGCGGTGTCTGTGTCCGTACGTCGACGCCGTGGAGCTCCAGGTAGCGGTGCAGCGGTTCCCACAGGGCTGTGGGGAACGGTTCGCCCGGCACGTCGAAGAGCAGGCCCTCGCTGGAGCCGAGGAAGTAGATGTGGAACATCAGAGCCAGTTCGGCGGCCGACAGTTCACGCGGGTCGGCGAAGAAGCTGCGGGAGAAGATCTCGAACGCCAGGTGGTGGGCGGCTTCCGGGAAGCGGATGCGGTCGAGGAAGTCGGTGGCGCTGATCCCGTCGAGCCGTTCGTAGACCTCGGGCACCCGCACGTCCAGCAGCCCGACCGCCGCCCTCGGGTTCATCCGGATCAGGTCCCGCGGACCGAAGGTGGGGCTGAGAGCGACGAACCCCATCGCACTGAACGGAGGGGTGCGCGGCACCTGGGCGAAGCTGTCCCGCAGGCCGGAGCTGTGCCACAGCGGATAGTCGGGCAGCCGGGTCAGGGACCCGAGCTCCGGGTCGACCCGACGCAGAAGTCCGCGCAGGTTGTAGTACTGCCGGAAGAACGCGTGGAAACCCCGGCTCATCGTCACCGTGGTGCCGTCGGCGAGCTCGGTGGGCCACCCCGACAACCTGCCGCCCAGGCCCGGTTCGCGCTCGTAGAGGGTGACGCGTACGCCGCGTTCCGCCAGGAGGGTGGCCGCCGCGATCCCAGCGATGCCGCCGCCGGCGACCGCGACCGCGGGAGCGTGCCCCGTGAACCGGGCGCGGCCGGCCGGTGCCGGCACGACCGCCGCCTGCCGGTCCCGGCCGTGCCGGTGCCCCCTGCCGCTGTCCCGCGGGAACCTCACGCCCCTGCCCCCGGGACGACCGCGGTGCGAGCGACGAAGGTGTGGGTGATGCCGGTCTGCCAGCCGGGCAGCGGGAGGACGCGTACGTCGGCGAAGCCGGCCCGGCGCAACCGGTGGGCGAACGCGGGAGCCGTGTCGAATTGGGTGACACTGTCCCGGAGGTGCCGGTAGAGGCCCGCGTCCCCGGCGAGCCGGCCGGCGGGCTGGATGATCAGTGAGCAGACCACGCTCCACACCGCACGGTGGACGGGGGATCCGCCGAGCGTGTATTCGTGGACGGCGAGGCGGCCGCCCGGTACGAGCAGACCGCGCACCATGTCGAGGGCCTCGTCGGGGCTCGTGAGGTTGCGGAAGAGGTAGCCGGCGAACACCGCGTCGAAGGAACCGGCTTCCAGCCGTCCGGCCAGCTCCTCGACCGGGAGATGCGCGAAGTCGACGCCCCGCGGCCAGCTCTTGGCCGCCGCGCGGTCCAGCATGCCCGCGGACGCGTCGACTCCGGTGATCCGGGCGCGCGGGGCGGCAGCGAGGAGCGCGGCCGTGGAAGCGCCCGTTCCGCACCCCAGGTCGAGCACGCGCAGCCCGCTTCCCCCCTCCGGCAGGCCCAGACGGCGTGCGGAGCGGCGCAGGTGCGCGTGGTAGCCGGGGCTGGCCGAGACGAGGCGGTCGTAGGCGGTGGAACCGTGGTCGAAGGCCTCGGACAGCGCGTCACCGCGCAACAGGGTCATGGGGTGCTCCGTTCGTGGGCGGTCGGTGCGGGAGGTGACGGAGCCGCTGGGCGTTCACGCCGAGGTCTGAAGGGGAGTTCGAAGACGGTCCGCAGCATGGGGGCCATCGGTGTCCGCAGGCCGATGAGCAGGTCCTCGTGCAGCTGCGAACGGCCGTCCATGAAGGTGAGCAGCCGCTCGCCGGGAACGTGGCGGAAGAGGCGGCTGAAGAAGTCCGCGCCGTCCACCCTGCCGCTGTCCAGGGCCCTCAGCAGCACGGCGTCCATCAGCCGCGCCCGCCGCCCGTACGGGGCGGGCATCCGCAGCGGGCGTCCGGAGCGCAACTGATCGGCGACGGCCCGGCTCTGTCGCTGCACGGCCGCGAAGGTGTAGCCGGTCGACGGGCGGGTCGCGCCTCCGGCGGTGCCGATGCGATACACCGAACGCCCCGGCTTGCGCGGGAAGCGGCCGTCCGTCATGGGGATGACACCGTGCTCCTCCGCCGTGACCTGGAGCGGCCCGAGCCTCAGCACGTCGTGGGTGTAGTGGCGCAGGGCCCGCCGGTAGCCGTCGGTGTCCAGCGGGGCAGGTGAGAACTCGGTGTACTCGACCAGCGCGGTGTGCGGGTCCAGCGGCAGGACATAGCCGAACGAGAGCCCGCGCGCGGGCTGCGGCGTACGGAAGTCCATCAGCTCCGCGGTCCCCGGATCGAACGCGGGACGCTCGGTGCGGACGAACCAGCCGGTGAAGTGCTGGAGCAGCGTCGTGCGGGCGGGGGGCCGGCGGTGGGACGGCCGGGAGTCGAAGACGAGACGGCCACGCACGAGGACCCGTTCACCGCACGCGGCCCGGGTCAGAACCTCGCCGCCGACGCCGGACGGGGCGTCGCGTACGGCACTCGCGGTCGCCTCCATCCGGCACAGGTCCGGTGCGCGGGACAACCGTTGCTCGACCAGTGCCTCGAAGGCGTCCGAGCACAGCATCTTGTAGCGCAGCCGCGGGAGCTGGGCCACGGTGGAGGTCCCGTCGGCCGCCCGGACCCGCAGCCGGGCCCAGGAAGCGGCCAGGGCCGGGTCGTAGGGCCCGCCCGGCGGCTCCCAGAAGCACCAGGTCCGCGGGGGCGCGCGCAGAGGCCCCGGCGGGGCGTCGACGAGGGCGACCGACAGAGGTACGTCACCGCCCGGTGCGCAGAGGTGGTACGCCAGGCTCATCCCGGCCGCACCCGCGCCCACGATCACGACGTCGAAGTCAGCGGGCACGGCATTCCTCTCGGTCGGACAGGTACGCCTCCTGGTGGGGCGAGCGCAGCCGACGTCCTTCACCTCGAAACGCCGGGCGGGCCGGGTGCCAGGCGACCGTATCCCGCTGTGCCCTCCCCTACCCGGCATGCCAGGCCGCTCCCACCTGAGTGGCGGAAAGGCATGGCCGGGCGGACGGCAGGCTTCGTTCACCCGCCTCGGCCTTCCACGGGCGACGGGAGTGGGGGCCGCTCCACGCCGGAACGGCCCCCTGAACGGCCCCGATCAGCTGTAGACGCCGAACTCGTGCAGTGAGTAGCCCCAGCCCGTGCCGCGGGCGGTGAGCTGGAGCCGCACGTGGCGGGCCGTTTCGGTCAGGGCGATGGTGTCGATGTCGCCGTTGCCGGTCGTCGTGGTGTGGACCGTGCGCCAGGCATTGCCGTCGTCCGAGACCTGGACCTCGTAGGACTTGGCGTAGGCCGGGTCCCACACCAGTTGCAGGTTACGGACCGGCATCCGCGCACCGAGGTCGACCGCTATCCACTGCGGGTCGCTCCAGTCGCTGGCCCAGCGGGTGTCGGTCTTGCCGTCCGTGGCGCGCTCCGGCGGGCAGGGGCAGTCGCCGTACGAGGCCTGGGAGCTGGAGGCCGTGGTGGGCTTGCCGAGAGCGACATTGGTGCCGGTCATCGGCGGCGCGACGACCTTGACCGACTTGGTCTCGATGCCCGCGTTGCCCTTCCCGTCCTCGGACTGGATGTAGACCTTCCACACGCCGAGCTTCTCGGGCGCGGTGACCGCGAACGTGCCGTCGCCCGTGGACCGGAACTGCGCCGGTACGAGCCGCTTGTCGCCGTTGGCGTAGTTGCCGCTGAGGAAGATCTTGTTGGTGAGCTGGTCGCCCTCGGGGTCGCGGATGTCCGCGTGGACGGTGAACTCCTTGCCCGCCGGGGCGGAACCGGCCGGCGTCACCGCCATGCCGGTAATGACCGGCGGCAGGTTGTCACCGGCGTTGGAGCCCGTGTACGCCTTCTTCACCGAGTAGTACGACAGCCGCTTCAGGCCGTCGGGGATCAGGTTGAACCACACCCCGCCGAAGTCGTGCTCCAGGCCGTAGTGGAAGAGGGTCGCACCCAGGGCCACGCCCCGGTGGCCGGTGACGCAGTCCCAGGACTTGGTGTAGCCGTCGCGCTTCTGCACGTCGGTCGGCTCGTCGGGGACGCCGTTGGCGTCGTCGGGCACCTCCCACTCGCCTGCGGGGCCGCTCTCGGTGATGATGTAGGGCTTGGTGTAGCCGCCCTCCTCCCAGTCCTGCTGGACCCCGCAGGTGTCGCCGTAGGCGTTCATCGAGTACAGGTCGAGGTCGGGGGCGTTGCGCTTGTAGTACGGCCAGGCGCCGGTCCACGCGTCGGTGGAGGTCACCGGGTGGTCGGCGTCGATGGAGTGGATCTTCTTGGCCACGTCGTTGACGAACGTCGTGTAGGCGTTGCGCTGGGCTTCGAGCTCCGCGCCGCTGTAGCAGTTCTGGAGGCCGAGGACGGACTCGTTGCCGACGTTCCACATGAGGGTCGCGGGGTGGTTCCTGTAGGTCTCGACCCACTTGGCGATCTCGGTGAGCATGGTCGACTTGTACGCGGTGTCGGTGACGTAGTTCGCGCAGCCGCCGCTGCCGGGGCCGCCGCCGGGCTGGAGCCAGAAGCCGTTCATGACCCGCAGGCCGTTCGCGGCGGCCGCGTCGAGAAGCGGCTTGGTGCCGGCGTCCGTGCCCCAGGTGCGGACGGTGTTGACGCCCATCGACTTCAGGTCGGGCATGTACTTCGGAGCGTCCGCCATGGACGGGCCCCAGGTGAGGCCCTTGACGGTGTACGGCTGTCCGCCGACGGTGAGCTGCCACGCGCCCTGGGAGCCGGTGACCTTGACGGCGCCGCCGGGCGGGGGGTCGGTGGTGCCCTGGGAGCCGTAGACCTGGAACTCCCAGAGGGAGTAGCCGTATCCACCGGGGCGCGCGGTGCCGAGCATCCGGACGTAGCGGCCGGAGCCGGCGAGGGCGAGGTCGTCGGTGCCGCCGTCGCCGTCGGTGACCTTCTTCAGGGTGGTCCAGTCGGTGCCGTTGTCGCTGGCCTGGATCTCGTACGCCTTGCCGTAGGCGCCCTCCCAGGTCAGTACGGCCCGGCTCAGGTCGGACCTCTTGCCGAGGTCGATCCGGATCCACTGGGGGTCGGACCACTGGCTGGACCAGCGGGTGCCGGTGAGGTCGCCGTCGACGGCCTGTGCGGCGGAGAGGCCGGCGCCCTCGTTCGAGGAGGCGGTGGCGGTCTTGCCCTGGGAGATCAGGGGGTCGGCGGCGCGCGCCTCGGTCGGCGCGGCGATGAGCGTGAGGGAGGAGGCGAACAGCGCGCCGAGGGTCAGGGTGAGAGCGGGTCTGCGCAGGGACAGCATGGCGGCTCCTGAGGAGGATGGGGGGAACACACGGACGGCCGCCGTCGGGGAGGACGGCGGCCGTCCGTGGGAGAGAGGGTCGGCGGGTGAGCCCTCACCGCGGGGAGGTCCCCCCGGGCCGACTGTCAGGATCGGCCCGGGGGGGGGTCGTCCACCGCGGGGGGTTTCACCGCGGGGGACGGATCAGGGGAAGGAGACCAGGGTGGACGGCACGGTCGTGGTGCCGGCCGGGACCGTGGAGGCTCCGGTGTTGTTGATGACGTGGTTGTAGTGGCCCATTCCGCCGAGCGACACCACCAGCAGGCTGTGGAACTTCACGCCCGGCTTCACCGGTGCCTTGAAGCCGTGGTCCTGGCGGATGGTCGAATCGACGTTGTAGTTGCAGTAGCTGCCCATCCCCCAGCCCTCGTGCACGTCGACGGAGTCGTCGACCCGGTAGGCGGCGTAGCCCTTCGTGTCGCCGTTCTGGATGGCTGCCTGGTTGGGTGCGTCGTACGCCTTCTCGTTCTGGTAGAAGATCGTCCGGCCGCGCTCGCCGTACCACTCGACGTCGTACTTGTTGAAGTGTTCGACGAACAGGCCGGTGGCGAGCACGTCGTCGCCGTACACCCGGACCCCGTAGTCGGCGCGGTTGGTCTCCCAGCCGACGCCCTCGCCGTGGTCGGCGCGCCACACCCAGGTGTGGTCGATGATCACGTCGTCGCTGTGGACGGCGATGGAGGTGGTGGCCTTGCCGGCGCCCGCGCCGCCGATGCGGACGTAGACGTCCTGGACGGAGGTGGGGTTGGCGGCGTGGTCGGCGGAGGAGTTCTGTGTGCCGACCTCCAGCAGGGTCGGGGAGTTGACCGTGCCGGCGTCGATCAGGAAGCCGGCGAGCTTCACGCCGTCGACGTCGGCGACCTTCATCGCGGTGACGCCGCCGTCGGGGATGATCGTCGCGAGACCGAGGCCGAGGACGACCGTGTCCGCGCGGTTGACGTTGATGGGCTGGTCGACGTGGTAGATGCCGGGGGTGAAGAGGAGGTTGAGGCCCTGGGACAGCGCCTGGTTGATGGTGGCCGCGGTCGCGCCTTCCTTGACCACGTAGAACTTGTCCAGGCCGATCGAGGTGCCCTGCGGGGTGCCGTTCCAGGAGACGCCGCGGGCGTTGGTGCGCTTCTCGGGGACGAAGACCTTGTACGTGTTGCCGTCCAGGTACAGGAACGGCTTCTCGCGCGAGATCGGAGTGGTCTGGAGCGTGGTGTAGCGGGGCTCGGGGAACGAGTTGGCGGGTGCGCCCTCGACGCCCGAGAAGGTCTGGTTCCAGACGGAGTTGGACCAGCCACCGATCGAGCTGTCGCGGGTGTACCACTGCTGCTGCGAGTAGTTGCCGACCTGGCCGTCCACCTTGGAGTCGGCGATGTAGCCGCCGCTGGCCCAGCCGTAACCGTTCGGGGCCAGGTTGAGCCCGCCCTTGACGTGCATGCGGCGGAAGGAGGCGGCCTGCGAGACGGCCCAGCGGTTGGTGCCGCTGACCGGGTTGATGGCCAGGTTCTCGGCCGAACGCCAGAAGTTCTGCGTCGCGTTGCCGTTGAACCAGCCCGCGTCGACGGTCACGTCACCGTTGATGGTGGTGTCGTCGGGCTTGAGGCCGAGGCCGGAGATCGAGGTGTAGAAGCCGATCTCGGCGTTCAGGTTGTTGTAGGTGCCGGGCTTGAAGAGGAACTGGTGCCGGCCGTTGCCGAAGTGCGCCGCCTCCTGCTCGTCGAAGACCTGGTCCAGTTTGGCCTGGATGTTGGGCGTGGAGGGGTCGAAGACGTGCACGTTCGGGCCGAGGTCGCCGCCGCCGGGCAGCTGCGGGCCGTCGGTGCCGCCGGACTCGCCGTAGACCTTGAACTCCCAGAGGGAGAAACCGTACTGGGTGCCGCGTTCGGTACCGTTCACTCGGACGTAGCGGGCTTCACCACTGATGGTCAGGGTGTCGGTGCCGCCGTCGCCGTCGGTGGTCTGGTACGCGGTCGACCAGTCGGAGCCGTTGGCCGACAGCTCGACGCGGTAGCCCTTGCCGTAGGCCGCCTCCCAGTCCAGGACGACCTGGCTCAGCTTCGTGGTCGCGCCGAGGTCGACGCGGATCCACTGCGGGTCGGAGGCGGCGCTGGACCAACGGGTGGTGGCGTTGCCGTCGACGGCCGCGGTGGCCGGGGTGCCGTAGTTCTCCTCACTGGAGGCGGTGACCGGCTTGCCCTGGGACAGCAGGACGGGTGCGGCCTCGGCCCTCGCGGCGGGGACGAAGGCAAGAAGAGTGGCGGCCAGGACGGTGACCATCGCGGCGACGACGCCGCGGGAGGCCGGCCTTGGGGTACTGCGGCGGCCGGGGCCGTATGGCACCGGGGCCGCTGGGGATATGTCAACTACGGGCATGCGGGGGCTCCTAGAGATCAACCGAAGGCGAGAGAGCGCTCTCCGGGAGAATGCCCGTCGCGTAGGTCGCGGTCAAGAATCCTGACGGGACTTTCCTTTCGACTTGTATTAAGTCGTCGCCGGGGAAGCCGTGAGGTCCGATCAGGCCGCGCACCGGGTCGTGTCTGAAATGAGCGGCGGCGGGTAGGCGGAAAGGAGTCCCACTCGCGGTGAACGCGGGTGGATGTGGACGGGGGCCCGCTTCATGGACCAGTTGATGATGTACGGCAGGAACGAGCAGGAGCGTCGAGAGGCGGCCGGCACGAGCACCGTGCAAGACAGCGCCGCATACGAGATGGCCTCGGGTGAGGTCGCTCGCACCCGTGGCTTCGTGCGGGACTTCCTCTGCCGCGCTCAAGACCTGCACGGGAAGTCCGTGTCCGCGCGGGCGGTGGACGTGGCGCAGCTGGTGGTGAGCGAGCTTGCCACGAACGTGTGCAAGTACGCGCCGGGTCCGTGCCTGCTGGACCTCGAGACCGACGGCAGCATGCTGGGCATCACCATGTGGGACTCCGGCTCCGTACTTCCCGTGGCTTCACCCGCCGATCCGACCCGGGTGGGCCGGCACGGGCTGGAGCTGGTGCTCATGGTCTGCCAGAGCTTCGAGATCCGCCGGGAGCCGGTCGGCAAACGCGTCCGCGTCCAGCTCTCGCTCCACGACAGCCCCAGCGGAAACCCGGCCGGCCAGACCACTTGGTGAAGCCCCCTCGCAGGGCCGCCGGAGCCCGATGCGGTCGCGCCGCAAAGCGCCTGGGCACCCCGATGCGCGGCATGGCGACGGGCCGTGCCGGGCCCGGTCCAGGGCTGGGTGACCGTAGGGCTGTCGGGGCTCGGAAGCGGCAACGGCAGCGGCAGCGGTGACCGAGGGATGCCCACGCCACCGCCAGATCGGCTCGTCGTCGCCACTGACGCCGCTGTGTCCGAACGGGTCGAGGAACGAGAGGTCGTGCGCTTCGGCCGACCCGGTCAGGCGAGGCCGAACGACCGGATCGCCGCGAGGAACTCCTCGGGCCGTTCCGTGTGGATCAGGTGCCCGGCGTCGATGGTGACCAGCTCGGCATCCGGTACATCCCGGACCAACTGTGCGAGATGCCCCTGGTCGATGTGGCTGGTGGGGCCGCCCCCGATGACGAGGGTGGGCGCGGTGATCTCCGGGAACCGCCTCCGGACGGCCGGGTCGGGGTCGTTCAGCTGGGCGTCGGTGTCGGGGACGACGGGCCAGTCGAAGTCGAGCGCGCCCTCCGGGCGGACGGAGGGCGGCCGGGGCGGGTCGAGCGGGTGGAGGGGCGGCGCGTCCTCGATGACCAGCCGTCCGATCAGGCCCGGTTCCCGCTGGGCCAGGAGGTAGGCGGCCACCCCGCCCATGGAGTGGCCGACGACGGTCGCGCCGGCCAGGTTGCGGGCCTCCAGGAAGGCGTGCAGGTCGTCGCGGAACATCTCGAAGGTGTAGCGGCCGGGCCAGTCGCTCAGCCCGTGGCCCCGGAAGTCGGGGGCGTACACGCGGTGGTCGGCGGCCAGGTCCTCCGCGATCCGGGTCCAGGTCACGCTGGAGCCCGCCCGGCCGTGCAGGAGGACGACGGGCGGGGACGGTTCCGCGCCCCACACCCGGTACGCCAGCCGGACCCCGCCCGCCCGCACCGTGCGGATGTCGGGGTCGAGGAAGGCCTCCACCGTACGGGCGAAGGCTCCCGGGTCGTCCAGCCACGGGAAGTGCCCGGCGCCCCGCTGGACGACGAACTCGGCGCCCGGGAAGAGCGCGGCGAGCTCCGTGGCCCGGTCCGGGCTCGGGTGGCCGTCGTACTCCCCGGCGAGGACGAGGACCGGCACGGCCAGTTCGCGCAGGGCGGCGGCGGTGGAGGCGGGGTCGTGAACCTCTTCTCCGCTGTAGTGGCCGCGCGCCTCCGCGTTGGTCTGTCCGGCGGAGGCTTCGGCGTGGGCGCGGGCAGCCGCGTCCCAGCGGCCGTAGGTGAGGGGCTGGACGGCGGGCCACAGCTCGGCGAACGGTCCGCCGGCGAACAGCGCCTCCTGGGCGGCCCTGGCCACGGCGTACCAGGGCTCGTCGCGCCGCAGCTCGGAGGCCTCGCGCAGGTCCTGGTCGCTGATCCTGATGCCCACGGCCCGGGTGCTGGGCGTGACGAGGGCCAGTCGGCGCAGCCGGTCCGGGTGGCGGGCCGCGTACAGCAGGGCCAGGTCGGCCCCGGCGGAATGCGCCAGTACGTCGATCCGGTCGAGGCCCAGGTGTTCGCGCAGCGCCTCCACGTCGTCGACGAGGCGGTCGCAGCGGTACGTCGAGGGGTCCTCGGGCACACCGGAGTCGCCGGTGCCGCGGAGGTCCAGCAACACGAGCTGCCGCCGGGCGGCGAGCCCGCCGAGGTCACCGAGATACGCGCTCGCCCGCATCGGCCCGCCGGGCAGGCAGATCAGCGGTTCCCCCTCCCCCACCAGGTGATAGGCGAGCGGGGTCGTGTCGTGCGCGGAGAAGATCGGCATGCTCCCATCCGAACAGGAAGCCCGGAGCGGGCGCGCCGGACTTCGCCGCGGGCTGATCCGCCGCGAACCCCGCGTACCTCTTGCCAGCACCCCCGGCCGCCTGAATTACTGCTCCCAGGAAGATCGACCGAATGATCGGTCGCCCCCTTGCGGCCTGTTTGTCACGTACTGGCCGCCCGTTTCGGAGGGAAGGGCCCTGATGACGGCCATGCTGGACGCGGCGGAACGGCTCGGTCGCGGCGAACTCGAGGCCCTGCAACTGGAGCGGCTCCGGTCCACGCTGCGCCACGCGTACGACAACGTCCCCTTCTACCGGAACGCCTTCGACAGCGCGGGACTTCGGCCCGACGACTGCCGGGCGCTCGCCGATCTGGCCCGGTTCCCGTTCACCGTGAAGGCGGATCTGCGGGACAACTACCCGTTCGGGATGTTCGCGGTGCCGGAGCACGAGGTGCGCAGGATCCACGCCTCCAGCGGCACGACCGGGCGTCCGACGGTCGTCGGGTACACCGAACGGGACCTGGACATCTGGGCGGACGTGGTGGCCCGTTCGATCCGGGCGGCGGGCGGGCGGCCCGGCCACAAGGTTCATGTGGCGTACGGATACGGGCTGTTCACCGGCGGGCTCGGGGCGCACTACGGGGCGGAGCGGCTCGGCTGCACGGTGATCCCTGCGTCCGGGGGCATGACCGCGCGCCAGGTCCGGTTGATCCAGGACTTCCGGCCCGAGATCATCATGATCACGCCGTCGTACATGCTGACGCTGCTGGACGAGTTCGAGCGGCAGGGCGTCGATCCGCGTTCGACGTCCCTGCGGGTCGGGATCTTCGGCGCGGAGCCGTGGACCGAGGGGATGCGCCGGGAGATCGAGGAGCGGTTCGCCATCGACGCGGTCGACATATACGGGCTCTCCGAGGTGATGGGCCCGGGGGTCGCGCAGGAGTGTGTGGAGACGAAGGACGGGCTGCACATCTGGGAGGACCACTTCTATCCGGAGGTCGTGGACCCGTTCACCGGTGAGCTGTTGCCGGACGGCGAGGAGGGGGAGCTGGTCTTCACCTCGCTGACCAAGGAGGCGATGCCGGTGATCCGCTATCGCACCCGGGATCTGACGCGGCTGCTGCCGGGGACGGCGCGGGCGTGCCGCCGGATGGAGAAGGTCACCGGCCGCAGCGACGACATGGTGATCCTGCGCGGGGTGAACCTCTTCCCCACCCAGATCGAGGAGATCGTGCTGCGTACGCCGGCCGTCGCCCCGCACTTCCAGCTGCGGCTGACCCGGCACGGGCGGCTGGACGCGCTGACGGTCCTCGCGGAGGCGCGGGCGGACGCGACGGCCGGCGAACGGGAGAAGGCGGCGCGGGCCATCGCGGCGGCGGTGAAGGACGGTGTCGGGGTGTCGGTCAGCGTCGAGATCGTGGATCCGGAGTCGCTGGAACGCTCGGTGGGCAAGATCCGGCGGATCGTGGATCTGCGGGATTCCGGCACGGGCTGAGACAGCGCCGGTGACCGGCGTGTTCGCACCACCGCAGCACCCGTTCCCACCATGCGGACAGCTGCCGGGAAGTCTTGGGCAGGGAGGGCCGGGCACGGCGCGTCTCCCGCTGTGCATCTCGCCCACCGGTCCCTGGTCACCGCCCCTCTGCTCCGCCGTCGCACTCTCCGCCACCTCTCACGGGCTGTGCCCCGCAAGCGGACGAGAAGGCCCCGGACCGGGCCGCCGGTGCGACGGCGTCCTGCGCTCCGGGCAAGCTCGCCACCCAGGTGTCCGGCAAGCTGACCGTGGGCACCGACAAGCCCGTGTACGCCCCCTAATTCTCCGACGACGAACCGTCCAACGGAGAGGGCTTCGAGTCGCCGGATCGCCCGCGAGCGGGACCGGCGGGCCCGAGCCCGGCGGGCCACCGCGCTCGCCGCGCAGGCGGCGTGGCGGCTGCAGGGGCGGGGCGGCGGCACCAGGCAGCGGGTGATGGCGGGTGCGAGGAGGGCGTCGCCGGTGCGGACCGTGCGGACGGCGGCGGTCAGGCTGCTCGGGCGTGACGTCCTTGAGGAGGAAGCCGCTGACCCCGGCGGACAGCGCCGCGTAGACGTACCGGTCGAGGTCGAAGGTGGTCAGGACGATGACTCGGGGGCATTCGGGGTGAGGGCTCCCTCCTGCTCCGGCGGCGTCGGGGGCCCCGGGCGGGGCGAGGATACGGCCGGCCTTCAGGGTTCCGTCGTAGACGGCGAGTCGCTCCCGGAGCCCGATGAGGCCCCGGCCGTTCCCGGTGGCCGCACCGGATCGTCCACCGGTGTCGGTGACCTCCACCCGGAGCCGGTCCGGGCCGTACTCGACGGTCACGGCGGCGGTCCCTCTGGCGCTGGGCGGCCTGCTCATCGCCGTCGCCGGTGCGCTGCTGCCCGCCGGCCGGGGCGCCCGGGCCCGGACCGCCACGGCGCTGCGCACCGAGGAGGAGACCGGGCTCAGGCCAGCTCGTCCCGCAGTTGCCTCTTGAGGATCTTTCCGCTGGCGTTGCGCGGGAGCGACTCCACGAACACGACCCGCTTGGGCGCCTTGAAGGCGGTGAGCTTCTCGCGGGCGTGGGCGATGAGTTCGCTCTCGCCCGCCTCGCCGCGCAGGACGACGACGGCGGTGACGGCCTCGATCCAGCGGTCGTCGGGGAGGCCGATGACCGCGGTCTCGGCGACGGCGGGGTGGGTGTAGAGGGCGTCCTCGACCTGGCGGGAGGCGACCAGGACGCCGCCGGAGTTGATGACGTCCTTGACCCGGTCGACGACGGTGAGGAAGCCCTCGGCGTCGCGGACGGCGAGGTCACCGGAGTGGAACCAGCCGTCGCGGAAGGCGTCCGCCGTCTCCTCGGGCTTGTCCCAGTAGCCGGAGCACAGTTGGGGCGAGCGGTAGACGACCTCGCCGGCGGTGCCGTCGGGGACGTCCTCGCCCTTCTCGTCGACGACCCGGGCCTCCACGAAGAGGACCGGCCGGCCGCAGGACTCCATCCGGCCCTCGTGCTCGTCGGGGCCCAGCACGGTGGCCAGGGGGCCGATCTCGCTCTGGCCGAAGCAGTTGAAGAAGGCCAGGTGCGGGAGGCGTCTGCGCAGTCGCTCGAGGACGGGCACGGGCATGATCGAGGCCCCGTAGAACGCCTTGCGCAGACCGGCGAGGTCGCGGGCGGCGAACTCCGGGTGGTTGGCGAGCCCGATCCAGACCGTGGGCGGGGCGAACAGGCTGTCGGCCTCCCCCGCTTCCACGAGGTCGAAGATCGTGGCGGCGTCCGGCGCGTCCAGGATGGTGTTCTCCGCGCCGACCGCCAGATACGGCAGCAGGAACACGTGCATCTGGGCCGAGTGGTAGAGCGGCAGGGAGTGCACGGGCCGGTCCGCGGCGTCGAGGCCGAGCGCGGTGATCGCGCTGACGTACTCGTGGACCAGGGCTCCGTGTGTCATCATCGCGCCTTTGGGCAGGGCGGTGGTCCCGGAGGTGTACAGCAGCTGCACCAGGTCGTCAGAGGCGGGCGGGCGCTGCGGGGTGAAGATTCGTTCCGTCTCCAGGGCGTCGAGCAGCGAGCCGGGGGCGTCGCGCAGCGCGCGGACCGGGAGTCCGGCGGGGAGCCGCGCTGCGAGGTCCGGGTCGGTCAGGACGAGGGAGGAGCCGGACTGGCCGAGGAGGTAGGTCAGGTCGTCGCCGGTGAGGTTCTGGTTGACCGGTACGTGGACGAGACCGGCCCGTGCGCAGGCGAGGAAGCCGATCAGATAGGCGTCGGAGTTGTGCGCGTAGGCGGCCACCCGGTCGCCGGGGGCGAGAGCGTGCTCCTCGGTGAGGACGGCGGCGGCCGTGGAGACGGCGGCGTCCAGGGAGCGGTAGGTCCAGGCCCGGCCGGCGTACCGCACGGCGGTCCGGTCGGGGGTGCGCCGGGCGCTGCGGGTGAGGACGCCGTCGACTGTGCTGCTGCGTACACCTGTCATGGCGTGATCCTGTGTGTCCGGGCCCCCGGGGGTCAAGAGGCCGGATACCGACCAGACGGTTGACAGCCTCCGGGGCTCACTGGCTGAGTGACGCTTGGCCGTCCGGGCGTTCCGGACCGGCCGCGCCGTGCCACCCGCACCGCTGGGAGGAATCACCTTGACGTTACGCAACCGTCTGAGACTGCTCGGGGTCGCCGGTCTCGCCCTGTTCACCGTGTCGGCGTCGCTGCCGCCGGCCGCCGCGTCCGGGACCCACGAGACGCGGCACCCGTCCGGGGGAGGTCTCTCCGCCGTCATCCGGTACACGGAGTACGGCATTCCGCACATCGTGGCGAAGGACTACGCGCGGCTGGGGTTCGGCACCGGCTGGGCGCAGGCCGCCGACCAGGTGTGCACGCTGGCGGACGGCTTCCTCACGGTGCGCGGGGAGCGGTCGAGGTTCTTCGGCCCGGACGCCGCCACGGACTACTCCCTCTCCTCGGCGGCGACGAACCTCTCCAGCGACCTGTACTTCCGGGGCGTCCGGGACAGCGGCACGGTGGAGAAGCTGCTCGATGAGCCCGCTCCCGCCGGTCCGAGCCGGGACGTCAAGGAGACGATGCGCGGGTTCGCCGCCGGGTACAACGCGTGGATCGCGCAGAACCGGATCACCGACCCGGCCTGCCGGGGCGCTTCCTGGGTACGCCCGGTGACGGCGCTGGACGTGGCGGCGCGCGGCTACGCGCTGGCGGTGCTCGGCGGCCAGGGGCGCGGCATCGACGGCATCACGGCCGCGCGGCCGCCGACCGCCGCTCCCCCGGCGGCGGGGGTCACGCCCGAGGAGGCGGCGACGGCGGCGGAGCGGCTGCTCTCGACGCAGAACGCGGACATGGGGTCCAACGCGGTGGCCTTCGACGGCTCCACCACGGTGAACGGGCGCGGGCTGCTGCTCGGCAACCCGCACTACCCGTGGCAGGGCGGACGCCGCTTCTGGCAGGTGCAGCAGACGATCCCCGGCGAGCTGAACGTGTCGGGCGCGTCCCTGCTGGGCTCGACGACGATCTCGATCGGGCACAACGCCGATGTGGCGTGGAGCCATACGGTCGCCACGGGCGTCACGCTGAACCTGCATCAGCTCAGCCTCGATCCGGCCGACCCGACCGCCTATCTGGTGGACGGCAAGCGGGAGCGGATGACGAAGCGGACGGTGAGCGTCCCGGTGAAGGGCGGGGCCGACGTGACCCGCACTCAGTGGTGGACCCGCTACGGGCCGGTGGTCACCTCGATGGGCGCGGCGCTGCCGCTGCCGTGGACGGCGAGCACGGCGTACGCGCTGAACGACCCGAACGCGACGAATCTGCGGATGGCGGACACCGGTCTGGGCTTCGGCAAGGCTCGTTCCACAGGTGACGTCGAGCGGGCGCTGCACCGGTCGCAGGGCATGCCGTGGGTGAACACGATCGCGGCGGACCGGGCGGGTCACTCGTTCTTCGCGCAGTCGCAGGTGCTGCCGAGAATCACCGACGAGTTGGCGGAGCGCTGCTCGACCCCGCTGGGCCGGGCCACCTACCCCGCTTCCGGCCTGGCGGTGCTGGACGGTTCGAGGGCGGACTGCGCGCTGGGCAGCGACCCGGACGCGGTGCGGCCGGGGATCTTCGGCCCGGGCCGGATGCCGGTGCTGAAGAACCAGCCGTACGTGGAGAACTCCAACGACAGCGCGTGGCTGACCAACGCGGACCGGCCGCTGACCGGGTACGAGCGGGTCTTCGGCACGATCGCGACGCCCCGATCGATGCGGACGCGCGGCGCGGTCGAGGACGTCGCGTCGATGGCGGACCGGGGCCGGCTCCGGGTCGGGGACCTCCAGCGGCAGCAGTTCGCCAACCGTGCGCCTGCCGGGGATCTGGCCGCCTCCGAAACGGCCGAGTGGTGTGCGGCGCTGCCGGGCGGCACGGCCGTGGGCACGGACGGGACGCCGGTCGACGTGTCGGCGGCCTGCCGGGTGCTGCGCCGCTGGGACCGGACCGTGGACAGCGACAGCCGGGGCGCGCTGCTCTTCGACCGGTTCTGGCGGAAGGCGTCGTCCGTGCGCGCCGCCGAGTTGTGGAGGACGCCGTTCGATCCGGCCGATCCGGTGCGCACCCCGCGCGGTCTGAACACAGCCGTGCCCGGCGTGGGCAGGGCCCTGGCGGACGCCGTGGCGGAGCTGCGGGCGGCGGGCATCGCGCTGGACGCGCCGCTGGGCGAGCACCAGTTCGTCGTGCGGAACGGCGAGCGGCTCCCGATCGGCGGCGGGACGGAGTCGCTGGGCATCTGGAACAAGACCGAGCCTCGGTGGAACGCGGCGGGAGGCGGCTATACGGAGGTGTCGTCGGGCTCCAGCTACATCCAGGCGGTCGGCTGGGACGACAGCCGTTGCCCGGTGGCCCGGACGCTGCTGACGTACTCCCAGTCGGAGAACCCGAAGTCACCGCAGTACAGCGACCAGACCCGCCTGTACGCGGGGGAGCGCTGGGTGACGTCCCGGTTCTGCGAGAAGGACATCGCCCGCTCGCCGGCCCTGCGGGTGGTGCGGGTGCACGAGCGGCGGTAGCGCGGTGGGCGGCTGGGTGCGCCCATCCGCCGTGCGAAGGGCGTCCGCCTCGGCCGCGGGCGCCCTTCTCGCCGACGTGGCGTGAACGTCCGCGCGGACCGGCACGCTCCGCCGAGCCGTCTGCGGCGAAGGCGGCGGGCGGCCGTCACGTCATGCCGAAGAACCGTGTCCGCTCGGCCCCATTGCTCTACAGGGGACGCAGGCGCCCCTCCCAGTACGGTTCGCGCAGCCGCCGTTTGTAGAGCTTGCCGTTGGGGTCGCGGGGCATCGCGGTGACGAAGTCGAGGCTCCGGGGCCGTTTGTACCCGGCGAGCCGCTCCTCGCAGTGGGCGAGGATCGCGGCGGCGAGCGCCGGTGACGGCTCGTGGCCCTCGGCCGGTTCGACGACGGCCTTGACCTCCTCGCCCCGGTCGGCGTGCGGGATGCCGAAGGCGGCGGCGTCCGCGACGGCGGGGTGGGTGAGCAGGACCGACTCGATCTCGGCGGGGTAGATGTTGACCCCGCCGGCGATGATCATGTCGATCTTGCGGTCGCGGAGGAAGAGGTAGCCGTCCGCGTCGAGCACGCCGAGGTCACCGACCGTGAAGAAGTCGCCGATACGGTTCGTGCGGGTCTTCGACTCGTCCTTGTGGTAGCTGAAGCCGCCGGTGCTCATCTTCATGTAGACGGTGCCGAGTTCGCCCGCCGGGAGCCGGTTGCCGTCGTCGTCGAAGACGGCCAGCTCGCTGATCGGCCAGGCCTTGCCGACGGTGCCCGGCTTCTTCAGCCAGTCCTCGGCGGTGGCGAACGCTCCCCCGCCCTCGCTCGCCGCGTAGTACTCCTCGACGCAGCTCCCCCACCAGTCGATCATGGCGCGTTTGACGTGGTCGGGGCAGGGGGCCGCCCCGTGGATGGCGTGCCGCATGGAGGAGACGTCGTAGCGGGCCTTCACCTCGTCGGGCAGCGCGAGCAGCCGGTGGAACTGGGTGGGGACCATGTGGGTGTGGGTGCAGCGGTGGGCGTCGACGAGGCGCAGCATCTCCTCGGGCGACCAGCCGTCCATCAGGACCAGCGGGTGGCCGATGTGGAGTGCCGCGCCCGCGAACTGGAGCACGGCGGTGTGGTAGAGCGGTGAGCAGACCAGGTGGACGTTGTCGTCGAACGGGCGGATGCCGAAGATGCCGAGAAACCCGCCGAGATAGGTCTCCTCGGGGCGTTTGCCGGGCAGGGGGCGTCTGATGCCGCGCGGGCGGCCCGTGGTGCCCGAGGTGTAGTTCATGACCCAGCCGAGGGTGCGGTTCCCGGGCGGGGTGGCGGGGTGGCCTTCGAGGAGTTCGGCCCAGGGGCGGCAGCCGGGGACCGTGCCGACGCCGTAGCGGTGGGTCGCGGGCAGTTCCGCCTCGTCGGCGGCGGCCGTCGCGGTGGCCGCGAAGCGTTCGTGGGCGATCAGGACACGGGCCCCCGAGTCGGCGACGATCCAGGCGATCTCGGGGCCGACGAGGTGGTGGTTGACCGGGACGAGGTAGAAGCCGGCCTGCGAGGCGGCGAGGTGGGCGGTGAGGAGTTCGACGCCGTTGGGCAGGACGACGGCGAAGGCATCGCCCTCGCGCAGTCCGGCCGCGCGCAGTCCATGAACCATGCGGTTGACGTCGGCGTGGAGCCGGCCCGCGCTCCACTCCTCGCCGTCGGGGGCGATCAGGACCGTGCGGTCGGGGTCGGTGGCGGCCTGGGCCCAGAAGCCGTTGGGCGGCTGGTTCACGTGGTACTCCTTCCGGCGATGCGGTTCATGCGGGTGACGGCCCGTTCGAAGCCGCGGGTCAGGTCGTCGACGACGGCCCGGACGCTGCGTTCGCTGGTCATCCGGCCGACGATCTGCCCGACGGGTGTGCCCAGCAACGCGCCGACCTCGTACTTCTGGATCCGGGAGACGGCCTCGGCGACCAGCAGCCCCTGGAGCGGCATGGGCAGGGTGCCGGGTCCTGCCGCGTCGTCCCAGGCGTCGGTCCACGCGGTACGGAGCTGGCGCGCGGGTTTCCCCGTGAGGGCGCGGGAGCGGATGGTGTCGCCGGAGCCGGCGGCCAGGAGCTTGGCGGTCAGGGCCGGGGAGTGCAGGTCGGCCTCCTCGGTGGTGAGCCAGAGGGAGCCGAGCCAGACGCCCTGCGCGCCGAGGGCGATCCCGGCGGCGGCCTGTTCGCCGCTGCCGATGCCTCCGGCGGCGAGCACGGGCAGGGGGGCGACGGCCTCGACGACTTCGGGGACCAGCACCATGGAGCCGATCTCGCCGGTGTGGCCGCCCGCTTCGTACCCCTGGGCGACGACGACGTCGATGCCCGCCTCCGCGTGCCGCCGGGCGTGCCGGGCACTGCCGGCCAGGGCGGCGACGAGGACCCCGTGGTCGTGGGCCCGTTCGATGACGTCGGCGGGCGGTGAGCCGAGGGCGTTGGCGAGGAGTTTGACCGGGTAGTCGAAGGCCACGTCGAGCTGGTTCCGGGCGACCTCCTCCATCCAGCCGGTGATGCGCCAGCGGGACGCCTCCCCCTCGGCCAGTTCGGGCACGTCGTGGCGGGCCAGGAGCTCGCGCACGAATCCGCGGTGCTCGGCCGGGATCATCGCCTCGACGTCCGCCTCGGTGACGCCCTCGACCTTCTTGGCGGGCATGACGACGTCGAGGCCGTAGGGCTTGCCGTCGGCGAGGTCGTGCAGGCGGTCCAGGTCGCGCGCGAGATCCTGGGGAGCTGTGTAGCGCACCGCTCCGAGCACGCCGAAGCCCCCGGCTCTGGTGATGGCCGCGGCGACCTCGGGGAACGGCGTGAAGCCGAAGATGGCGTGCTCGATTCCCAGTTGCTTGCTCAGCTCCGTCTCCATGGGCGGCAGGATGCCGCAGCGGGGCGGCCGAGGGAAGACCTTTTCTGATGCAGCGTCAGGTTCTTTGGGGCCGGGACGCACCCGGGAGGGCCTGGGTGACAGCAATCTCTGCGGCGGCAGGAACTTTCGGATGTGGCCGCCGGGCCGCCTCGGGTCACCCTCCAGATCGAGCGGGGGCTGGGTCCTCGATGCAGGGCTCGCCCCTCTCGTCGAGGGCCAGGCAGTCGATGACCGGCTCATCCGGGTGTGCGTCCAGTTCGGCCAGGGTCGCCCTCCACAGGGCTGCCCGCGCGGACTCGTCGTCGTACCGGTCCCGGGAGGGTGCGCCGAGTCCGGAGCCCGCTCGGGCAACGTGCTGACCTGCGGGTGTCCGGGGTGCGGGCGTCTGGGCGCGGGCATGCGCCTTCGTAACACGCCGCCGTCCGCCCCGGCCCGAGGCGGCAGGACGGACGTGCCGGGGGCGGGCACCCGGCCGTGGGAGGAACACCTTGACGCTTACGCAACCATCTGAGACTGCTGGGGGGGGTACGGGGCCCGCTCCCCCAGCCCTTCGGCCGCTTACGGGGCACGTGGAACGGTGGCCACACAGCGGAAGCCGGCGTCGTCGTCCTTCATGGTGGCGTTGCGGTATCGCGGAGGAGAGGAAGGGAGCGGCGCGGTGGAAGGGGGAAGTGCAGACCGACCCTTTGGGTTCGAAGCGCCCGGATCAGCGACTACCTGCGGGGTGCCTACACCTACGAACCGGGCACCGGGCACCGGGCACCGGGCACCGGGCACCGGGGAAATCTTGGTGGAGGGCCGTGCCGTCGAGCCGCCACCGTCGCGCCCACGGAGCCGCTGTCCAACGCCACCGCCTACTCCGAGGGCACCACCCGTTCCCCGGCTGCCCTGCGCCCGAGCACGAGGTGCGCTGCACGAAGGAGACGAAGCAACTGCCCCAGTCGGTGAAGGACCGGGCGTGGCAACGGATCGGGCCCGTGGTGTCCGTACACGACGCCTCACACGACCGGCACCGCTCCCGGGTGCAGGCTGACCGGCCAGGGCGGGGTCCGCTGAAGGTCTCACCGTCGGCGCAGTTGTTCACCCGCGAGACCAGTGCCTACGCCGTGTGGCGGGCCGTACACGCGTAGGCCGGCCTGCTATGTGCCCTGCTCCACGAAGCCGGCGAACCCGATCGCGGCGACCAAGGGGAAGCCGAAGAAGCCCGTAGAGCCGCGGCCGACAGCATGGAATGCACCTGGGCCGCCCCGGCGGCCGGCTCACCAGAGGTGAGCAGCAGCCGGTCCGCGACTCCGCGGCCGGCCGCGCCGCACCGGACCGGTACCCCCTGGCTGCATGCACGGCCTGAATCAGTCGAGAAGCTGACTGGGGTCGGGAGACCACCGGTGCCGAGCGGCACGCGCTGCGCTGTCTGACCGCGCTGGACGCGATCAGTCGGAACCCCTTGATCCCGACCGCCGGGCTCAACGGACCACCCGTGACCGTTCGTGCTGGATGGAAGCGTCAGAACTCCCATCGTCGCACGTCAGCGGGTATCTCTGCCGCCTCCCGGCCCACAGGACGGCCGCCGCACGGTGGATCCGGGCCGAACAGCTCCAGCTGGTCTCATTTGGTGAGTCGGTGGCGGCAGAAGAAGGCGGCGGCGAGACCGATGAAGGCGAGGAAGCGTTCGGGCTTGCGTTCGTCGCGTCGGTGCAGGTGGCGGGATTCGGTCGGCCTGGTGACGCGGTCACAGTCAGGTCTGCGTGGGACCGGACCAGCCGCCAGAGGTGTCGCCCGCGCCGCGAGCGGATCGGCGGAATGCCCTGCCTCTGCGGCTTGAGTGTCGGGGCGTCGTGGGAGGTTGGCGCCGGTGATGCCCAGCGACACGGGTGGACCGGTGCGTTCGGCGGCGGGTGGGTCGCCGAGTCGATCGCGCACCGCGACGCGACCGGTCCGGCTCGCCGGGGGCGCCGAGATCGTCCCGGACAGGTCGTTGCAGCTTGGCCCAGACCCCCCTGAACCACTCGCAGAAATCGGTGGTCGGCGGTCGGTCCGGACGCCCCGAACACCGACGTCACCGCCCGCTGGAAACGCTCCCGTAACTCGTCCGGCACCACCCGCTCCATCACTTCCATGCCGCATCGCGAAGCGACGAGGACGCCAAATGAGATCTGCCCGGACTAAACGGAATCCAGTCCTACCCTTGCCCCAACCTTTACGTTGTGATTCTGTTCGTCTTGGCTGTCGCGGACAATGAGAGTGAGAGGGGCCTCGTTGTCGTGCGGTTGCGGCAACTACGCGACCGGACGCGGCTCAGCAGCTAAGGGGGAACTATGGGGATATATGACACGACGCCAAGTGCGCCGAATGCAGGCGCACGCGTCCTTCATAACCGCGAAGTCGGCGAGGAACCATTACTGGTGCCGTCGGCAACGGCGTTGCTGTGCCACGCGAACTCGATGGCCACATTAAATAGCCCGGTGCAGCGCTGGTAGTCGCAGTCTCCAGCCGGCCGGAGAAACGGGTGAAGTGCCCCGATGTCGGGCCCACACCTCCGTTCCCTTGTGCGGAACAACAAACTCCTCTTGAGATATCCAGTGCGGCGCCTTAGAGACATGCGCGCCGCCGAGTGGCCCGTGGAGTGATGAGGAAAATGTCGACAGTTGCAGTGATCGGCGCAGGTGTGATGGGCAAGGATGTAGCCATTACCTGCGCTGCCCACGGATACGATGTCGTCTTGGTGGATCGGGACGACGGTGTTGTTGCCGCGGCGCCTCAGCAGATGCGGAAGTCGTTGCGCCGGTATCGGATGATGTCGCCGGCGGTGGCCGGCTGGGACTCGTCGGAGATCCTCGGCCGCATCCGCGTGACTACCGACGACGCCGCTCTCGACGAGGTGGACTGGGTCGTCGAGAACATCGTGGAGAACGTCGCCGCCAAGGAGCAGGTGTACAGCCGTCTCCGTGAGGTGTGCCGGGAGGACGTGCAGGTCGCAGTCAACACCAGCTGCATCTCGATCACCAGGATCGCTGCGCTCATGCCGCGGCCGGACCTCGTCGTCGGCATGCACTTCATGAACCCGGTGCCGCTGATCGGGGGCGTCGAGGTGATTCGCGGTGTGCACACCTCCGACCAGACGATAAAGGCGGCTGAATCATTCGCCGCCACGATGGGCAAGCAGGCGATTGTCGTCAACGACTCACCTGGATTCGTGTCCAATCGCTTGTCCCACCTGTTCATGAATGAGGCAGCCTTTCTCGTCCAGGACTCGGTGGCTGGGCCCGAACAGATCGATGCTGTTTTCACCCTCGGCTATGGGCATGCGATGGGCCCGCTGGCCACTGCCGATCTCATCGGACTGGACACCGTCGTCGACTCACTGGCCGTGCTCTACGACGAATTCCAGGACTCGAAGTTCAGGTGCTGCCCGCTGCTCAAGAAGATGGTCGCCGCAGGGCAGCTCGGACGTAAGAGCGGACAGGGATTCTATACCTACTGATCCTTTTGCCGTATCGATGAACCGAACATTGCAGGTGGTTATGTGAATACGACAAGTCCGGGGTGTGCAATGACACAGTCAATCGCCGACCAGTCGGTCAAGGCGGTGACGGCAGCCAAGTGCATCGTATGGGATCTCGACGATACGCTTTGGCATGGGACATTGGCTGACGGCGACGACGTGGTACTGAAAGACGGGATGGCCGAACTCGTCCGGACCCTCGATGCGCGCGGGATCCTGCAATCGATCGCGAGCAAGAACAACCATGACGATGCGGTGCGAAAGCTGAACGAGTTCGGCATCGCCGAGTATTTCCTGCGCCCGCAGATCAACTGGAACAGCAAATCCAGTTCGATCGCCGCGATCCGGGAGCAATTGAACATCGGTATCGACACCATCATGTTCGTCGACGACCAGGCCTTCGAGCGTGACGAGGTGGCGTTCGTCCATCCCCAGGTGGAGACCGTCGACGCGGCGGAGTACCGCAGCCTGGCATCGGCCCCCAGGCTGACGCCGGCCGTGGTGACCGACGACGCGCGGCGACGGCGGCTGATGTACCTGGAGGACGAGGCGCGTGCCGATTCGGAGGTGGCGTACCAGGGGCCGCGGGAGGATTTCCTGCGCAGCCTCGACATGGTGTTCTCGATTTCCCGGGCTACCGAGGAGGACCTCGCGCGGCTGGAGGAACTGACCCGGCGGACCAACCAGCTGAACTCGACCGGCGTCCACTATTCGTACGACGACCTCGAGCGACTGCTCGACGATCCCGGACACGACCTGTGGGTGTGCGAGCTGGTCGACCGCTACGGTTCCTACGGCAAGATCGGCATGGCGCTGGTCGCGAAGGACGACCACCGCTGGACGATCAAGATGTTGCTGATGTCCTGCCGGACCGTGTCCAAGGGCGTCGGGACCGTACTGCTGTCCGCGCTCATCCAGCGCGCCTCCAAGCAGGGCGTCCGCCTGTTCGCCGACTTCCGTCGCACCGACCGGAACCGCCAGATGCTGCTGACCTACCAGCTGGCGAACTTCCAGGTCGTGTCCTCCGACGGCGCGAACTACCTGTACGAGAACGACCTCAGTGTCCACCAGGAATACCCCGACTACATCGTGGTCAACATCGATGCCGAGTGAGGCGGTCAACGATATGACGAGCGAAACGGAGACGGACGCGGCAGCCGCGATCCGGGCCTACGTGCGACAGCACATGTCCACACTGAGCGAGGCCGACCTGCACGACGACGACAACATCTTCGAGAAGGGTTTCGTCACCTCGGTCTTCGCCATGCAGTTGCTGGACCATCTCGAGACCACCTTCGGAGTGGAGATTCCCGATGACTGCATCACCCTGCAGAACTTCAGTTCGGTGAACCGGATGGCCGCGATGGTCGGCACGCTGGCAGATGGCATCGATGGCTGAGGCCACCGGGACCGACGCGCTCGCCCGCGCGGCGTCGTTCTCCGCCGCGCTGGCGCCGCGTGCCCAGGAGTTCGATCGCACCGAACGCCTCGCACCCGACGTGATCGAGGAGATGGCCGCGGCCGGTTTCCTCGGCGCCGCCATTCCCGTCCGGTGGGGTGGGCTCGGCCTGGACCCGTTGGCGTACGGGGAATTGACCGAGACGATCGGCAAGGCCTGCTGCTCGACGCGGGCACTCCTGACCGTCCACACCTCCCTGATCGGGGAGACGCTCGCCGAGCGCGGCTCGGCCCGGCTCAAGGAGAAGTACCTCCCGGACCTGGCCGCCGGGCGGCGCATCGGCTGCTTCGCGCTGTCCGAGCCCGGCGCCGGCTCCGACGCGGCCTCGGTGTCGACCACGTACGTGGGCAAGGGCGATGTCTTCGTCATCAACGGCGAGAAGAAGTGGATCTCCTTCGCCGGCCTGGCCGACGTGTTCCTCGTCTTCGCCACCGACAGCGGCGTCGTCAGTGCCTTCATGGTCGACCGGGACGCCGACGGGGTCGAGGTCCACCCGATGTCGGGTCTGCTCGGCAACCGGGCGACCCACATGGCGCGGGTCTCGTTCACCGACGTGGCGGTGCCGAAGGAGAATCTCGTCGCCGGCATCGGCGCGGGGTTCGGGTTCGTCGCCAACACCGCGTTGTTCTTCGGCCGGTACAGCATCGCTTGGGCCGGGGTGGCGATCGCGCAGGCGGCGTTGGAGCAGATGTGCGCGTACGCGACGAGCCGGGTGCAGTTCGGCGTGAAGATCGGCGCCCATCAGCTGGTGCAGAAGATGGTGGCCGATGCTGTGTCCAACGTCGCCGCCGCCCGTGAGCTGTGCCGCCGGGCCGGCCGGTCACGGATCGAACGCAGCCACGATGCCGTCATGGACACCAACGTGGCCAAGTACTTCTCGTCGACGATCGCCCAGCAGGTCACCTCGGACGCGGTGCAGGTGCTCGGCGGCAACGGGTGCTGGTCGGAGTATCCGGCGGAGCGCCTTTTCCGGGAGGCGAAGATCCTCGAAATCATCGAGGGAAGCTCGCAGTTGCAGCAGATTCTGATCGCCGATCACGGCTACAAGTCGTTCGCGGGGAGATACGGGGGCAACCTGTCATGACGCACACCGACGGCGTGGGGGGCGGACGCCCGCAGGGCGACATGTCCGCACTCCCCTGGATCCTCGGCGCCGAAACCGACGACGCGCTGCGATCCTCGGCGCGGCGGCTGCGCCGGTACGTCGAGCAGGCCGGCCCCGACCCGTGGGCCGTGGGCCGCGCGCTCGCTGCGACGAACCCGCCGCACGGGCATCGGGCGGTCGTGTGGGCTCACGGAGGTGACGTCGCAGCCGCACTGACGGCGGTGGAGCACGGCCGGCCACACGCGCATGTCCTCCGGGACACGGCCGCGGAGGAGACCGGCCCGGTGTTCGTGTTCCCCGGTCAGGGTGCGGTGTTCCCCGGTATGGGCGCCGCCCTGCTCGAATCCTCGCCGGTCTTCGCCCGTCGGCTCGGCGAGTGCGCCGAGGCGCTGGAACAGCACGTCGACTGGTCGCTGCTCGACGTACTGCGCGGGGAGGGTGCCACCGGGCAGGAACCCGGCCCCGACGTGGTCGAGCCCGCCTTGTTCGCCGTCATGGTCTCGCTGGCCGAGCTCTGGCAGTCCCACGGCGTCCGTCCGCGCGCCGTGGTCGGATTCAGCCTCGGCGAGATCGCGGCCGCCTGCGTCTCCGGTGCCCTGTCGCTGGAGGAGGCCACACGGGTCGCGGTGCTCTGGAGCCGGGCGCACGTTCCCCTGGTGGGTCAGGGGTCGATGGCCATCGTAGGGCTCACCGCCGACGAGGTCACCGAGCGGTTCGGCCCCTCCGGGGCAGGCCTGGACATCGCGGGACGGCTCGCACCGCGCTCCGTGGTCGTGGCCGGCACCACGCCGGCCATCGAGGAGACCATCGAGGTCCTGCGCGAAGAAGGCTCCTACGCCCAGAAACTCTCGGTCGACTTCCCGGCGCACTCGCCGCGGGTGGAGGGGCAACGCGAGCACCTGCTCGCCTCTCTCGGGGTGGTGGCCCCGCGCACCACCGAGCTCCCGTTCTACTCCGGCGTGACCGGCGGGCGGATCGATACCGCCGGCCTGGACGCGGAGTACTGGTACCGCAATCTGCGACAGCCCGTACTGTTCGAACAGGCGGCCCGGGCGGCCCTGGCCGACGGGCACCCGGCGCTGGTGGAACTCAGCGCGCACCCGGTGCTGCTCACCGCGATGAACGAGATCGTGGGAGGCGGCGCGACGCCGGTGATCGGCACGCTGCGCCGGGACCAGCAGGGGATGGACCGCTTCCGGGCGTCGCTGGCCGAGGCGTACGTACGTGGCGTCACCGTCGACTGGCGCCCGGTATTCGAGGGACGCGGGGCAGAGATCGACCTCCCCGACCTGGTTGCTCCAGCCATCGACGAAGCCCTCGTGGTCGAGGCCGGACCCGAACCCGGCCCGGCGGGAGCGAGTGACCCGGTGGACGCGGTGTTCGCGCACATCCTCGGTGAACTGGGCTTCGGCGCCGCCACGGAGCTGCCATCGCCGGCACCGGGTGCCGCCGCTGTGGCGACCGACGCCGACGAACCGAGCCTGTTCGACCTGGGATTCGACTCGATCCAGCTGGTCCGGCTGCAGACACAGCTCCAGCGCCACCTCGACGTGACACTGGAGAGCACCTGCATCATCGACCATCCCAGGATCGGGGCCCTGGTCGGGGAGATCCGGCGGAGGCTGGACGGCCCGAGCACGGGCCGGGCCCGTACCAACGCGTCGACGCCGGCCGCCGCACCGGCGCCGACGAAGGCCCGGGCGTCGAGGGCGCCGTCGACCGAGCCCGTAGCCGTGGTCGGGATGTCCTTCCGGCTGCCCGGCGGGATCCGGACCCGGGAACGGCTCTGGGACGTGCTGAGCCGCCAGGAGGACGTGGTCACCGACGTCCCGGCCGACCGGTGGCCGCAGAGTCCTCTGGATCTGGGCGAGGTGACCACTACCCAGGGCGGGTACCTGCCCGACGTCGACCAGTTCGACCCGCTGTTCTTCAACATCTCGCCGCATGAGGCCGAACAGATGGACCCGCAGCAGCGGCTGCTCCTCGAGCTGACGTGGGAGGCCTTCGAGGACGCCGGGATCGATCCGTACGCGGCGGGCGAGAACGGCCGGGTCGGCACGTTCGTAGGCGTCTACAACAACGACTACCGGCAGGTCGGCAAGGATCTGGGCTACTCCCACGAGGCGTACGCCTACACCGGCAACATGGCGAACGCCGCCGCCGGGCGGCTCTCCTACGTGTACGGCTTCCGCGGTCCGAGCATGGCGATCGACACCGCCTGCTCCTCGTCGCTGTACGCCCTGCATCTGGGTGCCCGGGAGCTGAAACAGGGCGGCTGCGACCTGGTCGTGGCGGCCGGGGTGAACCTGATCCTGAGCCCGGAGGGCCACCTGTCGTGGTCCCGGCTGCGAGCCCTGTCGCCGTCCGGGCGGTGCCGGAGCTTCGACGCCGGTGCCGACGGCTACATCCGCAGCGAGGGCGGCGCGGTCGTCGTGCTCAAGCGGCTCTCCGATGCCGAACGGGACGGCGACGACATCCTGGCCGTGCTCAGTGGTTCGGCGGTGAACCACAACGGCCACAACGGCGGGTTCACCGTGCCGAACGGGACGGCCCAGGCGGGGGTGATCGAGGAGGCCCTCGCCGAGGCGGAACTCGGAATCGACGACGTCTCCTATGTCGAGGCACACGGCTCGGGGACGCCGATCGGCGACCCGCAGGAGATCAACGCCCTGGCGCGGGTCTTCGCCGGTCGCTCGGCTCCGCTGCGGGTCGGCAGCGTCAAGTCCAACCTCGGTCACCTGGAGTCCGCCGCCGGGATGGCGGCGCTGTGCAAGATCGTGGTCTCGCTCGAGCACGGCCGCCTGCCGGGAACGCTGCACTTCCGTACCGGAAACCCGATGGTGGACTGGGCGTCGATCCCGATCGAGGTCGTCGGCAAGGAGACGGCGTGGGAGCCCAGCGGTGGACGCCGGCGTGCCGGCATCAGCTCCTTCGGCATCAGCGGAACCAACGCCCACCTGATCGTCGAGGAGTACGACCGGCCCCAACCGGCCGTCGCCCCGCTCGACGCGCCGTCGCCCGACGTGCCGCGGTTGCTGCCGGTGTCCGCGGGCTCCGACCAGGCGCTGCGGACCGCCCTGGAGAACCTCGCCGAGTGGAGTTCCCGGACACCGGCCGAGGCGGCTGACATCGCCCGGACCCTGGGCGCCCGGCGAAGTCTCCGGCACCGCGCCGCACTGGTGTGCGCGGACGTCTCCGACATCCCGGCCGCCGTCGGGGCCGCAAAGGAATCCCGGTCTCCGGCGCCTTCCGGACGCGGCGGTGCGGAGGAGGTGTTCGTCTTCTCCGGCCAGGGCACGCAGTACCCGGGGATGGCCCGGGAGCTGTACGACCACGCCGAGGCTTTCCGGCACGAACTGGACGTGCTCGACGACGAGTTCCGCCGGGCGGGCGGCATCGGGCTGCTGGACGTCATGTTCGGCGACGACGCGGACGCGTTCCGGTCACCGCTGTACTCCCAGCCGATGATCTTCGCGGTGGAACTGGCACTGGCCCGGTACTGGACGACGCTGGGGGTGACCCCGGTCGCCGTCATCGGGCACAGCATCGGCGAGTACGCGGCCGCCTGCTTCGCCGGCGTCATGGGGCGTGAGGACGCGGTCGACCTGGTGATGCACCGGGCCCGCGTCATGGAGGACACGCCGCGCAACGGCTCGATGGCGACCCTGCTGTGCTCGTTGGACCGCGCCGAGGAACTGCTCCGGCCGTTCCCCGACGTGAGCGTGGCCGCCGTGAACGCACGGGAGAACGTCACCGTGTCCGGGCTGACCGACAGCGTCAACGCCGCCCTGAAGGCCGCACGCAAGCAGCGGATCTTCTCCGAGCGTCTGGAGGTGTCGCATCCCTTCCACTCCGCCCAGATGGCCCAAGGTGCCGAGCACCTGCACAAGCTGATCCGCGATCACCAGTTCGACGCTCCCACGATCCCGTGGTTCTCCGCCCAGACCGGGGCGCCGGTGGGACGCGACAGCACGATCGACGCCGCGTACTGGAGTCGCCACCTGGTCGAGCCCGTCATGTTCCGGGCGGCCGTCGGGTCGGCGTACGACGCCGGCCTGCGCACCTTCGTCGAGATCGGTGCCATGGCGACCCTCGGGGGCCTGATCGCCCAGGAGTTCCCCGACGAGGTGCTGGTCCTGCCGAGCCTGCGCAAGGGACGTTCGGACGTCCGCCAGGTGCTCGAAAGCGCCGGCCGGCTGTGGGAGCACGGCCGCGATCTCGCCTTCGACCGGCTGCCGGGAACGCCCGGGCGACGGGTGCGGGATCTGCCGCACACTCCGTGGGACCGGCAACGCATCTGGTATCCCGACCGCACTGGAAAGGGCGGTGACGTCGTGGAAGCCGGCGCTCACGAGGCAGCGACCACCGCACCGGACCCCGCGGCCGGTCGGGCCCCGGTCCTCGAGTTCGTCAAGCAGGCGCTGAACCAGGTCACCGGAGTCGCCGTCGAGGACATGGAGGAGTCCCTGGAGCTGTTCTCGCTCGGGGTCGACTCCCTCATGCTCGTCCAGTTGGGCAAACGCGTCGAAAAGGAATACGACGTCGACATCCCGATCAGGAAGTTCTTCGAGTCGCTGCACACCCTCGGCGCGGTGACGGACTTCGTCCTCCAGCACCGGCCCGCCGAGGTGGCGGCGAGCGCGGCTCCTGAGCCGATCGCCGCGCCGGCGGCCGCCAGTGCGGCTCCCGCCTCGGCGAGCGGTGCGGTGGCCGCCGCGGCGGCCACCCTGAACGGCGGCGGTGCAGGCGGTGGAGCAGGCACCTCCGCACCGGGCGTGGAGGGGGTCATCCGTTCCCAGCTGGCCCTGATGGAGCAGCAGTTGCAGGTGCTGGCGGGGACCGTCGGCGCCCCGGCACTCGCCGCCCCGGCATCCGGTGCTCCGCCGGTACCGGTGCGGGCGAAGCGGCAGCCGGCCAAGAAGGTGGGAACGTACTCGAACAACATCGAGCTCGTCGCCGACCGGCTCACCGACGAGCAAAGCCGGTTCGTCCGTGACTTCGTCGTGAAATACACCGCCAAAACCCGCCGGTCCAAGGTCTTCGCGAACGAGCACCGGGAGACCCTGGCCGACTGGATCTCGTCGCTCAACTTCAATCCGAGCCTGAAGGAAACCGTCTACCCGGTGGTCTCGGCCCGGTCCCAGGGCGCCTTCTTCTGGGACCTGGACGGCAACGAGTACCTGGACACCGCCATGGGCTACGGGGTGCACTTCTTCGGACACCAGCCCGATTTCATCGTCGACGCGGTGCGTGACCAGCTGGAGCGCGGATACGAGTTGGGGCCGCAGAACCGGCTGGCCGGCGAGGTGGCCGAGCTCATCCACGAGATGGCGGGCGCCGAGCGGGTGGCGTTCTGCAACACCGGGACCGAGGCCGTCATGGTGTCGGTACGACTGGCGCGCGCCGTCAGCGGCCGCGACCGGATCGCCCGGTTCACCACTTCGTTCCACGGCGCGTACGACGCGGTGCTCGCCGAGGCCGACGGTTCGGACAGCATGCCGATGTCGATCGGCATCCCGCAGTCGATGGTCGACGACACGATGGTGCTCACCTACGGGAGTCCGGAGGCCCTGGAGCGGATCCGGGAGCACGGTCATGACCTGGCCGCCGTCCTGGTTGAACCGG
Organism: Streptomyces sp. NPDC017520; assembly: GCF_044329855.1. Lineage (NCBI taxonomy): Bacteria > Bacillati > Actinomycetota > Actinomycetes > Kitasatosporales > Streptomycetaceae > Streptomyces > Streptomyces sp. NPDC017520. Next base: position 147,726 of record NZ_JBIRKB010000009.1, read on the forward strand.
TGCAGTCGCGCAACCCCGGTCTGCAGCCGCGGGAGTTCCTGCGGGAACTGCGGGAGATATGCACGGAGCACGGGATCGCCCTGATCTTCGACGAGATGATCGTCGGGTTCCGGGTCGAGCTGGGCGGCGCCCAGTCCTACTTCGGCGTCGAGTCCGACATGTCGCTCTACGGCAAGCTCGTCGGCGGCGGCATGCCGATCGGCATCATCGCCGGGAAGAGCCGGTACCTGGACGCCGTCGACGGCGGTGCCTGGTCCGATGTCGACGACTCCAAGCCGGCCGTCCCGACGACCTTCTTCGCGGGCACGTTCTGCAAGCACCCGTTGACGATGGCCGCGTGCAAGGCGGTCCTGACCCGCTTGCGGGAATCCGGCGCCGAGGGACTGCCCCGGCTGAACCGGTTCACCGAGGAGTTCGCCCAGCGCGCGAATGACTACTTCGAGGCGGCCGACGTGCCCCTGAGAGTGGGCCACTTCTCCTCGCTGTACCGCTACGAGCCCATGGCCGCCGCGGACATGGCCGGTCTGGCCATGACGCTGAACCTGTTCTTCAAGCTGATGGCCTACCACGGCGTCTATGTATGGGAACGACGCACGGCGTTCTTCTCGTTCGCGCACACCCGGGAACACCAGGACCGGATCCTCGAGGCGATCGGCGCGAGCGTGGAGGCGCTGCGCGCCGGTGGCTTCGACTTCCGCCGGACGGCGTCGTCGTCGGCCGGGACGACTCCGGCCGGGACGACTCCCGCCGAGGCGACTCCCGCCGAGGCGACTCCCGCCGAGGCGACGTCGTTGCAGGAGACGGGGGTCTACGTACTGTCCCGCATGCGCGGCGGCAACGAGGCCTACCAGATCCTCGCGGGACTGCGCTTCGACGGCCCGCTCGATCCCGCCGCTGTGGACCGGGCGTTCGCGGCCATCGCCGACAAACACCCGAAGCTGCGGAGCCGGTACGAGATCGACGCGACCGAGATCCGCGCCCGTGTCGAGCCGCACGTCACGGTCGAGTCCCACCTGTTCGACCAGCTCCGGACCCCGGACCTGAGCACCGAGGACATCAGGGCGGCGATGAACGCTCCGTTCGACCTCGACACGGCACCGCTGTGGCGGTACGGCATCGTGATCGACACCGAGGGTGTGTACCACCTGGTGCTCTCGTTCCACCACATCATTGCCGACGGTGCCTCGCTGGAGATCATCCTGGATGACCTTGCCGCCCACCTCACGCACGGCAGACCGGTCGAGGAGGCGCCCACCGCCGGGTACGAAGCGCTCGTACAACTTCAGTCCGAGGTTGCCGACCGGCCCGAGTACGAGCGGCACCGGCAGTGGTGGCTGCGACAGTTCGAGACACCGCCGGAACTGCTGGACGTCCCATCCGACGCGCCGTATCCCGTGGTGAGCGACTTCGCCGGCCATCATCACTACTTCATGATCGACGGCGATCTGCATGAGGCGGCCACGGCCGTGATCCGGCGGCACAAGACGACACCGTTCGTCTTCTACCTGTCGTTGTGGTCGGTGCTGCTGTCCAGGGTCGGCAAGAGCGCGGACCTGTGCATCGGCGTGCCGATGGACCAGCGGATTCTCGGCTCGTTCGAGCGGACGGTCGGCATGTTCGCCCAGTCGCTGCCGCTACGGATCAGCCCGACGCCGGACACGCGGGTCAGCGAGCTGCTCGTACAGGTCCAGGACACCAGCCTCGCCGCCATCGACCACTCGCTGTACGCGTACGAGACGCTGGTCCAGGAACTGGATCTCACGCGTGACTTCGGCCGCAATCCCCTGTTCGACGTGAACTTCACGTTCACCAACGCCCGGACGCGCGCACACCGGTTCGGCGAGGTCACCGGCACGACCGAGGACTTCGGCGGTGACCGCTCCATGGTGGCACTGAACCTCGAACTCACCGAGCGCGATGGCGGGCTGTACGGCGACTTGGGCTTCGGCGCCTTCTACGGCCGGGAGCGTGCCGCCGAGCTGATGGAGCAGTACCAGACCCTCATAGCGCAGGTGGTCGCCGATCCGGACCGGACCATCGGGGAACTGCCACTGCTTGACGACACCGCGCGGGACACCCTGCTGACCTGGGGGGCCGGACCGGTTCGCAGCGAAGTGCCGGGGCTGGCCGAGCTGTTCGAAGAGGCGTTCAAGAAGTACGCCGAGGAACCGGCGATCCGTTTCCGCGGCGAGGATCTGACCTACGAACACCTGGCGCAGCGGGTCGACCGCTACGCAGGGCTCCTGCAGGAGCAGGGTGTGGCTACCGGGGACGTCGTCGGGCTGCTGTTGCCGCCCTCACCGGACCTGGTCGTCGCGATGCTCGCGATCAACCGGGTCGGGGGTGCCTGGCTCCCGATGGACGTGACGAACCCGCCGGCCCGGCTCAGGTCGATGATCGACATCGCCGCACCGGTGAAGGTCGTGTGCTCGACGGAGCTTGCCGTCGCTCTGGAGCTGGGAGAGCGGGCCTTCACGGTCACCAAGGAGTACCTGGCGGCGGCGCAGCCACCGACGGTGGCCCCGGCCAAGGCCGACGACCTCGCTTACACCATCTTCACGTCCGGCTCCACAGGCGCCCCCAAGGGCGTCATGGTCACCCATCGGTCCCTGGCCAACTTCCTGTGCGGCATGCCCGACGCGCTCGGATGGGCGGAGGGCAGGACGGTGGCGTGTCTGACGACGCCGTCGTTCGACATCCACCTGCTGGAGACCCTGCTGACCCTGACCCAGGGCGGCACCGTGGTCGTCGCCGAGGAGACCGATACGCGCACGCCGGCGGGCCTCGCGGCATTCCTGACCGCCAACGAGGTCGACTACCTGCAGGTGACGCCCACGCGACTGCGCCTGCTGTGCAGCGATCCGCGAGCGGCCACCGCCCTGGGGTCCCTGGAGAAGATCTTCGTCGGCGGGGAGGCGTTCCCGGAGAACCTGCTGGCAGGCCTGAGGTCGTACGAGTCGTTGCAGATATTCAACGTCTTCGGGCCTACGGAGACCTGCATCTGGTCCAGCGTCAAGGACCTCACCTCCGACACGCCCGTAAGCATCGGGACGCCGATCGCCAACACGACCTTCTACGTGCTCGACGACAACCTTCAGTTGGTCCCGGAGGGCACCGCCGGGAACCTGTGGATCGGCGGGCTCGGCGTCTCGCCCGGGTACCTCGACCGACCGGATCTGACCGAGGACCTGTTCCGGGACGACCCGTTCTCCGGCGGCCGGATGTACCGGTGCGGTGACCAGGCGTACTGGAAGGACGGCGAGGTCCACTGCCTCGGGCGCATCGACAACCAGGTGAAGGTCCGCGGCTACCGGATCGAGCTCGAGGAGATCGAGCTGGCGATGGCCGGGCACGACCTGGTCGCCGGAGCGGCGGCGGTCGTCCGGGAGATATCGCCCGGCAACCACGTCATCGGCGGCTTCTACCAGGTGCGCGACGGAGCCCCCCTCCGTCCTGAGGACCTCAAGGAGTTCCTCGCCCGAAGCCTGGCCGACTACATGCTTCCCGCCACGCTGACGGAGGTGCCGCACATCCCGACGACGACGAGCGGCAAGGTGGACCGGCCGGCGCTGGCACGCGTCGATGTGGCCGACGCCGCCGACGAGCCCGACGCCGGCAACGACGGCACCCGGTCGCGCGTCGACGAGCAGGTGGTGGCCGCGTGGAAGAAGGTGCTCGGCAACATCCCGATGAGCTACGACGACAGCTTCTTCGACCTCGGCGGGAACTCGTTCAGCCTCGTACTCCTGCTGGAAGAACTGAACACCGCCTTCCCGGACATGCTCGACGTGAGTGACCTGTTCGCCAACCCCACGATCGGGCGTCTGCGCAGCCACCTGGCGACCGAGCTCGCGCGGCGCGCCGGCAACGACGGCCTCGCCGAGGCCGCGATCCCGGTCCCTGCCACCTGGCAGGCCGGCCAGGGGGCGATCGCCGGACGGGTCGAAGCGACGCTGCCGGACCGGATCCGCGACTCGCTGAACCGACTGCGGGAGGCCACCGGCGATTCGGACGCCCCCTTGCACGCGGCATTCGCCGTCACCCTGGGCAAGCTGCTGGACCGCGACGAGGTCACCCTCGGCGTCGTCCGGCCCGCCGGCGATGTGGTGCTGGCTCGGCTGGCACTGGCCGGCAAGACCGATCTGGGCGAGATCGTCGAGGAGTACCGGAGCCACGTCCACTCCGATGGACAGAAGGTGGATCTGCGGCACGCGTCGCCCACCCCGCCCCACGCCGGGGCTGTCACCGTCGGCTGCCGTACCAGCGGCACGCAGGCCGACACGGCCGAGCTGCTCCGGCACTTCGACATCGTGCTCACGGTGGACTCCCGCACCGAACGGGCCACCGCCGGCATCTCCCATACCCGGACCGTCGACGCCGCACAGATGGAACAGCTCCTGAGCAGCTACATCAAGGTGCTCGGAGTCGTGGACGCCGCCGACTCGAACGCATCGAAGAAAGAGGACCGAGCATGAACAACCTGGTGATCGTGTTCCCCGGTCAGGGCTCCCAGTACACCGGAATGGGCCGGACCTGGTTCGACACCCACGAAAGTGTCCGTGCCCGTTTCACCCAGGCTTCGGAGATCGTGGGCTACTCGCTGGAGGAGCTCTGCTTCTCAGCGGCGCCGACAGAACTGACGAAGACCCGGCACGCCCAGGTCGCTCTGCTGGTGCTCGGCTACTCGATGCACGAGGTCCTGTCCGCGCAGCGCAAACTCCCGGTCGCGGCCATGGCCGGGCACAGCCTGGGTGAGATCACGGCGCTGGCGTCGGCAGGAGCGCTGAGCTTCGAAGACGCGGTCCGGCTGGTCAGGGTGCGCGGCGAGGCGATGGAGGTCTGTGCCACCGAGAACCGCACAGGCATGATCGCGGTCCGGATGCCGGTCGCCGAGGTCGAGAAGCATGCCGACGAGTTCAACGGCGAGAGCCGCGATGTCCAGATCGCCAACTACAACGCCGAGGAGCAGACGGTGCTCTCGGGCACCCTGGACGACCTGCAAGCGATGACCTCCTACCTGGAGGACCGGGGCCACCGGGTCATCCGGCTCAACGTGGCCGGCGCGTTCCACAGCACGTACATGGCCGGTGCCGTGCCCGCCTACGTCAAGGCGATCGGCGAGATCGATTTCAGCGCGCCGCGGGTGCCGGTGTACTCCACCATCACCGGCGCCGTGTACGGCAGCGCCCAGGAGATCCCCGACGCGCTCGCCCTCCAGCTGACCAGTCCGGTCCGGTGGAGTTCGGTCGTCTCGTCGCTGGCCACCCAGGACGTGAGCCTGTGGCTGGAGTCCGGACCGAAGAAGGTACTGGCGAAGCTGATCGGCGGCGTGGTCGGCTCGGACGCCGTATACAGCCTCGACGAGGACACCGACGAGGCGTACGCGGCAGTCGACCGCCTGATCGAGGCGAAGAAGGCCGAACCCGGGCTGGCGGGGCTGTGCATGGGGGCGGCCGCGGCGACGCGGAACCGGAACTTCGACGACACCGAGTACACCGCGGGCGTGCTGACGCCCTATCGCGGACTCCAGGAACTGAACCGGATGGACAAGGACGAGCTCACCGAGGAGCAGAAGCGTTCCGCGGTGGAGATGCTCCTGACGATCATGCGGACCAAGAGGGTTCCCGAGGCCGAGCAGAGCGACCGGATCGCGTCGATCCTGCGCCGGACCGGTGACGCCGCCCTCGAGCCGACAGCCGGAGGGTCCACCGCATGACGTCCCTGCTCGGTCTGGATGATCTGGACCTGTCCCGCACCGACTCGGACGACGAGGTGCGCATCACCCGCTCCGGCGCGGAGCGGACGACAGCCCCGGTGGCGATCGTCGGGATGAGCGGCCGTGCCGGCGAGGCGGCGAACCTCGACGAGTTCTGGTCGATGATCCTGCACGGCGGGGAGGGGTACCGCGCCCTGTCCAAAGAGCGCTGTGCCGACATCGACGCGTTCCTGACCGCCCGCGGTGCGCCGCTGCCGGAGACCGATGAGCGCTACATCGGCGGCACGCGGATGCCGTCAGTGGCCGAGTTCGACCACAGGTTCTTCTCGTTGTCTCCGCTCGAGGCCAAGACCATCGACCCCCACCAGCGGATCTTCCTCGAGACCTCGTGGGCCGCGCTGGAGGACTCCGGCTACCTGAGCAAGGAGATCCGGGGCGAGAAGGTCGGCGTCTACGTGGGCATGTCGGCCGACTTCGGGATGGCCTACCGCGCGATCGTCCAGGGGATCGCGCCCGACGCCCCGGAGATCGCCGTCGCCGGCAACATCGCGTCGATCATCGGCAGCCGGCTGGCGTACCTGCTCGATCTGCGGGGCCCCTCGATGCTCGTGGACACGGCTTGCTCGTCCGGGCTGACGGCGGTGTACACGGCCTGCCGCGCGATTCAGGCCGGCGAGTGCACGATGGCGCTGGCCGGCGCCGTGAACTGTGACCTGTTGCCGCTCGTGGCTGACGAGTCCGGCATCGGCATCAAGTACATCCGCGACAACGCCGCCGCCGACGGTCGCACCCGGACGTTCGACCGACGCAGCGACGGCACCAGCGCCGCCGAGGGGTGCTTCGCCTTCGTCCTCAAGGATCTCGACCTCGCCCGTCGCGACGGAGACACCATCCACGCGGTCATCATGGGCGGCGCGGTCAACCAGGACGGGGCTTCCAACGGCATCACCGCTCCGAACGTGGCGGCACAGGCCGACTTGATCGAGGCAGCCCAGACCGACGCCGGTGTCACAGCCGACCAGATCAGCTTCATCGAGGCGCACGGCACGGCCACCAAGCTCGGCGATCCGGCCGAGATCGGCGGCATCGAGCGTGCGTTCGCCCGCCAGACCTCGCGGCGGCAGTTCTGCGGTATCGGTACGGTCAAGACGAACATCGGCCACATGGACAATGCCTCGGGCCTGGCCGGTCTTGCCAAGCTCGTGCTGTCCCTACGCCACCGGACTCTTCCGGCAAGCCTCCATTTCGCCGAGCCGAACCCGAACATCAACTTTCCGCAATCGCCGGTGTACGTCAACGACCGAACGGTCCCGTGGCCCGGCGACGAACAGGAAACGCTCTACGCGGGGATCAGCAGCTTCGGGCTGAGCGGCACGAACTGCCACCTCATCGTCCGCAGCGCCGACCCGGCCCCGGCCCGGGAAGCGTTCCGGCAGGCGAGCGAGTGCTTCTTGCTGCCCTTGAGCGCTCCGGACCCCCGGGGCCTGGGCAGGCTCGCGCGGCTTTACCGTGACTTCGTTCTCAGCGCCGACGTGGAGCCGTCCGATGTGGCCTTCACCGCCTCGATCGGCCGTCTGCACCATCGCTGCCGGGCTGCGTTCGTCTTCGAGAACCTTCAGGAACTCGCCGGTCATCTCAGCGAGTTCGTGGACGCCGCCGGCGCTCCCGGCGTCGGCGACGACGTGAGCCGGGGCGATTTCCGGGTGGTGCTGGATCAGAGTGAGAAGCGTGACGCGCATGACGTCACCGAGAGTGAACGCGTGAAGCTGGACCGGGAGGCGGCGGCCCTGGTGGCCGGGGCGGACACCGGTCGCGGCCTGGTCCGCCGACTCGCCTCGCTCTATACCCGGGGTGCGGAGATCGACTGGCGTGCGGCGGCGTCCGAGGGGGCACGCCGGGTGCCACTGCCGACGTATCCCTTCGAGCGGACCCGGTGCTGGATCGAGGCCGACCGTACGAGCGCCCGGAGTGGCGGGCTGCCGGCAGCGGCCGACGTCGTGCACATGTGGGACCGGGACGTCGTCATCCATCGGCTGCGCCCCGATGACCACTGGGAACTGGCTGAGCACCGGGTCCACGGGGTCAGCGTGCTGCCCGGGACGGGACTGGTGGAGATGATCGTCGCGGCCGCGCAGCGGCGGGGTCGCAGTTCCGCCGGGCTGACCCTGCGGAACGTGGTGTTCGAGACGCCGCTGGCCGTTCCGGACGGCGACGAGGCCGAGGTGCACGTCATCATCACTGGTGATGACGGTGTCGCCGACGCCGTCATCACCAGCCGGACCGCCCATGGCACGTGGGTCAGGAACGCGCGGGCCGAACTCGCCCTTGCGGACCCCGGTCCCGGTGGGCTCCTGCCGGTGGATGACGTACGGCGCCGGCTGAACCGCCCGATCCGGGAGCCTGAGGGACCGGACCGCACGAAGGGCCTGGAGGCCGGCGAACACTGGAACGTGAGCCTGCACGACGCCCTGACCGACGACGAGTCGGCCGAGATCCTGTACGACCTGGAGCTTCCGGAGCGCTACCAGGACGAGATCGGCGACTACGTCCTGCACCCGGCGCTGTTCGACGCACTCATCAACGCGCCGAGCAACCATGACGACGACGAGCGGCTGTACCTGCCGTTCTCCTACGGCTCGCTGACCGTCCACGGCCCGCTCCCGGCCCGCGTCGTCGCGCACTTCCGGAAGCGGCCGGAGTCGATCCCCGGCCGGTTGTACGCGTTCGACGTCCGGGTCGCCGACGCCGACGGCCACGTCGCGCTGACCGTCGACAACTACTGCCTCATGTCCGCGGCCGACCTCGACCTGGGTGACTCCTCGGCGTACGGCTATGTGCAGGAGTACCGGCGGACGACGCGGCGCCCGGCCGCGTCGCCCTCCGGGGGCGGCACCGACGCCGTGCTGCTGTGCGGCGACTTCGGGGACGCGTCGGACGGCCTGGTGAGTGCGGTCGAGGCGGCTGGCTACACCCCCGTCCGGGTGGCGGAGTCCGCAGTCGGCGACCCGGACGAACCGCTGGGCGGGGTGTCGGAGTTCGCCTTCGCGCTGCTGTCGTCGGTCCCGGCGGCGGACACCTCGCTGGCCGAGCAGGTGGCCGGGCCGGTCGACCGGGCGGTGGCCATGCTGGGCCGGATCGCGCAGGCCAAACCGGTCGTGCACGGCCACCTGGTGGTCGTGACCCGGGACGCGCTCGCGGTCACCGGCGACGAGGCGGACCTCGATCCGGGCCAGGCCGGCGTGCTGGGCGCCATGCGGGTCGCCGCGCTGGAGTACACGTCGCTACGGATACGCTGCGTCGACAGCGACGGGCACACCGCGCCGGAGACCCTGGTAGCCGAGGCCGCCGCGACCGATCGGCCGCCGTTCGTGCTCTACCGCGGCGGGCAACCGTACGAACCGACCATGAGCAGGCACGTCCTCGCCGCCGAGTCCCCGTCGTCGCCCGTCGCCGCCGCTGACGGGGTGGTCGTCGTCTCCGGCGGCACGGGGGATCTCGGCACCGCGGTGACCGAGTACCTGGTCGGCCGCGGAGCACGCCGGGTCGTCCTGCTGGGTTCGCCGGGCACCGACACCGAGCGGGCGGAGTGGGAACGGTGGTCCGGCGAGCTGGACGCCTTCGAGGTGCTCCGGGTCGACCTCGGCGAACGGTCGGCGGTGCTGAACGCCGTCGACGGCGTCAGGCGGCGGCACGGCCGGATCTCGGGCGTCCTGCACCTGGCCGGCCGGCCCGGCAGCGGGTTCCTCTACACCAAGAGCGCCGAACAGTTCGCCGGTGTCTACCGGCCCAAGGCGCTGGGCGGCGTGTACCTGCACGAGGCTACGCGCGCCGACGACCTGGACTTCTTCGTCACGTTCTCGAGTATCTCCGGTCTGGATCTGGCTCCCGGGCAGACTGACTACACTGCCGCCAATCTCGTCCTGGACAGCCTGGCACAGTACCGGCGCCTGCACGGGTTGCCGGCGGTGAGCGTCCAGTGGCCCGCTTGGCGGGAGACCGGGATGGCCTGGCGGCTGGGCGCGGTGGAGGAGGAAGGCCGCTTCCTGCCCCTGGACACCGGCGAGGCGCTCGACGTGTTCGGTGCACTGCTGGCTCGGGCCGACCACCCGGCGGTACTCATGCCCGGCCGGATGCGTGCCGCAGGGCCGGCGTCGCGGCCCGCGACGCAGCGCGGGCCGTCAGCGACGAGCACACGCACGGTGACGTTGCACGGCCTGGACACCGTCGGCGACGTCGAACGCTCGGTGGCCGAGATATGGGGCGCCACGCTGGACATCACCGAGTTCGACGCCTTCGAGAACTTCGGCGAATTGGGCGGTAACTCGCTGCTGACTTCGCAAATGTTTAAGCACTACGACGAGCGATATCCAGGAATTATGGATATAACCGACCTGTTTAGATACACTACGATCGCCGACCAGGCAGCGTATATCAGATCGCGACGCGACGTCGGGGATGCCGGGGCCGGGGAGTCGCAGCCGGAGATCCGCAGCGATAGCGACAGCATTGACCAACTGCTGGACATGTTGACCGAGGGAACCCTCTCTGTCGAAGAGTCCAAAGATCTCCTTTAGGGGTTGGGATCCAGATGGACAACGTGAAGTCTTTTATCCTTCAGCAGCTCGTGAAGGAGCAGATCAGCAAAGCAGAGGCCAAGGCGCTGCTGGTCGAGTTGACCAAGGGAAAGCTGCACCAGGACGTCGCCGTGATCGGTTTGGCCGGACGTTTTGCGGAAGCTGATGGGGTCGATGAATTCTGGGAGCTGCTCAAGGTCGGGAAATCTTCGATCCGCGACTATCCGCAATTGCGGAAGAATGATCTGAACCAGGTCCTGCGAGACCCCCACTATTCCGAGCTGCTGCTCGGCAGGGTGGTCGATGAGGCCGATCTGGATAAGATATACGCGCGCACCGGATACTTGGAACGGATCGACCAGTTCGACGCCAGATTCTTCGGTATCCCGCCGCTCGAGGCGGATTACATGGACCCCCACCAGCGGGTCGCCCTCGAAGTTGCCTACGAAGCGCTCGAGAACGCCGGATACGGTGGGACGAGTGTCAAGGGGAGCAATACGGGGGTGTTCCTCGGTCGTGACTACACGAACCACTCGTATTACCGCATGGTCTCCGAGGAGAACCCGATGCAGCTGTCCGGCTCATGGGAGGGCCTGGTGGCCAGCCGGATCTCCTACCTGCTGGACCTCAAAGGACCGTGTCTCATGCTGGACACCGCGTGCTCGGCGGGCAGCGTCAGCATCCATCAGGCCATCCAGTCGTTGGTACTGGGCGAATGCGACATGGCGTTGGCCGGCGGTCTCAACCTTACGACGCTCGGCGAGACGACTGCCGAGTACGGCGCAGGGCTGAGCCTGGACAGTGTGATGTCCGATGACGCTGTGCGCACTTTCGACGCCCGTGCGACCGGGACGCAGTGGGCCGAAGGCGCCGGCATCGTCCTGCTCAAGCCGCTCAATCGTGCACTGGCCGACCGCGATCACATTCGGGCGGTCATCAAGACCTCGGCCATCAACAACGACGGCGCCTCCAGCAGCATCACCGCGCCCAACGCGCTGACGCAGGAGAGGGTGATCCTCGACGCGTGGGCGAAGGCGGGCATCGACCCGGAAACAATCAGCTACGTGGAGGCGCACGGCACCGGAACGGTGCTCGGCGACCCTATCGAGATCAAGGGCCTGACCAATGCCTTCCGTCGGCACACCGCTCGCCGGCAGTTCTGTGGGGTCGGTTCACTGAAGACGACGATGGGCCACATGGTGGCCGCATCGGGGGTGGCATCCCTTGCCAAGGTCGTGAAGTCGCTGGAGACGCGAACCTTGGCGCCCTCCGGCAACTTCGAGGAGCCCAACCCGTACATCAACTTCCCCGACAGTCCGCTGTACGTCAATGACCGGCTGGGGCCGTGGGAGGCCGGGGACGGTCCGCGCCGCGCCGCCATCAACTCGTTCGGATTCATCCGCACGAACAGTCACGTCGTGCTGGAGGAAGCCCCCGAGTACCGCAGCGAGGAACAGCGACAGGAACACTACTTCTTCACCGTCAGCGCCAAGACCGACGCAGGGCTGCGTTCACTGCTGGACCAGTACGGCACCATGCTGGCTGACTCCCCCTGGTCGCTGGCCGACATCTGCTATACCTCCAACATCGGACGTGGCCATTACGAGCACCGGGTACTCGTGGTCGCCGCGACGAAGGAGCAGCTCGCCGAATCCGTGGACCGGCTGCGACGGCACGGGCTCGGAAGCTCCCCGGATCAGGGAATCTTCTACGGTGTGCACGCCATGGTGAGCGACAAGAAGGATGCCCCGGAGCCGGGCGACATCACCGCCAGGGACGCCCGGCGGCTCGCGAAATCGGCGAATGCCCAGATCGCCGAAATCCAGTCCACCGGGGCCGGCGTCGCCGGCCTCGGCGATGCGTACATCCGTGGCGCCTCCATCGACTTCGGACAGTACTACGACGGCGAGGCCCGGCGACGTGTGCCGCTGCCCACCTATCCGTACGAGAAGGTCCGCCACTGGGCCAAGCCTGTGAAGACGCACGTCGACGGGATCACGGCCGCCAAGCGGACCCACCCGCTGCTCGGCACGGAGGTCAGCCGGTCGGATTCGCGCGTCGTATTCGAGAACACGCTGGCGGTGGATCGGCACTGGGTGCTGTCGGACCACCGGATCGGTCACACCTCGGTCATCCCGGGAACGACGTATCTCGAAATGGCCCGCGCGGCATACGCTGCGGTGGAGAGCACGCAGCGCATGCAGTTCGACAACGTCTTCTTCCTCGTTCCACTGGCCGTACAGGACGGGGCCGGTGCCGTCGTGCAGACCCGCCTCGTGCGCGCGGCCAGCGGCTACACGTTCCAGATCGCCAGTCAGCGGAACGGTGAATGGATCGCGCACGCCGAGGGCCGGGTAGGCCCGGTCGGCGACCACCCCCAGCACAGGTCTCTCGACATCGAAGCGTCCAAGAAGGCGGCCGTCGCGATCGAGGACCCGTACCCCTTCGCGGGAGACACCGGGGTATTCCAGTTCGGTCCGCGCTGGGACTCCGTCCGGACGGTGTGGAACCACGAGGCCGGCGCACTCGCCCTGCTCCGGCTCCAGGACGTCGATGCCGAGACCGAGGTCTTCGGATTGCATCCGGCCAAACTGGACAACGCGGTGAATCTCATCTCGCAGGACAGCGGGCACACCTACCTGCCCTACATGTACAAGCGCTTCGTGCTCCACGGACGCATGCCGGAGACGTTCTACACGTCGATCCGTGTCGCGCGGGACAACGGCGAGACGATCACCTACGACGTCGACCTCGTCGACGAGGACGGTCGCCCGTTCGCCGAGATCACCGACTACACGGTCAAGAAGGTCGACTGGGAAAGCTTCAGCCTTCAGGGCCCGAGCCGGTTCCTCAAGGTGGGCTGGAAGCCGACGTCGAACAGCGCCCCCGCGCCGAGCGCCTCCGGGAACGAGAGCGAGGTGTGGGCCGTGGTGGTGCTGGACACCACGGCGGGCCGGCAGGTGGTCGACGCGGTGAGGGCCGACGGACACCACGTCGTACCGTGCTACCTCGGTGAGGAGTCCGATCCCGACCGCGACCTGTACGCGCCGGACCCCGACGGCGTACGACTGCTGTGCGAGCGGCTGCTGCGGGAGAGGGTGAAGGGCATCGTGTTCGGTACGGACTTCGCCGCGGGCGCCGGACTGTCGCACGAGGAGCGCCGATCCTGCGGCGTCGACGCGCTGTTCGAGCTTTACCAGGGCCTCGGGACGCATCGCGTGAAGCTGCCCCGCGGGCTGAAGGTGCTCGGCAAGGACGCCTGGTCGGTCGTGGCCGACGACGCGATGACCGACCCCTACTCCGCCGCCACGGCTTCCCTGGCGCTCGTCATCGGGCAGGAACACCTGCCGGTCGACGTGGTCGACGCGTCCGCCGATGGGGACGTGCCGCACCTCGTGCGCGAACTCCTGAGGGGCGAGGGGCCGTCACTGCGGGCAGTCCGCGGCTCGGAGACGTACGCGCGGCATCTGACCTACGCCGAGGCTGAGAAGGCCGACGAGCTCTTCGAGGGCGGGACGTACCTGATCACCGGAGGTGCGGGGGGCCTCGGCCTCACCATCGCCTCGGAAATGGCCCGCCAGGGCGCCGAACGCGTCCTCCTGGTCGGCCGGTCGGAGCTGAACGAGCAGAAGAGGAAGAACGTCGAGGCCATCGGCGTGGCCGAGTACCTGCCGTGTGACGTGTCGCGGCCCGCCGCGGTCCGCGACCTGGCCGACCGCCTCCGCGCCGACGGGGTACGGCTGCGGGGCATCGTGCACGCGGCCGGTGTCGCCGGTGACGGCTTCCTCGCGACCAAGAAGCGGGCGGTCTTCGACTCCGTTCTCGCGCCCAAGGTGGACGGCAGCGTGGCCCTGGTGGACCTGGCCCGAGAGCACCCCGGGGCGTTCCTGGTCTTCTTCTCGTCGATCACCGCGATCATGGGCGGCCCCGGTCAGAGCGACTACTGCGCCGCCAACGCCTTCATGGACTCGCTCGCCGTCCGGGCCCGCGCCGAGGGCCTTCCCGCGCTCTCGGTCAACTGGCCCACGTGGACCGGTGCCGGGATGGCGGCCGACTACGGGATCGGCGCCCACGACGCGCCCTTCACAGCCGTGTCGGCAGCGGAAGGCGTAGCGTGGCTGGCCTACTTCCTCCAGAACCCCGCCGTCGGCGTCATCCCGGCCGAGTTCAACCTGCCGGTGCTGAAGGAGCAGTTGCGCGGCCTGCCCTTCGAGATCCCGTCGGACGTGGCCGAGGCCGCTGAGCACTTCGGTACGACCGCGGCGGAAGCGGATGAGGCACCGGTGGACGTGCGCCTCACCGGCCTCTCCGACCCGTCCCCGGTCGAGTCCCGGGTGGGCGCGATCTACGGGGCCGTCCTCGGCCTCGCCGAGGTGGACGCCCATGCCGGCTTCCAGGAAATGGGCGGAAACTCCCTCATGTCGGCACAGCTGCTGTCGAGGATCGAGGAGGCCTTCCCGGGCAAGGTCGATATCGCGGACCTGTTCTCGTACGCCACCGTCGCCGATCTCGCCGGCCACATCAGCGGGCAACTCGGCGAGGAGCCGGATGACATAGCAGGTCAGGGGCCCTCCGACGGCGGCCGGGAAGCCACAGCGGACGGCGGCACCGACCTGGCACTCCAAGAGGTCCTGGAGGAGATCGGCGACTCGGAGCTGTTCTCGGTCTTCGGCGACATCGAAGGCGAGGAGCGGCCGTGACTGGTGCGACCCGGCAGGCCCGGAAGAAGGAACTCCTGAAGTACCTGCTCCTCCAGGTGAAGCAGAAGGAACTCGATGCGGATCTGGCGAAGGAGTTCATCCGGGCCATCGGGCCGGCCCAGGAGGAAACGGACGACCCGATCGCGGTCGTGGGCATCGCCTGCCGGCTGCCGGGTGCGCCGGACAAGGAGACATTCTGGAGCAACCTCGTCGACGGTCGCGAGTCGATCGGCGACTTCCCGGAGCTGCGGGTGGAGGATCTCCGGCGCATCGACGGCGGAGCCGCGTATGTGAAGAGGGGCGGCTACCTCGACCGGGTCGACCTCTTCGACCCGGAGTACTTCGGTATCCCCCCGAAGGCCGCCGAGGAACTCGACCCGTACCACCGGAACATGATGGAAGTCCTCGTCGAGACGATGGAGGACGCCGGCTATTCCAGGAGTGACCTGCACGGGTCGAAGACCGGAATCTTCGTCGGCAACGATCACACGCACCGGATGATGAAGTCCTATCTGCCGTTCCTGCCGGAGATGGACTTCGCCGCGGTCTCAGGGTCGTGGTCCGGCATTCTGGCCAGCCGGCTGTCGTACCACCTGAACTTCCGAGGTCCGGCCGCCGTCCTCGACACCGGGTGTTCGTCCGGCCTGATCGCACTGGACGCGGCGGCGAAAGCCATCCGGCAGGGTGACTGCGACACCGCATTCGTCGGTGCGATCAACCTCCTTCTCCAGCCGCTTGGCCTCGGGAACGAGACCGAGTCCGACTTCGCCCGGGTGCGGGCGTTCGACGCCGCGGCGAACGGCACGGTGTGGAGCGAGGGCGTGGCCGGTCTCCTCGTCAAGCCGTTGTCACGCGCGCTCGCCGACCGGGACCACGTCTACGGCATCGTGATCGGCAACGCGGTCAACAGCGACGGCCGCAGCAACGGCATCACCGCCCCGAACGCCCGGTCGCAGCAGGAGCTGCTCATCAGCGCCTGGAAACGGGCGGGCATCGCACCGGAGTCGTTGTCCTACATCGAGGCGCACGGTACGGGGACCTCCCTGGGCGACCCGATCGAGATCAAGGGACTCAAGGGCGCCTTCGGCGCGTTCACGAACCGCAAGCAGTTCTGCGCCATCGGCTCGGTGAAGACGAACGTCGGTCACACCGTCGGGGCCGCGGGTCTGGTGTCGCTGATCAAGACCCTCCTGTCGTTGGAGCACGGCGTCATTCCGCCGTCACTGCACTTCGACGTACCGAACGCCTACGGTGATCTCGCTGACTCGCCGGTGTACGTGAACGACCGCCTCGGCGTATGGGAGGAGGGCGAGACCCCGCGTCGGGCCGGCGTGAGCAGCTTCAGCCTGACCGGGACGAACAGTCACGTGGTGCTGGAGGAGGCGCCTGCCGCGGCGCGGCGGTCGGGCACCGGCCACGGTCCGAACCTCTACCCGGTCTCGGCGCGGAACGAGGACCTTCTCGTCAAGACGGCGGCCGTGCAGCTGTCGTCGCTCGAGAACCACCCCGAGTACCGCCTCGACGACGTGTGCTTCACGATGCAGGTGGGTCGGGAGCACCAGCCCGTCCGCGCCGTCATCATGTGCGACGACCGCGCGGGACTCGTCGAAGGATTGCGGCGCTTGCTGCGTCCGCATGACGAGCGGGCGTCCCGCGACGACGTCGTCGTGTGGCGTGCCGACCCTGACTTCCCCACGGCCGACACCGGTCCGCGGGATCCGGGCGCTACCGCGCCCCACACTGCCGGAACCGGTCGGCGGACCGATCTCCCCGACCGTTTCCGGCACCTTTCGGACGCCGCCCGGCAGTACCTCGAGGGCCGCGACCGGCCGTTCGCGGCGCTGGAGCGGGACGCCGATGTCCGCCGGGTGCCGCTCCCGCCTCAGCTGTTCGACCACGCGCGGTACTGGGACGAGAGCGTGCGCGCGGCACCGGGCGCGGCCCCCGTGGCAGAACCGGAGTCCGGCGCGGACGACTGGGTCCGTGAGATCCTGGAGCAGCCGTCGCCGCTGGCGGGGGAACCGGACCCGGAACCTCACCGTTGCGTGATCGCGTGGGTCTGGTCCGATGTGCTCGGCTACCCGACCGTCCGCGGTGGTGACGACTTCTTCGCCCTGGGCGGGGACTCGGTGTCATCGATCAAGATCACCAACATTCTGAACGCGCAACTCGACCTCGACATCCCCGTCGGGGCGTTGCTGGCCGAACGGTACTTCGACGACTTCGCCCAGGTGCTCAACCAGAGTTGCGGGCTGACCGATGAGTACCTGCTCCAGCGCTCGAACAGCCGGCCCCGGGACGTACCGCGGCGCGAGACCGTCGTCGAGACATACGAGTTGCCCCTCACCGCGTCGCAACGCGGCATTTTCTGGTCCAGCCGGCTCGACGAGGAGTCCATCGCCTACAACGAGACCGCGCTGACCATGCGGCAAGGCACCATCGACATGGGGCAGATGCAAGCCGGCATCCGTGCGCTGGTGCGCCGGCACGACAGCCTCCGGTCGACCTTCCATCTCGTTGACGGTGAGCCGTTGCAGCGTGTCCACGCTGAGGTTCCCGTGACGATCGACCATCGGCGGCTGGCCCGCCCCGCCGGTGGGGAGACGCACGAGGACAAGGCGCGGGAACAGATGAAGGAGTTCGTGCGACCCTTCCAGCTGGACGAGGGGCCTCTGTTCCGGGTCGGATACTTCGAGTTCGACGACGACGTGAGCTGCGTGGCGGTCGACTTCCACCACACGGTCATCGACGGCATGTCGATGGGGATCCTGCTCCGCGACTTCTCGATGATCTTTGACGCCGTGGAGCCGCCGCCGCTGGCACGGAGCTACCGGTCAGCGATCCTCGAACTCCGCGAGCGGCAGAGCGGCACCCAGGTGGCCGCGCACCGGGACTACTGGGTGAGCAGGTTCGCCGACGGAGTGCCGACGCTCCAGCTGACCACCGACTGGCAACGGGCCGGCGTCATCACGGGTTCCGGGGCGACCCACTTCGTGGAGCTGGACGCGCGGACGCTCGAGGAGGCCAAGCGCTACGCGAGCGGGCACAACCTCACCCTCTACACCGTGCTCCTGGGCGTGTTCCAGCAGCTGCTGTCCCGGATGAGCGGGCACGACGACATCGTGGTCGGGGCTCCCGTCATGGGCCGGCCGGACCTGACGTACCAGGACCTCGTGGGGATGTTCGTCAACACACTGCCCCTGCGCATCACCGCTGATCCGGAGTCAAGCGTCGATGACTTCTTCACGGACCTGAGGTCCACGGTGCTGGGCGCCTTCGAGCACCAGATCTATCCGCTGGAATCGATCATCGAGGAGATCGCTCCGCCACGGGAACCCGGACGCCGTCCGATGTTCGACGTGTGCTTCGTGCACCAGAACGTGGACATGGGTCTGGACCGCGAGGACGGCCAGGTCATTCTCTTCGACGACGGCAGCACGAAGTACGACATCACCCTCAGTACCCGGGTGGTCGACGACCGGCTCCTGATGAAGTGGGAGTACGCGACCGGTCTGTTCACGGAGGAGACGATCGCGCTGTACGCGGATCGGTATGTGACGCTGCTGCGTTCCTTCCTCTCCGCCCGGGACGATGCCGCGCTGGACACCCTCGATCTGATGCCCTCGCGGGAGGTCGAGCGCATCCAGCAGCTCGCGACAACACCGACACCGGCACGCGACACGGTGGGCGTGGTCGGCCTGTTCGAACGACAAGTGGCGGCCGACCCGGACAAGACGGCACTGATCATGGGCGATGAGCGGATGTCGTACCGCGAGCTCAACATCCGTGCCAACCGTGTCGCGCACGGCCTGACTCGACAGGGCTCGGCGAACGGCCGGCCGGTCGCACTCCTGATGGACCGCTCCTTCGACATGGTCGTCGCGATACTCGGGGTTCTCAAGGCGGGCGGGCACTACCTGCCGTTGAGCCTCGACTTCCCGGCCGAACGCCTCGCGATCATGGTGAACGACTCGGGCGCGGACACCCTCGTAGCCTCGGCCGGCCGGATGGCCCAGGCCACTGAGGTCGCCTCCGCAGGAGTACGGGTCACGAATCTCGACTCCTGCATGGGGCTGACCGGCGAAACCGGTGACCCGGGCCTGCCGAGCAGAAGCGACGACCCGATCTACATCATGTACACATCCGGGACCACCGGGGTCCCGAAGGGATCGGTCGTCCGGCAGCGAGGTGCGCTTCGCGTCGCCCGTCCGTCGACCTTCGCCCAGCCTGACAGCAGCGACGTATTCCTCATGCTGTCGGACTACTCGTTCGACGGTTCGGTCTACGACATCTTCGGCGCACTCACCAACGGCGCCTCCCTCGTGATCATGGACAAGGCTGATGTGCTGGATCTCGACCGGCTCGGCACGGCGATCGAGCAGCACGAGGTCACCAGCTTCTTCATCACCACCGCCATGTTCAACGCGTTGATCGACCACGCGCCGGAACGCCTGGGCAGCATCCGCAAGATGATCTTCGGCGGCGAGGTGGCCTCCCCATCACACGTCAAGCGAGCGTTCGACCTACTCGGGACCGGACGGATCGCCCACGCATACGGCCCGACCGAGTCGACGGTCTTCGCGACGGTGCACCGGTTCGACAGCTTCGACGAGCGGGACGCGATACCCATCGGCCGGCCCATCAACGACACCTCGCTGTGGGTCCTCGACGAGAAACTGCGGCTCCAGCCGATCGGCGCGCAAGGTGAGCTGTACATCGGCGGCGACGGGCTGGTTGACGGCTACCTCCATCAGCCCGAGTTGACCGAGGAACGATTCGTCACCTCGCCGGCGGTTCCGGGCCGGCGACTGTACAAGACCGGTGACCTCGTCACCCTCAAGAACAACGGGCTGATCTACTACGCAGGGCGCATCGACGATCAGATCAAACTGCGCGGATACCGCATCGAGCTCGCCGAGATCATCCATGTCGCATTGGAGCAGCCGTACGTCCAACTGGCCTACGCCGGAACGTACGAAAGCGGTGAGGGCGGCCGCAGCCTCTGTCTGTGGGTGCGGTACGCGGAAGGGTTCGAACCCGACGACGCGCGACTGCGGTCAGCGCTGGAGCGGCGTCTCCCGCCCTACATGGTGCCGGCGTTCACCATCCCCACCGACGAAATCCCGTTGAACAAGAACGGCAAGGTGGACGTGGCGGCGCTGCCGCGACCGGAGGTCTCGTCCAAGGCGGAGGCGAGCGGCCCGACCACCGATATGCAGCGGCGTATCGCGGCCGCCTGGTCCCGCGTGCTCGGCAGTACCGTGGAAGACGTCGACGCCAACTTCTTCGCGCTCGGCGGCGACTCGATCAAGGCCATTCAGATCGTCTCGGCGCTCAAGCAGGCCGACATCCCAGTCCAGGTCGGCGATCTCCTCGAACACCTGACGGTCCGCACCTTGGCGGAGAAGGCCGCCGGCGGTCCGGAGGGTCAGCCTGAGATCCAGGTCTACGATCAGGCGCCGGTAACCGGCCGCATCGTCCCGAGCCCCATCCAGCAGCAGTTTCTCAGCGACGTCGACAACCACGTCAGAGTGTTCACCCAGTCGATGCTGATCACCTTCGCGGAGCCGGTACCCGAAGACCGGTTGGTGCATGCCGTGTCGCGTCTGGCGCGATATCACGACCTGCTCCGTGTCCAGATCGATGACCACGGTGGCCTCCTGATCCGGGACCCGGACGCGGAGTCGTTGGTCCATGCCGAAGCCGCGCCCGAGGGACTGGCCGAGGACTGCCGATCGGAGTACCTGCGGTCGTTGCAGGCGCATGTGGATGTCCGTGGCGGGCCGGCCGTTGCGGTGGCGACCGGGCTGGGTGAGCAGGGCGAGCAGTGCGCCTTGGCCGTCCATCACCTCGCGGTGGACGTGGTCTCCTGGGGAGTCCTGGTGGAGGACCTCCTGGCGTGCCTGGCGGACCCGGACGTCGAGTTCGCGCCCAAGTCCATGCCGTTCCCGGACTGGGTCGCCGAACTCGAGAGGTATACGCGGGACGGCGGCTTCGGCTCGCAGGTGCCCTACTGGACCGATCTGGCGCAAGCGGCAAGTGGTACCGCCGACCTGTTCCCCGAACGGGACGTCGCGCGCGAGGACACTGTCGCCGAGGTGATCCGCTTCGACGAGGCTGACGTGGGTGGTCTCTTCGACAAGGCACGGGACGTCGATCAGCTCGATGCCGGCCAGGTCATCATGGCCGTCATCGCCCGTGCGCTGGGCACCTGGAAGGGACGGGACCGGATCCTGTTCACCCTGGAAGGTCATGGCCGCGAACCGTTTGGCGGTGACCATGACCTCAGCCGAACAGTGGGGTGGTTCACCAGTGCCTTCCCCCACCTGGTCAAGGTCGAGGACGGTGTGGACCGCACCCTCGATTCGATCCGGCGCTCGTTCGAGAATCTCCCCGACAAGGGGTTCGCGTTCGGCGCCCTGCGGTGGTTCGACTCGAACCGCGGCGAGGAAAGGGACCTGCTGGCCCACGTCCGCCCGCAGGTCAGCTTCAATTACCTGGGCGACCAGAGCAGGCACGCCGGCGATATCGAGGTCCTGCACCTCCCGGCGGACGTAACAGTGGCCCGGGACCACCGATCGCCGTTTGTGCTGGACTTCAACGCGTTCCGCAACGACGGGGACATTCTGGTCGAGGTCAGGTACCCGGTGACCTGGCGTGAACGCGGCGACGACCGTGACCTGTTCGCGGCCGTGCGAGCGGCTTTCCGCGAGATCCGCGACACCGTCACGGCCGCTGATCGAATGGCCATGCGCACCTCGACGTCGGTTGACAAGGACGTACTCGACAGCGTCCTCCTCGACGTGCTCGGCGAGAACTGAGGTCCGACGACGATGCGACACGGTGCACACAGGGAGTTTGGTTCATGATGGAAAAAGAGAACATTCAGTCCGTTTCAGGCCTGGCGGCCATGCAGAAGAGCATGTTCTTCAGCTACGCCGTGGACACGAACACGGATGCCTACGTGGAGCAGTTCGACTTCGCCGGCAGTGGCGCACTGGACGCCGAGTGTCTGAGCACCGCGCTGGGTGCACTGTCCCAGCACTACAGCGTGCTGCGAACGATCTTCTCCTTCCGGAACACCGACGAGCCGTACCAGATCGTTCTCAAGGAGTGGGCGCCCACCCTCGAGGTCATCGACTACAGCGAGCTGCCCGAGAGCG
The DNA here is from genome assembly GCF_044329855.1 of Streptomyces sp. NPDC017520. Classification (NCBI taxonomy): domain Bacteria; kingdom Bacillati; phylum Actinomycetota; class Actinomycetes; order Kitasatosporales; family Streptomycetaceae; genus Streptomyces; species Streptomyces sp. NPDC017520. The sequence goes on from NZ_JBIRKB010000009.1 coordinate 169,879, forward strand.
GACCCTCGATCGCGGCGTTCAAGAAGGCCGACCGCACCCGCGGATTCGATCTGACCAGGGATGTTCTGCTCCGGGCGACGTTGATCAGGACCAGCGAGGAAAGCTGGCACCTGATCTTCACCTTCCATCACATCATCTTGGACGGCTGGTCGCTGGGTCCGCTTTTCGGCACTCTGTTCCGCTATTACGCCGAACTCGTTCGGTCGGGCGAGTTTGAGCAGCAGTACGAATCACGTCCGTACAGCGACTACATCACGTGGTATGAACGGCAGCGCGACGATGACGCGCAGCAATACTGGACGGACGTGCTCGAAGGCTACGAACGGGCGGCGTCGCTGGTCCCGGACCAGCCGCACCCCGGTCAGCAGCCCGACGGCTACCGGGGGGTCAACCATCGGTTCACCCTGCCCGATGAACTCCACGACGGCCTGAAGCGGTTCGCCCAGCAGGCCCACCTGACGCAGAGCGCCGTGTTCCAGGCGGCCTGGGGCGTCGTACTACAGAAGTTCACGTACTCCGACGACGTGGTGTTCGGCACCGTCGTGTCAGGCCGCAGCATCGACCTCGAAGGTGTCGAGGACATGCTCGGCCTGTTCGTGAACACCCAGCCGTTGCGGGTGACGACTCAGGCGGATCAAGACTTCATCGGCTTGTGCCGAACCGTGTACGACTCCTACCGGCGAGCCAACCCTTACGAATACTTTCCGCTCTACGAAACACAGCGGCTGAGCCGGCTGAAGAGTGATCTGCTGGATCACTTCATCGCGTTCGAGAATTACCCGCTGTCGGACCAGATGCAGACGTTCGGCGGAGACGGGGCGGGTGGCCTGCGGTTCGAGGGCGTTGATGTCATGGAACGGACCAGCTACGACCTCGCGATCACGGTCAACCCTGGTCACGATTTCGCGGTCACCTTCACTTACAACGCCGACCGGTACTCGTCCACGTTCATGGAGACGCTGGAGCGCAGTCTTGTGCGCGTGCTGTCGTCGGGCATCGCCAATCCGATCGTTCCCGTGCGGGAGATCGCGATTGAGGATCATGCCGGTCAATCCGGTCCGGCTTACCCAGCACCTTTCCTGACGTCGATGCCACTCGACTCATCGCTGGTCAGCATGTTCAAGCACGTCGTCGAGAGACGCGGGGACGAGACCGCCCTGGTGTGGCACGACAAGGAGTACACATACCGCACGCTCGATCGCTGGTCCGATGCCGTGGCATGGCAACTCAGCGAACTCGGAATGGGCGCCGGGCAGGGTATCGGTCTCCTTTCGGACCGCCGGCCGCACATGATTGCGGCGATGCTCGGAATTCTGAAGATCGGCGGCCACTACGTGCCGATCGACACGAAGGACGCCATGTCTCGCGTCGAGTACATCCTGTCCGACGCAGGCGTTCCCCTGGTATGCACGGTGCCGGACTTCAGTGAACAGGTCCCGGGGTCTGTGAAATCGGTCCTGGTTGACGAACCCGCCGACGAAGTTCCCCCTTTCCAGTGGTGTCACGAGGCAGACGCCGCTTACCTGATGTACACGTCCGGATCCACTGGCGATCCGAAAGGCTGCGTGATCACCCACCGCAACATCGTGCGCCTGGTCTCCGACCAGAAGTTCTTCGACTTCGACCACAAGCAGGTCATGCTGCAGAGCAGCTCGCCCGCATTCGACGTCTGTACGTTCGAGGTGTGGGGAACGCTGCTGGCCGGCGCGAAGCTGGTTCTCCCTGACGAGCTTGACATTCTCGACGGCGACCGGCTGCGCGAGCTGCTCGGGAGGCACCAGGTACGCAGCATGTGGCTCACATCGCCGCTGTTCAACCAGCTGTGTGACCACGACCCTACGACCTTCGCATCGCTGGATCACTTGCTGGTGGGCGGGAGCGCGCTGTCTGTTCCGCACGTTGCGAAGGCTCGCCGGGCGTGTCCGGATCTGCGGATCACCAACGGGTACGGGCCCACCGAGAACACTGCCTTCTCCACGACACACGCGATCGTCCCGGGTGACCTGCTGGGGAGCCGTATCCCCATTGGACGCGCTTTGGCTCACTCGACAGCGTACGTCCTCGACTCCGGCCTCAACCTGCTTCCTCCCGGTGCGATCGGTGAGTTGTGCGTGGGGGGAGAAGGAGTGTCCGCCGGATATCACAACCGTCCCGACTTGACCAATGCCCGGTTCGTCACCTCGCCGGCACTGCCAGGCGAGCGGATCTACCGCACCGGCGACCTCGCCCGGATGTTGCCGAACGGGGCATTCGACTATCTCGGCCGTGTGGATGACCAGGTCAAGATCGATGGGTTCCGGGTCGAGCTGGGTGAGATCGAGAGCGTTCTGCGGTCCCTCGACACGATCGAGGACGGCGTGGTGATCGCAGTGGAGAACGGCGGCGAGAAGCGGCTCCACGGGTACTACGTCGCCGCCAGGACCGTATCCCCCGAGAGGATTCGGCAGGAGCTGGCACACGTACTGGCCGGCTACATGGTTCCCGCCGTCCTGGTCCCGCTTGACCGCCTACCGCTCAACAAGAGCGGAAAGGTGGACCGTCACCGCTTGAAGACTCTCCGCCCCGAGCCCGGCACCGGGCAGGACGCGCCCGGATCCCGTGATGCGTCGTGGGCCGAGCAGCAGCTGCAGGACATCGTGGCCGACGTCCTTTCGAGCTCAAAGGTCGACGTCCACCAGAACTTCTTCGAGCTCGGAATCACTTCCCTGAATCTCCTGGCCATCAACAACCGGCTGCGCAAAGCGTTGGGGCACAACCTTCCGCTACGGCTCTACTTCGAGCACAACTCGATCTCCTCGCTGGCCGCCCACATCGAATTTCTGACAACGGAGAAACGCTCTGCCCCGGACTGGGACGCAGCGGATAGAGAGGATGTGAAGGATCGTGGACAGAGGAATGGCGGTAAGTAAGATGGAAAAGATTCCGATGCTGTGCTTCCCGCACGCCGGCGCCGGCAAGCTCTACTACAGCAAGTGGCGCACCGAGTTCACCGACGCCATCGATTGGAACGTTGTCCAGTATCCGCTCCGGGAGCAGCGCATGCGCACCCCCATGCCTCCCACGGTTGCGGAACTGGCCGAAAACATATTTGCAGAATTCGCAGATATATTCCGTCGGACGTATGTGATCTGGGGGCACAGCATGGGCAGTGTCATCGGTTACGAGGTCGCTCGGCTGTGTCAGGACCGACTGGACAATCCACCGTTGGTGTTCTTCAGCTCCGGCGCCTCAGCGCCTTCGAGGGCACGTTTTGCGCACGTGGCGGACCTCGATACGAGCGAAGGTTTCCGCGATGTTCTCCACCGTTACGGCGGGGTATCCAAGGAACACCTGCGGGACCCGGACTTCATGACGTACTTCGCACCGATCATCGAAGCCGATCTGCGGTTGCTGGGAGGGTACCAGGACATGACGTTCGACAAGCTGCGCTGTCCTGTAGCGCTCATGATGGGCCGCAGCGATACAGCGACCACCGATATGTGGCAGCGCTACACGGATCACCCGCTGGAAGTCACGGAGTTCGATGGTGGGCACTTCTTCCTTGATGAACACCGGAGTGCGATGGCGTCACTGATGGAATCCCAGGTCGAGTCTCTGTCGCCGGGCAGCAAGGGGACGGCGGAGCGCGTGCGTGAAACCGCGGTCCTGCGAGAGATCCGGTGACGGGTGCCTGACGTCCTTGCGTTTGATATCGGCGGTCTGCGGGACCGGGACCTCGAATGGTTCGAGAAGGCGGTGTCGGCAGAGCGACGCGTTCGCGCGGCGAAGTACTCGTTCCTCGATGATCGCAAGCGATGCCTGGCCGCCGGCGTGTTGCTGCGGTATGCGGTGAGCAAGCGGCACGGGGTGCCGGTGCGCGAACTCGACGAAGCGAAGGGTGCGTACGGGAAGCCGTTCCTCCCCGACCACTTGGGCGTTCATTTCAACCTGTCACATGCGTACAGATGGGTGGTGTGCGCAACAAGCACGAATCCCGTCGGGGTCGATATCGAGCGTGTGGATGATCGTCCGATGGGAATCGCCCGCAGGTTCACTCCCTCCGAGTACGCCTACGTCTGGAATGGGCCAGAGGAGGAGCGTCCACGCCGCTTCACTCGGATCTGGACGCTGAAAGAGGCTTGCGTAAAGTACGTCAGCTTGGGTCTGCATATGCGCTTGGACTCGTTCAATGTGTCCGTGGATGACATGCATCCGCAGGGTCTCGATCGTTCCGGGAAAGAGCCTCCGTTCCTGACGCAGGCGGTTCACGGCGACGACTACTACGTCGCGAAATGTTGTGAAAATGACACCGCATTGGCGATTCAGACGGTACCGCTCGAAGAGCTTCATTCGGTCTGCTGACGGCGTTCAAAGGCTCCCACTCGATGTGGAAGTGTCATCGAGCTACACGCGCAAAATGAGAACGTGAGGATCACGATGAGTGATGTAGTACTCGAAGTCGGGGGCGTCACGAAACGGTTCGGCGATGTCGTCGCGAACGACAACGTGGGGCTTCGCGTCCGGGCCGGCGAAGTGGTCGGATTGCTCGGACACAACGGAGCCGGGAAGTCCACCCTGGTCTCGCAGATCGTCGGCCTGCTCAAACCCGACAGCGGATCGATCCGGGTGGCGGGAGTGGATGCCGTCGCCAACCCGAGGACGGCACGCCGCGCAGTGGCACTCCAGCCCCAGAGTCAGGCACCGCTCGACGGTATAACTCCCGCTACGGCGATCGAACTTGTCGCCCGGCTACGCGGCCTTTCTCGCGCCGAAGCCAAATCAGCAACGCTGGCGCTGGCCACCGAGCTGGATATCAATGAATGGCTTGGCCGGCGGGCCATGCCCAACGGCGGGGGTATATCCAGTGGCATCCGGCGGTTGACGGCATTCGCCATGGCAGCTGTCGGACCGGTTCCGCTGTACGTCCTCGATGAGCCGACCAACGATGTTGACGCCGGTCGACGGCGACGCTTGTGGGACACGGTTCGCCGACTCGCGGACCAAGGGGCCGGAGTGCTGCTGGTCACCCACAATGTGGTCGAAGCAGAACGCGTGGTGGACGAACTCGTCGTGCTGAACCACGGGAAGGTCGCCGCTGCCGGCTCACCGAGTCAGCTGCGCGGGGCGAGCGACAAATTCCTGCGGCTGGAGCTGTCGTTGCCCCCGGACGGCTCAGACCCTTCCGAGTCCGGGGAAGGCGTTCCGATTCCCATCACTCGTCGAGTACGCGCCGGTCGGCGAGTACTGCTCACCCACGATGCTGCCGACGCCGAAGCCGCGGTTGCTTGGGCTACCACACTTCGCGCGCATCGGCGCATTGAGGGATATGCCTTGTCCCCCGTCACTCTCGAGGACGCGTATCTGGCCATCACAAGCGAACCCGAAGCCGTCACGGAGGAGGAGCCCGCCCATGTCTGAGCAGACGGCCGCCGCGTCCGGTGAGCGCGTAGCTGTTGAGATCCCGGCGCCCATCGGCTTCGGAGCGATCAACGGGACCATCCTGCGTTGGACGTTGAGCGGGACCGGGGCGATGCTTCCTCTGTTCGTCGTTGCGCAGGCAGTCCTCGCCGCCGCGGTCATCATCGGCTTGGGTCTCCTGATCCCGGACATCGACTCCGCCGCCGCACAGTACCTGTCCTCGGGTGCGCCAACGGTACTGATCATGGCTATCGGGTTGGTCATGGTTCCACAGGGGACATCGCAGTCGCGCATGAATGGGGCTTTCATGTACCAGCGCGCGCTTCCGGTGCCTCGCAGCATACTCATGTTGAACGACCTGATCGTATGGCTGGTCATGGCGCTGCCTGGCGTTGCTGTCGCCGTGATCGTGTCGCTGATGCGGTATGACTTCACCTTTTCATTCAACTGGCCCCTGCTGGTGGGGGGATCGGTTCTGGCTGCGTTGATGGCGATTTCCATCGGCTACGCGATGGGCGTGCTGCTGCGCCCGATGCCGGCCCAACTTCTCTCCCAGGTGCTGGTGTTCTTCGTGCTGCTGTTCTCGCCGGTCATATCTCCGGAGAGCCGGTTCCCCTCGTGGCTCCAGTCGGTCCATGAGGTGCTGCCGATCCAGTCGGCCGGCGACATGATCCGCGCGGGTCTGCTGTCGGACACCTTCAGTACGGGGTGGCAGGACGCGCTCATCGTGGCCGCGTGGTGTGCGCTGGGGCTTCTGATCAGCATTCGTGCCCTCGTCCGAAGGGGCTGACGTCCGGTTGTCAACGCTGGACCGGCGACGGAATACAGAAGGAGATTTCAGTGGAGAAGACACTCGCCGAGGAGATCGGCGCTTGGTTGCTGTCGGAGATGGACTCGCGGCCGAAGAAGCGGTCCACCACGTACCTGCTCGGAAAGCACTGGGAGGTACTGCCCGACGTGTGGCCGCCGGATCCCGTGACCCGGCTGTTCACCACGTGGTTGCCGTTCACCGCGGGCAGTCGATTCCTTGAGGTGGGCTGTGGTGCGGGCATGACCTGCGTCGTTGCCGCACAACACGGCTGTGCGTCGGTGGTGGGCCTGGACATCAACCCTCAAGCGGCGGAGAACACCCTGCTCAACGCTCAAAGGCACGGCGTGTCCGACCTCGTGACGGCGTACACCAGTGACGTGTTCGACGCTCTCGACAGCAGTGCGAAGTTCGACATGATCTTCTCGAACCCACCGCAGATCAAAATGGCGGTCGGGCGGGAGCACAGCATGGGGGCCGAAGCCGCGGCGCTGGACCCGGGATTTATGATGCACCGCCGGTTCTTCCGGCACGTGGGAGAGTTCCTGGCCCAGGACGGCAGGATCTACATGGGTGCGAACGAGGCAGTGGGCGACGCACCCGAGCTGGAGCGCATCGCCGCCGAGGCTGGATTCGTGGGCCGGAAACTGCGTACCGAGCCGGTCCAGATCCCGGCTGCTCTCATCGGCTTGACTCCCGCGGTCAAGGCGGCCGCCGATGAGCACGGAATCCTGAGCCTGGACGTCAGCATGTTCGAGTTCAGACGCCCCTGACCGCGCTTGACGTCTTGAAGGTCATCAGTGGACGTAGGGAGCGGCTGTCCGATTCCGCAGGGCGCCGCGACGCAGAACACCCCTGATGAAACAGTGTTCACCCTTGTCGGGCCGGCATCACCGGCCCGACAAGCCCAGTCGGGTGTTCTCCCAGCCGCTTCCGGCTGGAGAAGTTCTCGATGAAGGCGAAAATCTCGAGGGCGGCCCGGTCCGGCGAGGTCGCCAGGCAGAGCCGACCTTCGCTACCTGACCCCACTGGAGATCAGACAGCGACAGCAACAATCCCTTACCGTCACCCTGTTGAGCGATGACAAGACAGGCATAACGCCACAAGCCGCACTGCTAGCCGAGTATTCCTTCGCGAATGGCTCGTAGTACGGCGTTGGTTCGGTCACGGGCTCCGAGCTTCAGCAGGATGGAGGAGATGTAGTTCTTCACCGTGCCCTCGGCCAAGCGCACCAGTTCGGCGATCTGGCTGTTGGAGTAGCCTTCGGCCACCAACCGCAGCACCTCGAGCTCACGGTCGGTGAGGTCTTCGACCACGACCCCGGCGGCGCCGCTGGGCTGTGCTCCGGACCGGATGAACCGCACTAGCCGATCGGTAATGGAGGGGCCGATGAACGTACCGCCGGAGGCCAGCAACTCAACGGCGTGGGAAAGCTGGACGACTGTGACGTCCTTGAGGAGATAGCCCTTGGCTCCGGCGCGCATGGCGTCGAGAACCAGGGCGTCGTCGTCGAAGGTGGTCAGCACCAGAACAGGAATCTCGATCCCCTGCTCGTACTGCTTCTTGAGAAACCAGAGCCCGTCATAGACCGGCATCTGGAGGTCGAGCAGGACGACATCGGGGCTGTGGGCAGCGCACGCCCGAAGTGCCTCGGCACCGTCGGATGCCTCACCGATCACTTCGATGCCGGCAAGCTCGAGCAGGGTGCGGATACCCTGGCGGACCAGGGTCTGGTCATCGACCACCAGTACGCGCGGAGCGGTGTCTGTCACTTCTGCAGTCGCCGATCATGTGTCGTGGGCAGCCGGGCCTCCACGGTGAACTGTGGTGTGGTGCGGATGGTCAGGTGTCCGCCGAGCGGCTTCAAGCGCTCCTTCAGGCCGGTGAGGCCGTTTCCCATGGTGATATTACGTGGCGTAGTGCCGTCATTGATGCCGCTCAGGGTCAGCGTGCCGTCCTTCAATTTCACCGTGAGTGCCAGTTCAGCGGCCCCGGCGTGCTTGATGGTGTTGGTGATGATCTCTTGGGCCACTCGTATCAGAACTGCTGTTCTCTCTTCGTCGGCATCCACCTCGGCGTCGACCTCTACGTGTATCTCCAGGCTGGGCACGGCGCGGGCCAGCCGTTCCAAGTGCTGCTGCAGGTCAGCCTGACTGGGCACCCGCAGCTCCCCGACTGTGCTGCGCACATCGGCGAGCACGTCCTTGGCCATACTCCCGGCACGCCGGAGATGTTCCAGCACGGCGGGGCCTTCGCCGTGCTGGGCGGCCTCCTTCTCCAGGCGGTGCTGGGCAGCCGCCAGCTCCAGGCTGAGCACCGTGAGCTGATGGCCGAGTGAATCGTGGAGATCCCGGGAGATGCGCAGCCGTTCGGAGGCGGCGGCGGAGTCTTCCAGCAGCACTCCTGCCGCTTCCAGTTCCAGATTCTTCTGCTCCATTTCGGCCCGGAGCAGGGCTTCTCGCGACATCGCGTAGGCGGTGGAGACCACGGCCAGATGAACGATGAGATAGAAGACCGCAGACGCGATTGTTTTGATGAGATCCGCGCCGGCGGACCAAGCGTACGCGGAGGTCGCCAGGCAGTTCAGCAGCACCACACAGAGCACCCACCCCATCGGCACCAGGTAGGTGCCCATGGCGGCAATCACGATCAGCAGCGTCACGACCATACTGCCGCTGGACGACACGGTCATCAGCAGCACCCAGGAGGTGAGCACGGCACACCCGTAGAACAGCAGCCGGCCGGTGCGGCCGGGCAGCGGGCTGACCGACAGGTTCGTGGCGGCGAACCACACCGCCAGAATGGCGGACCATGCCCAGGCCGGCATCGCGAGTTCGTCCATGGCCAGGGTGAGCACGCCAATGACCAGACTGAGCCCCACAATCACATGCCGAGCGAAGTCGTCGGCGCGGCGTCCGTCCTTGTGGCCGACGGCCACGGTGACCGGGGTGTGGATCATAGCGATCGAGCCTACCTGAGCCCGGGGACGGCCCGCAGGTGCCGAAAGTCATGGTCGAGGTCATGACCGTCGGCACCTGCCTGCGGCAGCTCAGGCGCAGAAGACTGATCCGTATGAGCGGCGAAACCAGGCCTCTGGCCATCGATGCCCAGCATCTGGTCAAGCGGTACAAGAACAAGACAGCAGTCGACGACATCAGTCTGCAGGTGCCCATAGGGGAGACCTTCGGTGTGCTGGGAACCAACGGGGCCGGAAAGACCACGACCGTCGAGATGATTGCCGGACTGCGCCGGCCCACGAAGGGCAGCGTGCGGATCCTGGGCATGGATCCCTTCAGCAACGCGGCCGAAGTACGTCAGGTGCTCGGCGTCCAGCTACAGGAGGCCAACCTGCATGATGCTCTGACCGCTCGTGAGCTGGTGGATCTCTACCGCAGCTTTTACCCCGACCCCCTGGACGCCGACCAGGCCCTCGCCATGGTGGAGCTGCAGGACAAGGCCAAGACCAGGTTCAGCAGGCTCTCCGGGGGACAGAAGCAGCGGCTCTCCATCGCCCTGGCGCTGATCGGTCAGCCTCAAGTAGTCATCCTCGACGAGCTCACCACCGGGCTGGACCCCAAGGCACGACGCCGGGTGTGGGCGACCATCGAGTCGTTGAAGGATCAGACGGTGATCCTGATCAGCCACGCCATGGACGAGGTGGAACGGCTCTGTGACCGGGTGTTGATCATCGATGCCGGACGCATCATCGCTCGGGGCACCCCGGCGGAACTCAAAGCACAGGCTTCGGCTGCCACCTTGGAAGATGCCTTCGTGCAGCTGACCGGCAAAGCGCTTCTGGACGAGGAGGAAGACTACTGATGACCGCTACCACCACGACGACACCTCCTGTCCGCGCTCGTCGGCCAGGGCTCCGAGCGGGACTGCGGATGGTCCAGGCCGAGGCGAGGATGGTCACCCGGGACCCCGCGAACGTCATCATTCCGCTGGCTGTTCCTGTGCTGCTCCTGGTGATGAACGGCCTCTCGCTGGAAAACCCCGATGAAGAGCTCCGGTCCGGTGTCACCGTTATGGACTATCACGCGGTGCCGGTGGTCCTGGCCCTGGTGGTGACCATGATCGCGGTGATGAACTTCCCCGGCTACCTGGCCACCTACCGCAAGACCAAGGTGCTCCGCCGACTGGCGGTCACGCCGGCATCTCCTGCGATGGTGCTGGTGGCTCAGATCGTGGTCAGTTTCCTCCAGATGCTCTTCGGTATCGCCATCGCCCTCGGGATCGCGCTCCAGTTCTTCGATACCGCCCTGCCCGACGATGTGCTGGTGGCTGTGTTGGTCCTGCTCGCCCTGTGTCTGACGATGTACTCCGTCGGCATGATCGTGGCATCAGTGGCTCCGACACCCAACGCGGCAGTCGCCATGGGCTTGATCGGCTTTTTCGGTATGGCCGCACTCGGCGGCATGTTCGGCCCCATGGAGAACCTGCCCGAGCGGCTGGCCGAAGTCGGCTCCTGGCTCCCCTTCGGTGCGGCCGTCGAAGCCTTCCAGTCCACATGGGTGGGCGAGACCGTGGCCTGGGAGAACTGGGCCAGCCTCGGAGTCACCACGGTGCTCGGCGTCGCTGTGGCTTCCGCACTCTTCCGCTGGGAATGATCACGGAGACTTCGCTGATCGAACGCCACCGACCACGGGCCCGGCCTGCTGCTCGAGCTGGTCTCGTCTGGTGTGATCGTCGCTTTGCTGTGGGAGGCATGGAAGTGGTGAATCGGCTGGTGCCCGACGAGTTGTGGGAATTATTCATACGGGTGGTGCCGTCGGCGCCGACGCGGCCGCAAGGCGGAGGCCGGCGGCGGTACGGCGACCGGGAGGTACTCGCCGCAATCATCTTCGTGGCCACCACCGGGTGCGCCTGGCGGCAGCTCCCACCGGTGTTCGGGCCTTCCGGACCGACCGCGCACCGCCGTTTCACCGAGTGGTCCAGGGCCCGGGTGTGGTCCAAGCTGCACCGCCTGATCCGGGACGACCTCGGTGCCCACCGCGAGCTGGACTGGTCGCGGTGCGCGATCGAATCGGTGAACATGCGGGCGCTGAAAGGCGGGAGCTGACAGACCCGAAATCCCCACTTCCCAGCCCCGACCCTTCCTGATGGCTCGTCAGTCCTACTGGCGGGCCGTTTCGGGTTGCTGGTGCGCACAGAACGACAGAGAGCCACACACAGCGCGAACGTACGTGGACCGCGCCGGAATTCCCCGCCGCTACTGCCCCACGACTTCCCGCCCCACCAAACCGTCTACGGCCACTTCGCCCGAGGTGGGCACGCGGTGCACGTCGACCGATCCGGTCAGTGCCCGGCAGGCCCGCATGGCGACGGCCCGCTGGTTCCGGGTCAGGGCCACCCCGCCATCGGGAGACCTTGCCCCTCACCCAGCGAGTGACGCGCCGACAACCTCCGCACCCCGCCTGCGAAGAGCCGCATTGCCCGACCGGAAATGCCGCCGCGCGACGGCCGGGGCAAAAGCCTCCTGACGCAATGTCAGATTCTTTGCGGCCCTGACCCCGTCCGGAAACCCGGAGCTGACAGTAATCTCTCCGTCGGCAGGAACTTTCACTGCTCGGACAGATTTCGGAAGTTACTTTCGCGCAGCTCCGGACGTACGGGCGCGGCCCGATGACCGGACGCCGGGCGGGAAGGAGTTGCGGATGACCGGGGACACGCGGGACCACGGGCGGACGGCGGACGGCCGGGGCGCGCACGGCGAGGGCTCCTCCGCCGGGAGCGGCATCCCCCGGCGGAGACTCGGCGGCGGGATACTGGCGGTGGGCGGCGCACTCGCGCTGTCGCCGCTCCCGCCGGCGGGAGCGGCCCCGCGCGGCGGGCCGGGCGCGGGAGCGGCGCGGGGAGCGGCCGGCACGGGAGCGGGCATGGGATCAGGGGCACACCGGCCCACACTGCGGTACGGGAGCGCGGCGCGCGCCGGATTGCTGCAGGGACCGCTGGACCAGCTCGTCAGGGATGCCGAGGCGTACCTCTCCGACTCCCCCGCCCACCCCTGGTACGCGGGCGCGGTCCTGCTCGCCGGGCGGGGCGGGACGGTGGCGCTGCACCGGCCGATCGGAAAGGCGGTGCGCTATGCCGCGTACGACGAGAAGACCGACACCGGGGTGGAGTTCCCGGCGGACCAGCAGATCGCGATGGCCGAGGACACCGTCTTCGACCTGGCCTCGATCTCCAAGCTGTTCACCTCGCTCCTGGCGGTCCAGCAGATCGAGCGCGGGAGGCTGGAGCTGGAGGCGACGGTCGCCTCGTACCTCCCGGAGTTCGCGGGCGGCGGCAAGCAGGACATCACCGTCCGCCAACTGCTCACCCACACCTCGGGGTTCCGGTCCTGGATCCCGCTGTACGAGGAGCCGACCCGGGAGGGAAAACTCCGGAGGCTGTGGGAGGAGGTCCCGGCGAACACCCCCGGCAGCACGTATCTCTACTCCGACCTCAACCTGATCTCGCTGCAACTGATCCTGGAGAAGATCACCGGCCGCCCGCTGGACGCCCTGCTCCGCGACGAGATCACCGCCCCGCTCGGGATGCACCGCACCCGCTACAACCCGCCCGCCTCCTGGAAGCCGAAGATCGCGGCGACGGAGGACGCCCGGCCGCCCTGGTCCGGTCTCGATCGCGGGCTGGTCTGGGGCGAGGTGCACGACGAGAACGCCTACAGCCTGGACGGGGTGGCGGGCCACGCCGGGGTGTTCTCCTGCGCCTGGGACCTCGCGATCCTCGCCCGGACCCTCCTCAACGGCGGGGTGTACGGCCGCGCCCGCGTCCTGTCCGAGGAGTCGGTCGACCTGCTGTTCACCGACTTCAACACCGCGTTCCCGGGCGACGAGCACGGCCTCGGTTTCGAGCTCTACCAGCACTGGTACATGGGGGCCATGGCGACCCCGCGCAGTGCGGGGCACACCGGGTTCACCGGGACGAGCCTGGTGCTCGACCCGTCGACCGACACCTTCCTCATCGTGCTGGGCAACTCCGTCCACCCGGTACGGAGTTGGCGCTCGGGCAGTGCGCCCCGGGTGGCAGCCGCCAACCAGCTGGCGCGGGCCGTTCCGGTCCGGCCCGAACGGGGGCGCACCGCCTGGTTCTCCGGGATGGCGAGCGCGTCCACCGCCACCCTCACCCTGCCCGCCCTGCGCCCGGCCTCCACACGGGCCCGGCTCGAGTGCGCGCTGTGGTGGGACACCGAACCGGCCGCCGACCATCTCTTCCTGGAAGCGTCGGCGGGTGGCCAGGACTGGCAGCCGGTGCCGTTCGCCACCGTACGTCCGGGACCGGGCCGCCGCCCGGACCCGCAGCCCCACCCGGCCGGCTCGGTCACCGGCTGGTCGGGGCGCGTCTGGCACCGTCTTGAGGCGGACCTGACGCCCTGGCGCGGCCGGGACGTACGCCTGCGCTGGCGTTACACCACCGACCAGCGGTATGTGGGACGCGGCGCGTACGTGGACGGGCTGCGGGTCCGCGACGGCCTCCGCACGGTCTTCGACGCGGAACGGCCCCGGGACGCCGGCCGGATCGAGGCGATCGGCTGGGTGCCATCGGCGGACTGAGCCCACGCCCGAACGAGGAGGGGCGTCGGCAGCCGGCGCCCCGCGCACCGCCGGGGCGGCCGTGCCCTCAAGTCCCCGCGTCCGCCCGAGCGTCCGTCTGCGCGGGCGACGGGGGCGCGGCTGGGAGTGGGAGGGCAGTACCCACTACCACGGCTTCGTGCTGCGGGCGGCGCTGCCGGCGCTGCGCTCCACCGACCCGTCCGCGCTGCCGACGTGCCGTTCCTCCGCCACTACCGGCGCGCCTCGCAGATCACGGACGCGGGAGCGTACGCGGAGACAGCCCGCTGGCTGTCGGGGCACCGCTTCCGGATCGAGGAGGCGATGGAGACCCTGTCCTACTTCGACGGGGTCGACTCCGCCGCACGCGCGAGCGCCCCCGCCTGGTTCTCGGTGGGGCTGATGGACCGGATCTGCCCGTCCTCCACGGTGTTCGCGGCCTACCACCACTCTGCGGGACCGGCCGGGATCGAGGTGTTCCCGTACAACGGGCACGAGGGCGGCGCCGAGTACGACCTGCCGCGCAAGCTGGGTGCGCTGCGGGGGGTGTTCGGCGCCTGAGGGGCGGGCGTGCGGGTCAGGTGCGGTGCGGTCCGGCGGCCTTGGCCGACCGTCCGAGCCGCTCCAGGCAGTGCGCCTCGTCGTCGCGGGCCGCCAGCGTCTGGGGGTGGTCGGGGCCCAGCGCCCGGGCGCGCGCCTCGGCGACCTCCCGGTACGCCGTCAGCGCCTCGCTCCACCGGCCGAGCCAGCCGAGCCCCGAGGCGACCTCCCGGCGGCTGATCACGGTGTCCGGGTGATCGGGTCCGAGGGTACGTTCCCGGAGCGCGCAGACCTCGCGCGCCTCGGCGAGCGCCTCCTCCCAGCGGCCCGTCCGCCCCAGGTTGACCCCGAGGCCGTGGCGGGCGCGCAGCGTCTCGGGGTCGGCGGCGCCCGCGGTCCGGGTGCGGTCGGCGACCAGGGAGCGGTACAGCTCCAGGGCCTCCGCGTCGCGGCCGAGCCTTCCGAGGCTGATCCCGGCCTCGTAGCGGGCGGCGAAAGTGTCGGGGTGATCGGGGCCGAGGGTGCTCGCGCGGGCCCTGGCGACGTCCTGGAAGGTGTCCAGCGCCTCGGCCCAGCGACCCAGCCTGCCCAGCGTGTACGCCACTTCGTAGCGGGTGGTGAGGGTGTCGGGGTGCGTCGGGCCGAGCAGCCGGGCACGGGCGTCGGCGACCTCCCGGGCCAGCTGCCAGGACTCCTCGGGCCGCCCCAGCCTGCTGAGGTTGAAGGCCATGTTGTGGCGGCAGCGCAGGGTGTCGGGGTGGTCGGGTCCCATGACCCGTTCGCGGACGGCGAGGACCGCCCCGTACACCTGGTGGGCCTCGGCGTGCCGGCCGAGCCGGCCCAGGGCGTGGGCGGTCGCCTGGCGGGCTGCGAGCGTCTGCGGGTGGTCGGCGCCCAGGGCGCGTTCGCGGCCCTCGGCGACCCGGGCGAACTCGCGCAGCCCTTCCTCGGCCCGGCCCGTGCGGCTGAGGGTGAGGCCGAGTTCGTAACGGCTCGCGAGAGTGTCGGGGTGGTCGGGGCCGAGGACGCGGCCACGCTGGGCGGCGACCTCCCGGTGCACCTCGCCTGCCTCCTCCCACCGGCCCAGGCGGCCGAGGTCGATACCCGCGCTGTGGCGGCCGTCGAGCGTGGCGAGGAGCTCGGGAACGGGGGGCCCGGCCGGCCCGGGTACGGCAGGCCCGGGTACGGCGGGGCCGGAGTGCGGGGCGGTGGCGGAATACGGGGCGGTGGCGGAGTGCGGGGCGCCGGTGGTCCACTGGCCCGTCAGCCCGGCGGCCGGGTCGGGCTGTTGGACGGCGGGGCCCGTCGCGCCGGTCGCCCGGTGTCCGGCGGTCATGGAGCGCGTCCAGGCGGGCAGGGCCCGCGGGGCCGGCGGCCGCTCGGCGCCGGACAGGGCGAGGGGCCCCGGGCCGATCGCGGGCTGTTCCCCGGTCCGGCCGAGGACGATGCGGCGGCGCAGGTCGCCCGCGTCGACGGGCCGCTCCTCGGGGGCCTTGGCGAGGAGGTCGAGGACGACACGGTCGAGGAAGCCGGGCAGGTCGGCACGGTGGGTGCGCAGCGGTTCCGGCGGGGTGTCGCGGTGTCCGACGAGCACGGCCCAGGCGTCGTCCTGGTCGAACGGCGGTACGCCGGTGGCGATTTCGTACAGGACGCAGCCCAGCGAGTAGAGGTCGCTGCGGTGGTCGACCTCCTTGCCGCTGATCTGCTCGGGCGACATGTAGTGCGGGGTGCCCATGGCGACGCCGGTGGTGGTGAGGCGGGACGTCATGTTGATGTCGTGGCCGAGGCGCGCTATCCCGAAGTCGCAGATCTTCACCGTGCCGTCGGTCAGCCGCATGATGTTGGCGGGCTTGAGGTCGCGGTGGACGATGCCCTGCCGGTGGGTGTAGCCGAGGGCGTCGGCGACCTGTTCCGCGATGTCGACGACATGGTCGACGGGCAGCGGGTGCTGCTGGTTCTCCTCCATCAGCTGGCTCAGGTTGTGCCCGTCGAGCAGCTCCATGACGAGGTAGAGCAGGCCCTCGTGCTCGCCGAAGTCGTGCACGACGGTGACGCCCCGGTGCTGGAGGGAGGCGGCCACCCGGGCCTCGCGCCGGAAGCGTTCGCGCAGGATGCGGGTGAACGCCCGGTCGTGCTGGGGGCCCATGGGTTTGAGGCATTTGACGGCGACCTGACGGCCCAGCGACTCGTCGCGGGCGCGCCACACCTCGCCCATGCCGCCGCGCCCGATCAGTTCGAGCAGTCGGTACCGGCTCTGGATCAGCCTGGTGTCCGCCATCTGCCGCTTCCCGCCCCCGTTGTTCCCGCTGCTAGCGCTGTGCCCTCCCCGGCCCGTCCAGTATGGCGGCCGGTCCGGGGAGTCTGTACGCGGCGGGGCGGCTGTCGGGCCCCAGCCGTGCCATCGCCCCGAGAATATGACCGGGCGGCAGCTGCCAGCGCACCCGGTCCGGGATCGCCCGCAGGACGGCGCCGGTGGCGCGCAGCCGCCGGTCGACGGTGGCCGGCGGCGGGACGGGCCGGCCGTACAACTCGTGGGCGTACGGGGGCAGGGACTGGTAGGCCAGCGCCGCCACCCGCCGCCACACCAGGGCGCGCGCCGGAACGAGCCAGCGGCGCACGGGCGGGCTGCGGAGGAAGTCGTCGACGTCGGCGGCCTCGGCTCCGGCGGCGAGTTCGGGGCGTACGCGGTCGAAGTAGGCGGCGAGTGCGGCGGTGGTGGCGGGCACCCGGTCCGGGTCGAGGCCGACGAGGCGGGCGCCGGTGCGGTGTTCGTCGATGTACCGGTCGGCCTGGGCGTCGGTGAGGGGGTAGCCGGAGCGGCGCTGGACCTGGAGGTAGGAGTCGGCCTCGGCGCAGTGCACCCAGAGCAGCAGTTCCGGTTCGTCGACGCCGTACGTCTCCCCGGTGTCCGGGTCGGTGGCCTGGATCATGCGGTGGATCCGGCGGACCCGGGCGCCCGCCTGTTCGGCGGCGTCGGTGGTGCCGTAGGTGATGGTGCCGACGAAGGACGCCGTACGCATGAGCCGGCCCCAGGCGTCCCGGCGGAAGTCGGAGTTCTGGGTGACTCCGCGCACGGCGCGCGGGTGGAGTGCCTGGAGGTAGAGGGCGCGGATGCCCGCGATCCACATCATCGGGTCGCCGTGCAGCTGCCAGGTGACCGACCGGGGCCCGAAGAGGCCGGGGTCGGGTCGCGGCGGGGAGACGTCGTTCATCCGCGGGTACCTCCGGCTCGGCGGTGCACGGGGGCGGCGCCGGTACACGCACGGACCGGGGCCGGGATCGATGGTACGTCGGGGAGGGGCGTCTCCGGCAGGGCGGGTCGGACGGTGACTCGGCCCCGCGCACGGTGGCCGAGCGGTTCACGGCCCGTGCGAGGCCGCGTTCGGCACACCCTTGGAATACCCCCAGGGGGTATGTTGTTATGGCGGTTGTCCCCAGGACGGAAAAGAAGATCCGAAGGCACATCAGACACGTGGAGTCACGATGAACAACCATTCCGGCCACGACATGACCGCCCACGGCGGCGCCCGTCCGGGCGGGCTGTCGGTCTCCGAGAACGGGTACACCCTCGAACTCGACTCGACGGTCTTTCCGGCCGGGGTACGGACGGTCACCTTCCGGGTGACCGGTCCCGACGGACGACCGGTGACCGAGTTCACGCCCGAGCACGAGAAGAAGCTGCATCTCATCGCCGTCCGGCGCGACACGACCGGCTTCCAGCACGTGCACCCGGTGATGGACGGGAAGGGCACCTGGAGCGTCGACCTGACGCTGGAGCCGGGAGACTGGAGGTTCTTCGCCGACATCCACCCGGTCGGCCACGGCGGAACCCTGACACTGGGCGTCGACGCCTCGGTCGCCGGGCCTTACGACCCACAGCCGATTCCCGGGGACTCGCACAGCGCCCATGCCGGCGAGTACACCGTCACCCTCGACGGCGAGCTCCTGCCCGGCACGGCGAGCGACCTGACGCTCACCGTCAGCCGCAACGGGCGGCCCGTCACCGATCTGCAGCCCTACCTGGGCGCGTACGGGCATCTGGTGGCGTTGCGGGTCGGCGACCTGGGCTATCTCCACGTCCACCCGGACGGCGAGCCCGGTGACGGCGTCACCGGGCCGGGGCCCGGGATCACCTTCATGGCCGCGGCGCCGTCGGGCGGCGTCTACCGCCTCTACCTGGACTTCCAGCACGAGGACATCGTCCGGACAGCCGAGTTCACGGTACGGACCACCGCTCCCGGCCCGGACGCGGCGCCCCGGGCGGCGTCCGAGCACTCGGGCCACCACGGCGGCCACGCACACCACTGACCGGCCGCGGGAACGTCACCGGCCGGCCGGGCCGCGCACGGCCCCACCGAGGGGGGCGCTCGATCCGTCGAGCACCCCGCCACCCTCCAGCACAGCCTCCCCGTCGGAAGGACCACCATGCCCCGCCTGACCCGACTCACCCCCGATACAGCGGTCGGCGCCTCGCGCGACCTCCTCGCCGAGCTGGTCTCCCGGCACGGCGAGGTCGGGGACATGGTCTCCACGATGGCGCACTCGCCCGCCGTCCTGGGCGGCTATCTGCAGCTCAGCCGGGCCATGGGGCGAGCCAAGCTCGACCGCGGGACCAGCGAACGGATCTCGATCGCAGTCCAGACCCGGCAGGGGTGCCGGCTCTGTCCGGACGCCCATGTCGGCGCCGCTCGCAGGATGGGAGTGGCCGAGGGCGAGATCGAGTGTGCCCGGGCGGGCACCTCGGACGACCCCGGGATCGCGGCGATCATCGCCCTCGCCCTCCAGGTGCACCGCGAGCCGACGTCGATCACCGACGCCCAGGTCAGCGCGGTCCGCGAGCACGGCTACAGCGACCGCGCGATAGCCGACGTGGTCGGCGTCGTCGCACTCAACGTCCTCACCGGCGCCTTCAACCCGCTGGCCGGACTCACTCCGGAGAGCGGCGCCGATGCGTAGGGACATCCCCGCCTCCCCCCGCGGGGCGCGGCCTCCGGCGCGAGGCCGCGCCCCGCCGCACGGACCCGGAAGGAACACGCCATGCGCCTGTTCGCCAACCGCGACTACCGCCGCCTGTTCAGCGCGCAGATCATCGCCCTCTTCGGCACGGGGCTGGCCACCGTGGCCCTCGGGCTGCTCGCCTACGACCTCGCCGGCCCGAGCGCCGGGGCGGTCCTGGGCACCGCCCTGACCATCAAGATGGTCATGTACGTGGTCATCGCCCCGGTCGCCGCCGCGTACGTCGACCGTCTCCCCAGAAGAACCCTCCTGACCCTCCTCGACGTGGTGCGCGGCGTGGTGGTCCTGGCGCTGCCGTTCGTCACGGAGATCTGGCACATCCACCTCCTGGTCGGCCTGCTCCAGGCCGCTTCCGCGGCGTTCACCCCGACTTTCCAGGCCGTCATCCCCGACATCGTCACCGAGGAGTCCGACTACGTACGCGCCCTGTCCGCCTCGCAGGTCGCCTCCACGATGGAGAGCCTCCTCTCCCCCGTCCTGGCAGCGGTCGCCCTGGCGTTCCTGAGCTTCGACCGGCTGTTCCTCGGCACCTCCGCCGGATTCCTCCTCTCCGGCCTGCTCGTGCTGTCGACGCGCGTCCCCGAGGCACGCCCCAGCTCCCGCACCCGGGCATGGGACAGGGCGACGGCGGGGATCAGGACCTTCCTCGGGACACCGCGGCTGCGCGGCATCATGGCGCTCAATCTCGCGGTCGCGGCGGCGGGCTCGATCGTCGTCGTCAACACCGTCAACTACGTCCGTGACGAGCTCGGGGGCTCGCAGCCGGCCGTCGCGTGGATGCTCGCCGCCTCCGGCGGCGGGACCCTGCTGGCCGCCCTCGTCCTGCCGCGGGTACTCGACCGGGTCGCCGCCCGGACGGTCATGGTGACCGGCGCGGGAGTTCTCGTCGGCGGCACGGCCGCCACGGTGACACTCGCCGCGGCCGGACTGACCACCTGGGCCGGTACGGCGATCATCTGGGCCCTGATCGGCATCGGCATGGCGCTGGTCATCACCCCTACCGGCAAGGTCCTGCGCGCCTCGGTCGAACCGAACGCGATCCCCGGGGTCTTCGCCGCCCAGTTCTCCCTCTCGCACCTCGCCTGGCTGATCACCTACCCCATCGCCGGATGGCTCGGCACGAACGCCGGCTTCGCCGCCGCCTGGTCCGCCCTCGCGGGACTCGCCGCCGCGGGCGCGATCGGCGCCCTCCTCCTGTGGCCGCGCCACGACGGGCGACAAGCCGTGCCCGGGACCCTGACCCGCGTCCCGGCCGAACTCCCGTCGGACCGGTCCGCCCTCTCCAAGGCCGCGTAGAACGCGCTGTCGGTCGCCGGCCTCGCGCGGGCCCGGCCCGGACAGAGCCCGGTTACGGGGCCCATCCCCGACAGCCGTGTCCGATCGGCCCCCACAGCAGCCCGTCATACCCCTAGGGGGTATATTGCTCACGCGAAGCGAGATACCCCCCTCCCGTATTGGAGAAAGCTATGTCCACCTCGTCCGCCCCTCCCAGCCCACGCCGCTGGACGGCACTCGTCCTCATAGCCCTGGCCCAGTTCACGGTCATCATGGACACGTCCATCATTGGCGTGGCCCTCCCCAAGATGCAGGTGGACCTGGGCTTCTCCCCCGAGGGCCTCTCCTGGGTGTTCAACGCCTACGTCGTCGCCTTCGGCGGGCTCCTCCTGCTCGGCGGGCGGCTCTCCGACCTGTTCGGCGCCAAGCGGAATTTCGTCGCCGGGTGGATCGTGATGGCCGGGGGCTCCCTGGTCGCCGGCCTCGCCTCCGAGATCTGGATCGAACTGACCGGGCGCGCCCTGCAAGGCGTCGGCGCCGCGCTGATCGCGCCGTCCGCCCTGACCCTGCTGATGATGCTCTTCGGCTCCCGTCCCAAGGAGCTGACCAAGGCGCTGGCGCTGTACGGCGCGGCGGCCCCGGCGGGCGGCACCGCCGGGGTCTTCCTCGGCGGTGTGATCACCGAGTACGCCAGCTGGCCCTGGGTGTTCTACATCAACGTCCCGATCGCCCTGATCGTGCTGGCCCTCACCCCCGGGGCCATGCCCTCCTCCCCCGTCCGCCGCGGATCCGTCGACTTCGGCGGAGCGGCCACCGTCACCGCGGGACTGGCCACCGCCGTCTACGCCATCGTCCGCGCCCCGGAAACCGGCTGGGGCTCGGCCGAGACCTGGCTCGTCCTGCTGGCCGGCCTGGCGCTGATCGCCGCGTTCGTCGCCATCCAGTCGAAGCGCCGCGAGCCGCTGATGCGGCTGGGCATCTGGAAGGCCCCCAACCTCGCCGGTGCGAACATCGCGCAGCTGCTGATGGCCGCCGCGTGGATCCCCATGTGGTTCTTCCTCAACCTGTACCTCCAGCAGGTCCTGGGGCTGGGAGCGTTCGCCTCGGGCGCGGCCCTGCTGCCCATGACGGTCGCCATCATGATCATGATGATCGTCCTGGCACCCCGTCTGATGGCCCGTTTCGGAAGCAAGCCGCTGATCGTCACCGGGCTGTCGGCCCTCGCGGCAGGCATGCTGTGGCTGTCGTTCGCCCGGGCGGACGGCACCTTCTGGGTCGACGTCCTGCCCGCGTCCCTGCTGGCCGCGGCCGGCATGTCGCTGGCCTTCATCCCCTCCCTCGGCACCGCACTGTCCAGTGCGCGCCCCGAGGAGGGCGGCCTGGCCTCCGGCATCGTCAACACCAGCTACCAGGTCGGCTCCGCACTCGGACTGGCCGCGATGACGGCCGTGTCCGCGGCGTACGGCGCCCGTGAACTCGGCAACCCCGGAGCACTCACCAACGGGTTCTCCGCCGCCTTCATCGGAGCGGCGGCCCTCGCAGCCGTCGGCGCGGTCGCGTCACTGCTCACCCTGCGCGGGGCCCCCGCGCAGGACTCCGCCCCCGGCGAGAAGCAGCCCGTCTAGGGGCTGTCCCGCAGGGGCCGACCCGGTGGGCCGGCCCCTGCGGGGCGGCCGGGTCCGGGCGGCCGGCTCAGGCGCGCAGGAACGTCTCGACGCTGGTCGCCAGGGCCGGCGGAGTCTCGTACATCGGGTAATGGCCGCGGTCCGGGATCTCCTCCAGTTCGGCGTTCGGACAGTGGCGGAGCCACGTGGCGCGCATGGCGTCGGCCGTCAGGGCGAGATCGTGCTCGCCGACGACGACCTTGACCGGAACGGGGTTGCCGGTGATCCGCTCCGTGAGGTCGGCGGTGACCCAGTCCTTCACGTAGCCGCCGAACGCCTCGCGGGTCGAGCACTCCAGCGAGCGGTCGACCATCAGGTCGAGCCATACCCGGGGGGCGCCCGGCGGGGACGGCGAACCGGATCCCCGGGGAGAGCCGCCGTCCGTGTGCGGGCGCAGGACACGTTTACGTTTGGGTGTCGGTCATGTCGTCGACCAGCTTCGCGGTCATCAGCGATTCCCGAGGCTCCGACGAGCGGCTTCAGCGGGTCCCTCTCCGCCGCGAAGGCCGCCCGCTCCTCACCGCCGCACGCGCGGCATCCCCAGCCCGATCCACGAGATGATCTCCCGCTGGATCTCGTTGTTGCCGCCGCCGAAGGTGAAGATCACGGCCGACCGGTAGCCGCGTTCCAGTTCGCCGTGGAGCACCCCGCCGGCCGAGCCCTCCTTCAGTGCGCCCGCGGAGCCGACGATCTCCATCAGCCAGGCGTAGGCGTCCCGGCGGGCCTCGGAGCCGTAGACCTTGACCGCCGAGGCGTCCTGCGGGGTGAGGGTGCCGTCCTGGAGGGCCGCGACCATCTGCCAGTTGAGCAGTTTCATCGCGTCGAGGCGGGTGTGGGTACGGGCGAGCAGGGCGCGCACCCAGCCGAGGTCGATGACCCGGCGGCCGTCGGCGAGCTCGGTGCCGGCGGCCCAGCGCTGGACGTCGTGCAGGGCGCGGACCGCCATCGTGCCGTGGGCGGCGAGGGTGACGCGTTCGTGGTTGAGCTGGTTGGTGATGAGCCGCCAGCCCTCGTTCTCCTCGCCTACTCGGCGGGTCACCGGGACCCTGATGTTCTCGTAGTAGCTCGCGGTCGTGTCGTGCGAGGCGAGGGTGTTGATCAGGGTGCAGGAGTAGCCCGGGTCGCTCGTGGGGACGAGGAGCATGGTGATGCCCTTGTGGGGCGGGGCGTCGGCGTCGGTGCGCGCGGCGAGCCAGACCCAGTCGGCGGTGTCGCCGTTGGTGGTCCAGATCTTCTGTCCGTCGACGACGTACTCGTCCCCGTCGCGGACGGCGCGGGTCTTGAGAGCGGCGAGGTCGGTGCCGGCGTCCGGTTCGCTGTAACCGATCGCGAAGTCGATCTCCCCGGCCAGGATGCCGGGCAGGAAGTGGGCCTTCTGCTCGTCGGTGCCGAACCGCATGATCGTGGGGCCGACGGTGTTCAGGGCCATCAGCGGCAGAGGTACGCCGGCCTGGGCGGCCTCGTCGAAGAAGATGAACTGTTCCATCGGGCCGAGTCCCCGGCCGCCGTACTCCTTCGGCCAGCCGACCCCCAGCCAGCCGTCGGCGCCGAGTCTGCGGACGGTGTCGCGGTAGAAGCGCTTCCGGGCGGCCGGCTCCGCGTAGCGGGCGTAGGCGTTGTCGGGCACCAGGGTCGTGAAGTAGGTGCGCAGTTCGGTACGCAGCCGCTGCTGCTCAGGCGTGTATTCGAGGTGCACGGCCCCTCCAGAGTCTCGCTTCGGCGTCGTCCGTGTGCGGCGGCGCACACAGTAGAACGTGTTGCAAGAATCCGGAAGGGCCGGCGGGTGTCCGGCGGACGAGAGGCCCGGCGGTCAGCGCTTGACGGCGCGCAGCACCACGAACTTCGGGTCGCCCGCGACCGTGGTGCAGTTCCCGAAGATCCGGCGCAGATGGGTGTGGTACGAGAGGTGCCGGTTGCCCACGACCCAGAGCTCGCCGCCCTGGCGCAGGGCGGTCCGGGCCCCGGCGAACATCGTGCGGGCCGTCGCGTCGGTGGTCGCCGTGTGCGAGTGGAAGGGCGGGTTGTTCAGCACCAGGTCGACGCTGCCCGGGTCGAGGTCGCCGAGACCGTCGCCGACCAGGAAGTCGGCCTTCGCACCGTCGGGCGCCCCGGCCCGGAAGGTCTCCTCGGCGGAGGCGACCGCCCCGTAGGACTCGTCGACGAAGGTGACGTGCGCGTCGGGGTTGGCGATGGCGGCGGAGAGTCCGAGGACCCCGTTGCCGCAGCCCAGGTCGACGACCCGGACCGCCCCGGAACGGGTGGGCAGGTGCTTCAGGAAGAAGCGGGTGCCGATGTCGAGGCGCTCCGCGCAGAAGATCCCCGCGTGGTTGACCGCGGTCAGGCCCGCGACGGGGCCCACGTCGGCGGGCAGCTCGTAGCGGTACGGCCACGGGCTCGGCGTACGCGGCAGAGCTGGGTCCGGGGTACAGAAGATGAGCCGCGCCTTGCGCACCGCGAGGGACGTGCGGGTCGGGCCGATGATCCGCTCGAAGAGCTTGAGCGTGGAGGTGTGGATCTCCTTGACCATGCCGGTGCCGATGATCACGGTGCCGGAGTGGACGGCGGGGGCGATCCGGTGGAGCTGGTCCTCCAGGAACGCCAGGGACTTGGGCACCCGGACGATCAGGACGTCGATCCGGTCCGGCGGGGTGTCGCGCGAGGACAGCAGCCGGACCGCGTCCTGGTCGACGCCGTTCCTGGCGAGGTTGGCGAGGGTCGCGCGCCGGGCCAGGTAGGAGTCGCTGATCTGGACCGGCCGGTGTGCGGCCAGCGCGGTGGCGAGCGCCCCCCACCGGTCCCCCACGACCGCGACCGTCCCCGAGAGGTCGACCGAGCCCGTCTCGGGGTCCGTCAGCTGCCGGAGCAGGTATTCGTCGGCGGCGTCCCACGCGCGGAAGGGGTCGCGCGGGTGCTCGGGGAAACGGGCGAGCTCGAAAGCGCCCTGTGAAGTCGTCAAACGGTTCATATGTCACTCAGGCTAGCCGAGGGAGCCGGGGCACGCCCCACACGCTCCCCGGCTCCCCGGCCGCCCTCACCTCGGCGTACGGGTCCGCGCACCGCCCACCGGGTGTCCCCACGGGCCCGCCGGGCCCTCAGGGCAGTTGTTTGTCGATGGCCGACCGCCCCTCGGCGGCCAGCTTGCGCCGCGCCCATTCCAGGGTCTCCGGCGTCAGGTCGCGCCCGGAGGAGAGCACCAGGTCCTCCGCGCTCGGCCGGTCGCTCGCGCCCGTGTGCAGGAGCCGGTCGGGCGTGATGCCCTCCGGCCCGGACACGGCCGCGGATACGGGTTCGGACTCTTCGCTCATGCCGCCTCCTCGTCCTTGCGGCAATTCTCGCGCCGCACGGGCCCGGCCGCATCCGATGAGCCCGCGCACGCCTGCCCGGGGGGGTGAATCAGCCCTTGGCACGCCCGGGGAGTGGGCAGGAGAGGGAGGTCGTTGCCCCATTCTCCGAGGCGGTGCCCATGCTCCACGGTGTCGACGTCAGCGCTTATCAGCCCTCCTACGACACGGACGGACTCGACTTCGTCATCATCAAGTCCACCGAAGGCCGCACCTATGTCAATCCGCGTCTGGACGCGCAGGTGAAGCGGGCCAGGGACGCCGAATGCGTCGTCGGCTTCTACCACTTCCTCTGGCCGGGGGACGTGGCGGACCAGGTGGCGTACTTCCTGAGCAAGACCCCGGAGAAGGCGGGCGATCTGCTGGCGGTCGACTGGGAACAGACCGGCGGTGGGACGCGGGCGAGCAATGCGGACAAGGACCGGTTCATCCGAGCGGTGAAGCGGGAACGGCCCGACCACCGGGTCCTGTTGTACTGCAACCGCTCCTTCTGGCTCAACCACGACACCACCGGCTACGCGGGCGACGGGCTGTGGATCGCCGACTACGGCACCGCGGGCAAGCCCCGCATCGAGGCGGACTGGCGCATTCACCAGTACACCGACGACCCCCTCGACCGCAACGTGGCCGACTTCGACTCGGTCCGCGCCCTGCGCGACTGGGCGGCCGGCCGGTAGACCCCGCACGCCCCGCGCACCCCGTACGCCTCCGACGGCCCTGGGCCACCGGAGGCGTACGGCACTCCGGCGGCTTCCGGCGGCTTCCGGCGGGCCAATTCTTGACCTGCACATGATAGATACACACTGTTCACACGTGGGGCACGGTGCGTGTGCGAGGCTCCCGCCTGACCACCTACCGCACGGCCGTCGCACGGACACCCCACCCAGGGTCCCGGTCGCGACGCCCGCGTTCCGGAGAGGACACCCCACATGTCCCGTCGTCACTCGTTCTACGCGCGTCCACTGCTCGCCGCGGTGTCGGCCGTCACCGTGCTCGCCGGCACCGCCGCGGCGGCCCCGTCGGACGCCTCGTCCGGCCGTTCCACCGCCACCGCCACCGCCTCGGCCCTCGACGACACCTACTACCAGGACGCGCTCGGCAAGACCGGAGCCGAGCTGAAGTCCGCCCTGCACACGATCATCAGCGACCAGACCAAGCTCTCCTACAGCCAGGTGTGGGACGCCCTCAAAGCCACCGACGAGGATCCCGCCGACTCCTCCAACGTCGTCCTGCTGTACACCGGGCGCTCCCAGTCCAAGAACGACAACGGCGGCAACGTGGGCCAGTGGAACCGGGAGCACGTCTGGGCCAAGTCGCACGGCGACTTCGGCACCGCGACGGGTCCGGGCACCGACGTCCACCACCTGCGGCCCACCGACGTCAAGGTCAACTCCACGCGCGGGAACAAGGACTTCGACAACGGCGGGAGCGAACTGGGTGCCGCGCCGGGCAACTTCACCGACAGCGACTCCTTCGAACCGCGCGACGAGGTCAAGGGCGACGTCGCCCGCATGATCCTCTACATGGCGGTGCGCTACGAGGGCAACGACTCCTTCGCCGACCTCGAACCCAACGACCAGGTGAACAACGGGTCCGCGCCGAAGATGGGCAAGCTGTCCGTCCTGAAGCAGTGGAGCCAGGAAGACCCGCCGGACACCTTCGAGAAGCGCCGCAACGACGTCATATTCGACCGGTTCCAGCACAACCGGAACCCGTTCATAGACCACCCTGAGTGGGTCGGCGCCATCTGGTAGTCCGGCCCGCCCGGCGGTACGGCTCAGTCCTCCCCGGACAGGGCCTGCGCGCAGCCTTCGACGGCGCCCTCACGGGTGGCGTAGCGCGGCAGGTCCTGGCCGGTCCGTTCCCGCACGAGGTCGGGCGGGCCCAGCAGATCGTTCGGGTCGACCACCGCCGCGCGCCGTCCGTCGCCGGCGAGCCGGGCGAGCCCCGTGTGCAGCATCGCCAGGGCCACGGAGTCGACGGACGTGACGTCGTGCAGGTCGAGGACGACCGAACCCCCGTCCGGCCCGGACTCGTCCAGGGCGTACAGCACGCGCTCCGCGGCCGTGAAGTCGATGGACCCCTGGGCGACGACGACGCCGACCTGTTCGTGGAGGATGCGTTCGTGCCCGGCCGAGGGCGCCGACGGCAGGTCGTCCGCGGTGGTGACGAGGGTGACGGTGGAGCCGGGGAGCGCGGGGTTGAGCATGAGGTGGAGCCCGTAGCGGTCCGACATCGCCTCCAGTGCCGCGTGACCGCGCACCGATCCGCCGGTGGCGTCCAGCGGCGGGCTGTAGGTCGCCACGCCGAAGCGGGCGGGCCCCACCGCGATGAGGCCGCCGGACACCCCGCTCTTGGCGGGAAGGCCGACGCGCAGCAGCCATTCGCCCGAGCCGTCGTACATGCCGCAGGTCGCCATGACGGCGAGGACCCGGGCTGCGACCTCGGCGGAAACGACGCGCTCGCGGGTCACCGGGTTCACGCCCCCGTAGGCGAGGGTCGCGGCCATCGTGGCCAGGTCGACGGCGGTGACCCGGATCGCGCACTGACGGAAGTAGCGGTCGACCGCCAGGACCGGGTCGACGGGCATGGTGCCGGTGGAACGGATCAGGTACGCCAGCGCCCGGTTGCGGTCCCCGGTCACCGACTCGGAGCTGAACACCTCTTCGTCGACGTCCAGTTCGCGCCCGGCGAAGCAGCCGAGGCAGTGCAGGATCCGGTCGAAGGCGGGTTCGTCCTGGGTGTCGGGGATCAGCGCGGTGGTGACGATCGCACCGGCGTTGACCATGGCGTTGGCAGGCCTGCCCGTACCGGGTTCGAGGCTGATGGCGTTGAACGCCTCGCCGCTCGGCTCGGCGCCGACCCAGCGGCTCACCTCGTCGAGGCCGAGCAGGGAGAGCGCGAGAGCGTAGACGAACGGTTTGGAGACCGACTGGAGGGTGAAGGGGACCTCGGCCTCGCCCGCGACGTAGCGGTGTCCGTCCATGCTCACCAGCGAGAGACCGAAGGCGTCCGGGTCGGCGAGGGCCAGCTGGGGAATGTAGTCGGCCGGCTTCCCCTCCCGTACGCCGGCGAACCGGTCGCGCAGGTTCTGGAGGGAGTCGGTCACCGCGTCGGCGGCGCTCATGGCCCGCGCGTCCTCAGCCGCGCTCGGCCTGGGCGACCCGGGGGAAGGTCTTCACCCCGGCGGCCTTGCGGCTGTTGGCCCGGGCGGTGACCGTACGGTCCGGCGGCGCGTCCTCGATGCCGACGACGACCGTGTCGAGCACCTTGTCCCCGGCGTCGACGAACTCCACCTTCACAGCGAAGAACGTGGCCTTGTCCGTGGGGTTGGTGACCCGGACGAGCGCGCTGCGGACCTCCTCGGACGCGGTGAGCGGCAGTCCGTTGACCGAGACGTCGCCGACGGCGTTGCCCCGGCCCTCGGCCTCCTCCAGCCGCTTCGCCGCCTCCTGCCGTACGCGTTCGGACTCGGCGGAGACCGAGGCGGCGAAGCTCTCCTGGGTGCGGGGG
The DNA here is from genome assembly GCF_044329855.1 of Streptomyces sp. NPDC017520. Taxonomy (NCBI): domain Bacteria; kingdom Bacillati; phylum Actinomycetota; class Actinomycetes; order Kitasatosporales; family Streptomycetaceae; genus Streptomyces; species Streptomyces sp. NPDC017520. Next base: position 198,989 of record NZ_JBIRKB010000009.1, read on the forward strand.
CTCGGCGCCTCGGAGGGTGATTCCTCCGGTTCGGGCGTGAGGGTGTGGACGCCCTGGTCGGTGCCTTCACTGCTGGTGTCGGAGTCGCAGGCCGCCGTGGAGGCGAACAGCAGGGCCGCGACGGCGACGGGGGCCAGGGCGCGTACGGCTCGGCGCGCGGGGAGTTTCGGCTTCACGGACGGTCCGTCCAATCCAGGAGAGGGGGTGCGAGAGGAGGGAAGGGCTGTGCGCGGGTCACACCGTCTCGTCGCCGAAGATGTCGCGGAGCTTCGCCTCGCGCTCGGTGTCGAGGTTGCTGTGGAGGAGTTCGGCGCCGTCGCCGGGCAGTTGTGCGCCGATCCGCTCGGGCACCTCGTTCATGGTCAGCAGGAACAGCGCCGAGGTTCCGGGCGTCACCTTCTCCTTGACCTCGGCGATGAAGTCGTCGTCGATGCCGACGTCCGCGAGCCTCCCGCCGAGCGCCCCGGCAGCCGCCCCGATGGCCGCGCCCAGCAGCGGCATGAGGAAGATCAGGCCGAAGAGCATGCCCCAGAAGGTCCCGCTGAGGGCGCCGGCGCCGACGAGGTTGAGCAGCTGTCTCGTACGCGGCTTGGCCCGGTCGGCGGGCCAGCTGACCACCGCCGCGTCGAGGATCTTGATCAGCCCTTCCTTCTGAAGGGACTTCAGCGCCTCCTCGACGCTCTCCGCGCCTTCGGCCGTCCGGAACTTCCACACGGTGAGCGTGGACATCGCGCAACCTCCTGCACTTCCAGGGCAACAACTCGCTCATATTAGGATCAAAAGGTATGAATTGACTCGTCGAAGCATCCGCTTCATTCGGGAGCGGGTTCGAGCCCTGGGAGGGAACGATGGATACGGACGCCCTGACCGCCGACCTGTTGCGGGAGCTGCGGGCGACCCGGCCCTATCCGGCCCTGTCCCTGACCATGCCGACCCACCGCAAGGCCCCGGACAACGCCCAGGACCCGGTCCGCCTGCGAAACCTGGTGGCGGACGCCGGACACCGCCTCGAAGCCGATCCGCAGGTCAGCCGCGAGGTGCGGGCCGCCCTCGTGCGCCAGCTGGAGCGGGCGGCGGGCGAGGTGGACCCGCGAGCGGCGATGGACTCCCTGGTGCTCCTCGCCACCACCGACGAGTACTGGATCTGGCAGCTGCCGCGCACCGCACCCGAACGGGTGGTGCTCAGCGATACCTACCTCACCCGCAACCTCGTCGCGGCCAAGGCCCAGACCCGGCCCTTCCGGGCGCTGACGGTCGCCGCCGACCACGCGACGCTGTGGATCGGCACGGGCGACGGCATCCGCCCGGAGGAGACGAACGGCTTCCCGTTGACCGCGCCGAAGGAGCCGCCGAACCCGCAGCGCGAGGAGCGGATCGGGGACACACCGAGCCTCTTCACCGACGAGGAGACGCGGAACTTCTTCCGCGATGTGGACGAGAAGCTGCGCACGGTGCTCGCCGACGACCCGCGCCCGCTGTATCTGGTGGGTCTCGCCCCCGCCCTCGCCCTGCTGGACGAGGTCGGCGAGAGCTCCGGGTCCGCCGTCGGCCGGGTCACCAAGGGCGCACCGGCCGACCTGTCGCCCGCCGAGGTCCTCGATGAGCTGCGGCCCGCCCTCGACGAGGGCGCTCGCCGGGCGGCCGAGGAGGTGGAGACCCGCCTCGACAACGCCCGCAGCGCCCACTCCTTCGCCGGCGGGCTCGACGAGGTGTGGGCCGCCGTCCGTGAGGGCCGGGCGGGGCTGGTCGCGGTGGAGGAGCACTTCCAGGCGGCCGTTCAGGTGACCGCCGGGCACCTGGAGCCGGTGCCCGGGGGAACCACGCAGAGCGCGGACGGCACGATCCGCGAGGACATCGTCGACGAACTGGTCGAAGCCGCGCTCGACGGCGGCGCCGATGTGGTCTTCGTCGAGGACGGTTCGCTGGCGGACCACGGCCGGATCGCGGCGGCGCTCCGCTACTGACCGAAGCCCCTGGGCGGGCCCTTGGCCGTCAGCCCAGGCGGCGGAGTGGCTGCCCGTCGAGGAAGGCCCTGATGTTCTCCACGGCCTGGCCGTAGTAGGTCTCGTAGTTGGCGCGCGACACATAGCCCAGGTGCGGGGTGGCCAGCAGTCGCGGGGCCGTGCGGAGCGGGTGACCGGCCGGGAGCGGCTCGGTGTCGAACACATCGGTCGCGGCCCCGGCGATGGTGCCGGCGTGCAGGGCGGCGAGCAGGGCGTCCGTGTCGACGACGGCCGCCCTGGAGGTGTTGATCAGATACGCGGTCGGGCGCATCAGGGCGAGTTCGGCCGCGCCGATCAGGCCCCGGGTCCGGTCGCCGAGCGCCAGGTGGACGGAGACGAAGTCGCTGGAGGCCAGCAGTTCCTCCTTGGAGGCCGCCGGCTCCGCCCCGACCTCGTCGGTCCGTTCCTTCGTGAGGTTCTGACTCCACGCCACGACGTCCATGCCGAAGGCCAGGCCCACGCGCGCCACCCGGCCGCCGATCCTTCCGAGTCCCAGCAGCCCGAGCCTCCGCCCGTGCAGATCGGCGCCGAGGGTGGACTGCCAGGGGCCGCCCGAGCGCAGCGACTCGGCCTCGGGGACGATCCCGCGCGCCAGGCCGAGGAGCAGCGCCCAGGTCAGCTCGACGGGCGGGGTGGAGGAGCTGGCGGTGCCGCAGACGGTGACGCCGTGCCGCCTCGCCGCGTCGAGGTCGATGACGGAGTTGCGCATGCCGGAGGCGACGAGCAGGCGTAGCCGGGGCAGCCGGGCGAACAGCTCCGCCGGGAAGGGCACCCGTTCGCGCAGGGTGACCACGAGGTCGAAGTCGGCTAGGGCGTGTCCGGCGGATCAGGGCCGGATAGGCCGCGGCGTCTGGTGCGGTGCATCGCAAGGCGCTGGAACGTCCTCATCGCGGAGCGATTCGGGCGTTTCGGCAACGCCGCGAGGTGCCGTGCCAGGCGCCGCGGACCCGGTCAAGATCCGCCGGACACGCCCTAGGGCCGCGGCCGCTTCGTCCTCGGTGGCGAGGTGCTCGGTGAAGGTCACGACCTCGACGTCGGCGGTCACGGGCGACCAGTCGACGACGGTGGTGGCGACGGACTGGAAGTCCTCGATCACGGCACAGCGCAGCTTCATGGCGGCCTCTCCGGGGTGGGTCTCGGGTCGCCGCCCATGATCGCTCATCGCCCCGTCGGCGAGAACGCCGGCCGGTGGGAACAGATCCGGTGACCGGCGCCGTCAGCCGCCCCACGTCCAGTCGACGACCTCCGGCAGGTCCGTGCCGTGCTCGCGGATCCAGGCGTGGTGGCGGGTGCGGGCGTCCGCCATCTCCTGGCGTACGGCGACGGCCCGGACGCCGAGCCCGGGTACCCGGTCGATGACGTCCATGACCAGCCGGTAGCGGTCGAGGTCGTTGCGGACGACCATGTCGAACGGCGTGGTCGTGGTGCCTTCCTCCTTGTAGCCGCGCACATGGAGGTGGGCGTGGCCGTTGCGGCGGTAGGCAAGCCGGTGGATCAGCCACGGGTAGCCGTGGTAGGCGAAGATCACCGGCCTGTCGCGGGTGAACAGGGCGTCGTACTCGGAGTCCGGCATGCCGTGCGGGTGCTCCGCGTCGGGCATCATGCGGGCGATGTCGACGACGTTGACCACGCGCACGGCCAGCTCCGGCAGATGGCGGCGGATCAGGCCGGCGGCGGCCAGCGTCTCCTGAGTGGGTACGTCCCCGGCGCAGGCGAGGACCACGTCCGGTTCCCGGCTCCCGTCCTCGGTCCCGGCCCACTCCCAGGCTCCGGCCCCGCGCGCGCAGTGGGCACGGGCCTCGTCCGGGGTGAGCCAGTCGAAGGTCGGCTGCTTCCCGGCGACGATCACGTTGACGTAGTCCCGGCTGCGCAGCGCGTGGTCGGTGACGGAGAGCAGGGTGTTGGCGTCCGGTGGGAGGTAGACGCGCACGACCTCGGGGCTCTTGTTGAGGATGTGGTCGACGAAGCCGGGGTCCTGGTGCGAGAAGCCGTTGTGGTCCTGGCGCCAGACGTGTGAGGTGAGCAGGTAGTTGAGGGAGGCGATGGGCCGCCGCCAGGGCAGCCGGCGCGAGGTGCGCAGCCATTTGATGTGCTGGTTGACCATGGAGTCGACGATGTGGGCGAAGGCCTCGTAGCTGGAGAAGAGCCCGTGCCGTCCGGTGAGGAGGTAGCCCTCCAGCCAGCCCTGGCAGAGGTGTTCGGAGAGCACCTCCATCACGCGGCCGTCGTGCGCGAGGTGTTCGTCGGTGGGCAGGGTGCCGGCCTGCCAGGCCTTGCCGGTGGCCCGGTAGAGCGCGTCCAGCCGGTTGGAGGCGGTCTCGTCGGGGCCGACGACGCGGAAGTCCCTGCGGTCCGCGGTGGCGGCCATCAGGCTCTCCAGGAAGCCGCCGAGCACCTTGGTCGGCTCGTGGAGGGCGGTGCCGGGCTTGTCGACCCGTACGGCGTGGTCCGCCGGGTCGGGCAGCGGGAGGTCGCGCAGGAGCAGCCCGCCGTTGGCGTACGGGGTGGAGCCGAGCCGGGCCGCTCCCTCGGGCACACAGGCGAGGACCTGTTCGGTGGGGCGGCCGTCGGCGTCGAAGAGTTCGGCCGGCCGGTAGGAGCGCAGCCAGGCTTCCAGCTGCCGCAGGTGTTCCGGGTGGTCGCGGACGCCGGAGAGCGGGACCTGGTGGGAGCGCCAGGTGTTCTCCACGGGCAGTCCGTCGACCTCTTCGGGGCCGGTCCAGCCCTTGGGGGTGCGCAGCACGATCATGGGCCAGCGGGGGCGCTCGGTGGCGCCGTCCTCGCGGGCGGCCCGCTGGTACGCGCCGATGCGGTCCAGGGCGGTGTCCATGGCGGCGGCCAGTGCCCGGTGGACGGCGGCCGGGTCGTCGCCGCTGACGAACAGGGGGTCGTGCCCGTAACCGCGGAGCAGTTGGCCGAGCTCCTCCTCGGGGATGCGGGCGAGGACCGTCGGGTTGGCGATCTTGTAGCCATTGAGGTGGAGGACGGGCAGGACGGCTCCGTCGTGGACCGGGTCGAGGAATTTGTCCCCGTGCCAGGAGGCGGCGAGCGGACCCGTCTCGGCCTCGCCGTCGCCGACCACGCACGCCACCACCAGGTCCGGGTGGTCGAAGGCGGCTCCGTAGGCGTGGGCGAGGGCGTAGCCGAGTTCGCCGCCCTCGTGGATGGAGCCGGGCGTCTCGGGGGCGACGTGGCTGGGCACGCCGCCGGGGAACGAGAACTGCTTGAAGAGCCGCCCCATGCCCTCGGCGTCCCGGCCGACGTCCGGGTAGGTCTCGGAGTAACTGCCTTCCAGCCAGCAGTTGGCGAGGACGGCCGGTCCCCCGTGGCCGGGCCCCCACACGCACAGGGCGCTCAGGTCCCGGGACTTGATCACCCGGTTGAGGTGGGTGTGGACGAGGTTGAGCCCCGGCGAGGTGCCCCAGTGGCCGAGCAGCCGCGGCTTGATGTCCTCGGGGACGAGCGGCCGGGTCAGCAGCGGGTTGGCCATCAGGTAGATCTGGCCGACGGCGAGGTAGTTGGCCGCGCGCCAGTGCGCGTCGAGCGCGGCGAGTTCGTCGTCGGAGAGGGCGGAGGGCGTGGAGGGCGTACGGGGGTCGCTCACGGAGCAGGTCTCCTCATCGGGTGACGGCACACGGGCGGGGCCTCAGGACGCCTCGGGTCCGTACCAGAGTGTGGTGGCGTTGCAGAACTCGCGGATGCCGTGTCCGGCCAGCTCACGGCCGTAACCGGAGCGCTTGACGCCGCCGAAGGGCAGGGCCGGGTGCGAGGCGGTCATCCCGTTGAAGAAGACCCCGCCGGCCTCCAGGTCGCGGGCGCAGCGCTCCTGCTCCCCGGGGTCGCGGGTCCAGACGTTGGAGCTGAGGCCGAAAGGCGTGTCGTTGGCCAGGTGGATCGCCTCGTCGAGGTCGGCGACCCGGTAGAGGGTGGCGACCGGGCCGAAGGTCTCCTCGCGGTGGACGCGCATGGCGGTGGTGATGGAGGCGAGCACGGTGGGCTCGTAGAACCAGCCGTTCTCCAGGCCGCCGCCGAGCTTGTCGGGACGCCGTCCGCCGCACAGCGCCTCGGCTCCCCGCTGGACGGCGTCGTCGACGAGTTCCTCCAGGTCGGAGCGGCCCTGTTCGGTGGAGAGCGGTCCGATGTCGGTGCCCTCCTCCAGCGGGTCGCCGACGGTCAGGGCGCGCATGCCCGCGGTGAACCGCTCGGCGAACGCGTCGTAGACGTCGGCGTGCACGATGAAGCGCTTGGCGGCGATGCAGGACTGGCCGTTGTTCTGGACGCGGGCGGTGACGGCGGTGGCGGCGGCCTTCTCCACGTCCGCCGAGGGCAGGACGAGATACGGATCGCTGCCGCCGAGTTCCAGCACGGTCTTCTTGACCTCGTCACCGGCGGTGGCGGCGACGGAGCGTCCCGCCGGTTCGCTGCCGGTGAGGGTGGCGGCGGCGACGCGCGGGTCGCGCAGGACTTCCTCGACGGCGCCCGAGCCGATCAGGAGCGTCCGGAAACAGCCGGCGGGGAAGCCCGCACGGTGGAAGAGATCCTCCAGGTAGAGGGCGGTCTGGGGCACGTTCGACGCGTGCTTGAGAAGTCCGACGTTGCCCGCCATCAGCGCGGGGGCGGCGAAGCGCACCACCTGCCAGAGCGGGAAGTTCCACGGCATCACGGCGAGGACCACGCCGAGGGGGCGGTAGCGGACCAGCGCGCCGGTGGCGCCGGAGTCCTTCACGTCGTCGGGGTCCGGGTGTTCGTCGGCGAGCAGCGCCTCGGCGTGGGCGGCGTACCAGCGCATCGCCTTCGCGCACTTGGCCGCCTCCGCGCGGGCCGCCGTGACGGGCTTGCCCATCTCGACGGTCATCGTCCGGGCGATGGTGTCGCGGTCCTCGTCGAGGAGGTCGGCGGCCCGGTTCAGCCAGCCGGCCCGCTGCTCGAAGGGGGTGACGCGGTACTGGCGGAAGGTCTCCGCGGCGGCGGCGATCCTGCGTTCGGTCTCCTCCTCGCCGAGGGCGTCGAATGACCTGATCAGTTCGCCGTTCGCGGGGTTGACCGTCGCGATGGGCATGGCAGTGGCCTCCTTTGCATCGGTACTCCGACCGTGCCGCGCCGCACCGGTCCGCGCAACGCGGCCCTCCCCTCCCCCGCACGTACCCGGCCGACGCGGATCATGCGTGCCGGGGCAGCGCGTTCCGCGTCGGCCGGTTGAGGGGGCCGCTCCTCCCGGCGGTTACACGAGCGCCGCCAGGGGAACGTGGCGGGCGGTGCGGACGCCGGGCAGCGGGGCGTACGGGAGCAGACCCGCGGGCTGCGGCGCCTCGGCGTAGCGGGTGAACCAGACCACTTTGCCGTCCGTGGTCCGGCAGGTGCCCCAGCTGTCGCTCAGGGCCATGACCCGGCTCAGCCCGCCGCCGGCCGGCAGCAGCCGGGGCATCCGGGCACTGTCGTCCGCGACGGACACGGTCACGTGCCGCCCGGTCCAGCGGAGTTCGAGGACGCAGGTGGTGCCGTCGCCGACATGCCGGTGGACGTTGGTCAGGAGCTCGTCCAGAGCCCGGCACACCGGCCGGACGTGCAGGTCGAGACTCCAGTGACGAAGGTGTGCGGCGACGATCCGCCGCACCTGGGAAACGCGCTCTGCCGACACCTGCGTTTCGACCGAGTAGTGCCGGTCGAGTGGAACGGTCATCGTCGAGGCTCCTCACCACGAGGCCCACGTCCTTCACCCCGTCGTACTTCACCCCGTCGTACGAACGTTCCCCGAACACGAAGCGTGAGCGCAGATCACTTCTGGGTCACTCATCAGGGTGCGTCGCGTAGGCCGGACGCGCAACAGGTGGGCCGTCCGTGCTGGTGGGGGGGGTGCCCGTCGCAGGACGGTCACAGCCGATAGGGCAGCGTCACAGCAGATAGGGCAGCAGGGTGTCCGGGGCGAGGGGCAGTTCGCGCAGCCGGGCGCCGGTGGCGTGGCGGACCGCGTTCCCGATGGCGGCGGCGGTGCCGACGATCCCGATCTCGCCGATGCCCTTGGAGCCCATCGGGTTGAGGTGGCGGTCGTCCTCGTCGATCCAGTGCGCCTGGATGTCGGCCGTGTCGGCGCAGACGGGCACGTGGTAGGCGGCGAGGTCCTTGGCGGTGAAGTCACCGAACTCCGGGTCGATGCCGCAGCCCTCGGTGAGGGCCATGCCGATGCCCATCACCATGGCGCCGGTGAACTGGGAGCGTGCGGTGCGCGCGTTGAGGATCCGCCCGGCGGCGAACACGCCGAGGAGGCGGCGTACGCGGACCTCGCCGGTCACGGCGTCGACGGCCGTCTCGGCGAAGTGCGCGCCGAAGGCGTGCCGGGCGTACGGGGACTCCTCGCCGGTCTCCTGTTCGGTGTCGGCGGTGGTGGCGATTCCCTCGGCGGGCAGGGGGCCGGTGTGCTCCGCGAGGCGGGCGGCGAGGCCGGTCGCCGCCTTGTGCACGGCCCAGCCCCAGGAGGCGGTGCCGGAGGAGCCGCCGGCCAGCGGGGCGGCGGGCAGGTCGGTGGAGCCGATGTCCACGCGTACGGCCTCCGGGGCGACGCCGAGTACGTCGGCGGCGATCTGGGCCAGGACGGTACGGGACCCGGTGCCGATGTCGGTGGCGTTGACCTCGACGCGCAGGGAGCCGTCCCGAGCGGCGTGGGCGGTCGCGGTGGACCGGGAGACGAGGACGGGGTACGTCGCCGAGGCCACGCCCGTACCGATGAGCCAGCGGCCTTCCTGGCGGGCGGCGGGCCGGGGGTCGCGGTCGTGCCAGCCGAACCGGGCCGCACCGTCGCGCAGACAGGCGGCGAGGCCGCGGCTGCTGAAGGGGCGGCCACTGTCCGGTTCGGTCTCCGGCTCGTTGCGCAGCCGCAGCTCCACGGGGTCAAGGCCGAGCGCGCAGGCCAGCTCGTCCATGGCGGACTCCAGGGCGTACATCCCCGAGGCCTCCCCCGGGGCGCGCATCCAGGAGGGGCTGGGGACATCGAGGGCGGTCACCCGGTGCGCGGTCCGGCTGTGCGGCGAGGCGTACATGACGCGGGCGGGCACGGCGGCCTGTTCGACGAACTCCTTGACGGTGGAGGTCTGGGTGACGACCTCGTGGCTGACGGCGGTGAGCACCCCGTCCAGCTCCGCGCCGAGCCGGACCCGCTGGATCGTGGGGGCCCGGTGGCCGACGACTTCCGCGAGCTGGGCCCGGGGGAAGGCGAGTTTGACCGGACGGCCGGTGTGCCGGGCGGCCATCGCGGCCAGGATGCCCTGCGGGCGGGTGGTGCCCTTCGAGCCGAAGCCGCCGCCGACGTGCTCGGAGACCACGGTGATCCGGTCCGGGTCCAGGCCGAACACCTGGGCCAGGCTCTCGCGGACCTTGGTGGAGCCCTGGCTGGAGTCGTGGACGGTGAGGTGGCCCTCCTCCCACACGGCGGTGGCTGCGTGCGGCTCCATGGGGTGGTTGTGCAGCGCGACCATCCGGTACGTGGCGTCGACCTGGACGGGCGAGGCGGCCAGGGCCCGTTCCACGTCGCCGCGCACCCGGACGGCGGGTTCGCCGCCGTTGGCCTCGTCGGGCGTGTAGAGGCCGGAGTGGTCCTCGGTGAGGGTGACGTCGTGCGGATCGCGTTCGTACTCGACGAGGAGTTCCCCGGCACCTGTCCGGGCGGCCTCCAGCGACTCCGCGATCACAAGCGCGATCGGCCAGCCGTGGTGCGGGACCCGGTCGTTCTGGAGCACGGCGAGGATCGGGTCGTCGGGCTCCTGGAGCTCGGGCGCGTTGTCGTGGGTGAGAACGGAGTGGACGCCGGGTACGGCGAGGGCGTCGACGGCCCGTACGGCGGTGACGCGTCCGGCCGCGACGGTGGCCGGGACGGTCCAGGCGTACAGGCAGCCGGCGGGCGTGCGGTCGAGCGCGTAGCGGGCGGTTCCGGTGACCTTGTCCCGGGCCTCTCTGCGGACGACGGGCGCACCGGGGAACTGCGGGGCTTGCGTGGTCATGGCGGTGGGTCCTCGGGGGTCGGTGGTGCGGGCGGGCGGGCGGTGGGCGCGCGGGCAGAGGCGCCGTGCGGTTCAGCCGGTCCGCGCGGGCTGCCGGGCGGTGAGCTCGCCGAGCACGTCGAGGGCGAGCCTGCGGGCCAGGTCCACCTTGAACGCGTTGTCGCGCAGCGGCCGCGCCTCGGCCAGTTCGGCGATCAGGGCGTGCTGGAACACGGCGGGCGTGGCCGGAGCACCGCGCAGCTCTGCTTCGGCCCGGTGGGCCCGCCACGGCCGGTGGGCGACGCCGCCGAACGCGAGCGTGGCGTGTTCCACGCGGCCGGCGTCCACCCGGAGCGTGGCGGCCACGGAGACGAGCGCGAAGGCGAAGCTGGCGCGGTCGCGGGCCTTGCGGTAGCGGGTGGCCGCCCCGGGCGCCGGTGGCGGGAGCACCACCTCGGTGATCAGCTCGCCGGGCCTGATCACCGTGTCCTGGTCGGGGTTGTCCCCGGGCAGGCGGTGGAACTCGGTGAGGGGGACGGCCCGTTCGCCCTCGGGGCCCAGGAGGACCACGGCCGCGTCGAGCGCGGCGAGGGCCACGGCCATGTCGGACGGGTTGGTGGCCACGCACTCCGGCGAGTGCCCGAGGATCGCGAGGTCGCGGTGGGTGCCCTCGCGTGCGGGGCAGCCGGAGCCGGGGAGCCGTTTGTTGCAGGGCTTGGCGACGTCCTGGAAGTAGCGGCAGCGGGTGCGCTGGAGGAGGTTGCCGCCGGTGGTGGCGGAGTTGCGGAGCTGGCCGGAGGCCCCGGCCAGCAGCGCCTGGGACAGCACGGGGTAGCTCCCCGTCACGTCGGGGTGGGCGGCGAGGTCGCTGTTGCGCACGGTGGCGCCGATGCTCAGGCCGCCGTCGGCCGTCCGGGTCACCCGGTCCAGTGGCAGCCCGGCGACGTCGATGAGGACCCGGGGCGTCTCCACACCGAGTTTCATCAGGTCCACCAGATTGGTGCCGCCGCCGAGGAAGCGGGCGCCGGTGCCTTCCGCGCAGAGCCGGACGGCCTCGTCGGTGGAGGCGGGGCGCACATAGCCGAACGGTTTCACTCGATCACGTCCTCGATGGCTTCGACGATCCGGGGGTAGGCCCCGCACCGGCACAGATTGCCGCTCATCCGTTCCCGGATCTCGTCGGCGTCGAGTGCGACGGGTCCGGCCGGTCCGGTGGCGGTGTCCGGTTCGGTGACGTGCGAGGGGTGGCCGTCCGCGGCCTCGCGGAGCATGCCCACGGCCGAGCAGAGCTGGCCCGGGGTGCAGAAGCCGCACTGGAGGGCGTCCCGTTCGACGAACGCCCGCTGCACCGGGTGCAGGCTCTCGCCGTCGGCGAGCCCTTCCACGGTGGTGATCGTGGCGCCGTCCTGGGCGACGGCGAGCAGCAGGCAGCTGTTGACCCGCCGCCCGTCGACGAGGACCGTGCAGGCCCCGCACTGGCCGTGGTCGCAGCCCTTCTTGGCCCCGGTGAGCCCGAAGCTCTCCCGCAGCGTCTCCAGGACCGTGGTGCGGTGGTCGACGGTCAGGGTCGTCGGGTCACCGTTGACGTGCAGAGTCACGGTGGAGTGTTCGTCGACGACCGGTTCCGGTTCGAGGTCGGCCCCCAGAGCGAGGGAATCCATGCGCGCGCCTTTCGCTTCGCCGCGGGGCTGGGTCACCCCGGTCGGGTTCTCGTCCGGGCCGTCAGCGGCTCTCCAGCCGCAGCCTGACCTCCTGCTCCTGGTCGCCGGCGGCCGTGCCGACGACGCTCACCGCGAAGGCGCCGGTGAGGTGGGTACGCAGCCGGTCGACGGCCCAGTAGCCGCCCTGGGCGTCCACCGTGACCGGCTCGGTGAGGCGGGCGGGGGTGGCCGCCGCCCTCGGTTCGGACACGTCCACGGTGGTGACCCAGACGGTCGGGCGGGGGCCCGACGCCGGTGTGGGGGTCTCTCCCATCGGGTGGTCGGACGCGAAGGCGGCGGCGAGCACGTCGAACACGGTCCGCGCGTCCTGTGTGTCACAGCGGCTGAGCGAGACCACCACCTCCCGGGCCTCCGGGTGATGTTCGCCGCTCTGCTCCGGGGTGCTGTTCACCGTGATTCCTTCCGCTGGGGTGCCGGCCGTCGGGACCACTCCAGGCTGACCCCGCATCCGGCCGACGGCGACACGGGGAAGCGTCCGGAAGAGGGGCTTGAGCTTCCGGAGAGCGGGCAGGAGGGCGGTCCTGGCCCACGGTCTTGAAACGCGTTTCCCCTGAGATACCCATAAAACATGAATTGCTGTGAATAGCTGACTGATGCCCTTCTCCCGGGGTATGCGCATTGCATGGATGTTCTGAATGCAGTCAATGCGGTCGAGGCGTCGGCCGAGGTCCCGCTCGCGGCGAGCACGGGGGCGCTCGGGGTCGTCCTGCCCATCGTGGGGCTGGCCGTCGTCGCCCTGCTGATCGGCGGTTTCATCCTCACCAAGCGCAAGCACGACGCCGAGCCGCCGCCGCCCCAGCCCCATGAGCAGCCGGAGAAGCCGGATCAGCGCACCCACATCGAGGAGCACGACCCGCACTCCTCCGACCGTTTCCCCGAGGACGGCCACGCCCTGTCCCCGTACGAGCTGAAGGACCACGGCAACGGTCCGCTGCCGCCCGACGAGGAGCGGCCGCGCGGCTGACGGGCCGTCCCGGGGCGCATCAGGCCGGCCCCCTCCGCGCAGGAGGGGGCCGGCTCGGCGGTTCTCGGCGCGACCCTGGCGATGGCGGGCATGGTCCCGCACCTGACCACCGGGAGTGTGGTCCGGGAGCGGCGGCTTCGCTGGGCATCGGGCTGCTGCTGCTCCACGTGGCTGACCCGGGCCCCCGCGTTGCGGGACCGGGCGGGCCGGTCGAGGCTGGTTGCTGGACCGCAGCGGCAGGGCAGGACGCCGCTCCCCGACGAAGGCAGTGGACCATGACCGGAAGCGATCCCCGTACGGCCTCGGCAGCACCGCTCACGGGGCCGGCCGCACCGTGCTGGGTCACTCTCATGACCCGGAACCTGGAGACCGCCGAGCGGTTCTACGCGCAGGTCCTGGGCTGGTCGTTCCGCCCCGGGCGGCTCGGGGCGGACTACGCCGTGGCCTACCGCGGCGAGGTGCCGGTGGCCGGCGTCCTCGCCGTCTCCTCGGTGTACCAGGTCGCGGTGGCCTGGACGCCGTACTTCGCGGTGGAGGACGCGGACGTGGCCGCCGCCCGGGTCCGCGAGCGCAGCGGGACCGTGGCGGTGGGACCGCTGACGCTCGGCAAGGGGCGCGGGGTGCTGGCGTCGGACCGGGACGGAGCCTCCTTCGGCCTCTGGGAGCGCACCGAGGACTCGGCCTCGCCGCCGGCCCCGGCCGACCACGCGCACGCATGGCTGCGGCTGCGGACCCGTAACGCCTTCGACGCGGCGATCTTCTACGGCGAGGTGCTCGACTGGGCGAGCGGGCGGCCCGGGTGCTGCGATGTCGCCTACGAGGGCGACGAGGTCATCGTGCGGTGCGAGGGACATCCGCTGGCCCGGATCAGCTCCGGGGCCGTGGAGGCGGCCGTCGACCCGGCGGTGCGCCCGCACTGGCTGGTCCAGTTCCCGGTGACGGACCTTGCGGCGACGGTCTCCGCGGCCGGGCGGCACGGCGGCGCCCTCGTCGAGGAGCGCACCGGCTTCGGGGGCACCGAGGTCACCCTGCGGGATCCGGACGGCGCGCTGTTCGCGGTGACCGATGTGCGCAGCCCGGCCTGATCCGCTTCAGGTGGCGTCGCTCCCCCGGTCGGTCGGCTCGGCCCCGCCCCCGCCCCTTTCCTCGTCGTCGGTCTCCGGTCGGCCGGAGCGCCCCCGGGCCAGGGCCCATACCGGGAAGACGAACCAGCAGGCGACGAACCAGAGGGCCATCGCTCCCACGAGCCACAGGGCCAGCTGGTTGTGCAGGGCGACGCGCAGGATCAGCAGGAGCACCGAGCACATCGTGCAGAACAGCAGCACCAGGCCGAGCACCGTCATCCGGGAGGCCCAGATGACCGTCTCGGGCTTCATCCGGCGACCGGTGAGGAGCCGGTGGTACGACACCGGGCCGATGAGCGCCGCCGCGGTCGCCGAGCCGAGCATCACCGTGACGACGTAGATGTTCCGGTCGGTGTCGCCCAGCTCCGCGAACCGCGACTGGAAGACCACCGCGAGCAGGAAACCGAAGAGGATCTGCACCCCGGTCTGGGCGACACGCAGTTCCTGGAGCAGTTCGGACCACTGCCGGTCCGCCCGCTCCTCCTGGGTCTCCTGACGGCCTCTGCTGGATGTCACGTGGCCTCCCTTTCTCCTTGAGGGGCCCGGCCGGGGGCGGCGTGCCGATGGCCGGATCTCACAGGTTCCCCACGGGCACGGGCGTAACCCCATGGACCGGTGTGCGCGGCCCGCCTATGATCACGGCAGGGCATCGCGCGTCGGTCACCGGCCGGGTGAGGCGTGGAGGTAGCCCGTGAGATGCCCGTTGGAGGCATTCCACCGTGTCAGTCGAGTTGAACCACACCATCGTCCATTGCCGGGACAACCGCGAGTCCGCCGAATTCCTGGCGGAGCTGCTGGACCTGACGGTCGGAGAAGAGTGGGGTCCGTTCGTTCCGGTCGTTCTCGCGAACAGCGTCACGCTGGATTTCGCGACGGTTCCCGCCGCTTCGATCACCCCGCAGCACTACGCCTTCCTCATTTCGGAGGCGGAGTTCGACAGCGCGTTCGCGAAGATCCAAGCTCTGGGGATCGATTTTTTCGCCGATCCCCATCAGAGGATTCCCGGCGAGATCAACCACAACGACGGCGGACGGGGCGTGTACTTCCCCGACCCGAGCGGTCATGGCATGGAGTTGATCACCCGCCCGTACGGCGGCTGACCGGCTTCTGAAGCACCCCGTCCCGGAGCCCGGCCCGCACACTGCGGCCGGGCTCCGGTCGTTCCCGGCGGGGCGCGCCTCAGCCTCGGCCGATGCGGAGCAGGAGTTCGGGGCGGTCCCACATGACCGCCGGCGGGTCGGCCCGCACGGTGCCGACGGGCTCGGCTCCGATGTGCCGGTAGAAGCCCTCGGCGGGCGGGTGGGAGACGATCCGGACGCCCGTGAGTCCGGCGCTCCGCGCCTCCTCGCGCAGATGGGCGGCGAGCTGCCGGCCGACACCGAGCCCCTGGGCGGAGTCGGCGACGAACATGAGGTCCAGTTCCGGCGGGTCGAGAAGCAGCGCGTAGAAGCCGAGGATCCGGCCCGTACCGCCGTCCGCGGCGACGAAGACCCGGTGCGCCTCGATGTAGTCGGGCCCGACCCGGTAGCCCTCGACCATCGGGGCGTACGGGCCCTCGTAGGCGCCCGAGGTGCGGACGAGCCGGGTCAGCCGGCCGGCGTCGCCCGCCGAGGCCCGGCGGACCGTCACGTCGGCACGCCGCGGTGCGCGTCCGCGCCGCCGCCCTGCCCTGTCCGATTCCATACGGCGAGTATGCGGCACCGTGGTGGCGGCTTCAGGCCGGGTCGCGTTCCTCGCGCCAGCGGCGGACGGTTTCGTCCACGTCGAAGGGGACCAGCCGCAGCGGCGGGCCCTCGGGAGGCCTGCGGATCGCCCGCTCGATCTTCTCGTTCACCTCGGTCAGGATGCGCCGCACCTCGGCCTCGGTGCGGGCCGCGGCCACCGCGCGGGGTACGTCCTCCGCCTCTTTGCGCAGGGCCAGCGCGGGCGGCAGCATCGACACGCCCTCCCGCTGCATCTTCTGCTTGATCCACCAGGCCTCGTCGTACGGGCGTTCCAGGCCGGCGATCGGCTTCCCGAAACCCGGGAGCGCGGAGAAGTCGCCGCGTTGCTCCGCCTCGTGGATCTGCCGGTCGACCCAGGACTCGAAACTGACTCCCGGTGGTTTGCGCTCCGTCATCGCGTGCCCCTCCGACCCTCCGCCGATCCGACGTTCTCACCCTACACAGAGCGGTGCGCGGAGCCCTCCCGGCGGAGAGCCGCTGCCTCGAACGGGGATCCGGGGGTACACGAACCCCTGCACCTCGCCCGGCGGCTGCCGCCGGGCTCGGATCGAAAGGGGTTGACCACTGTGCGACAGCAGAGCTACGTACCGGCCGATGAACGCCGGAGGCGGTAGCCATGACGACAGCGATCATCATCATCGCCGTGGTCGCCGTGGCGGCCATCGCCGCCTTCTTCCTTCTCCGTGGACGTCCGGTCGGCGGCCGGGGGCTGCGCGGCCGCTTCGGGCCGGAGTACGACCGTGTGGTCGCGCGGCACGGCGGGGACACCGCGGCGGCCGAGCGGGAGCTCGGCGACCGGGTGAGGCGGCACGGGCACCTGGACGAGCGCCCGCTGACCGAGGAGGCGCGCGCACGGTACGCCGCCCGCTGGGCGAGCGCCCAGGAGCTGTTCGTGGAATCGCCGGAGCGCTCGCTCACCGAGGCCGACGCGCTGCTGGCCGATCTGTCGCGCGAGCGCGGCTTCCCGGACGGCGAGGACTTCGAGGACCGTACGGACGCGCTCTCCGTCCACCACGCCGCGCACGTCGACGGCTACCGCCGGGTGCACGCCGCCCGTCGCGGGGATGTGAGCACCGAGGAGATGCGTGAGGCCCTGATGGAGGCCCGCGGGCTCTTCGACGGCCTCCTCGCGGACGGTCCGTCGGGACGTGAGCACGGCAACAGGCATCTGGTGAAGGGACGCGGTACATCATGACGCGGACACCGAACGGAAAGACGGGTCTGCCCGAGGGCGCCGGCCCCATCGACACGGGTACGCCCGTGAGGGGCCCGGTCGCTCCCGTGACGGCTCCGAGGACGGTCACGGGCGAGGAGCCGGCCGGCCCTATCGGGGCGGACCCCCGTACCGCCCCCGGGCCCACGGTCTCCGAGACCCCGGGCCACACGGTCCCCCAAGCCGGGCCGGACGCCGGCCGGGGGACGGCCGAGGGCGGCCCCCACCCCGGCAGGCCGTTGTTCGCCCCCGAGGAGCGGGAGGCGTTCGCCGCCCGGATCCAGCAGGCGGTGACCGGCTTCGTGGAGGACCCGCACCGGGCGGTGCGGGAGGCCGACGCCGCCTTCGACGAGGTCGTCGCGAGCCTCGGGGCCGCCCTGGAGGAGCGCGGGCGCCGCCTGCGCGCGGGGAAGGACGGGAGCGACCCCGCCACCGGGGCGGAGACCGAGGATCTGCGGATCGCCCTCCAGCACTACCGCGACCTGACGGAACGCCTCGTACGCCTGTAGCCGGGGCCGCGACAGCAGGTCGCGAGGTGGCCGGTCCGGCCGGGAGACGCCCGGCCGGACCGGCCACCCTTCCGTGCCCCCGCCCTTCCGTGCCCCGCCCTTGCCTCGGCGGCACGGAAGGGCGGCCGGTTCAGCCCCGGATCACCAGGCCGTCGCGCAGCCGATCCAGTGCGGCGTCGGGTACGCGCAGCCCGTCGCGCACGTAACCGTCGAGGCCGCCCCAGCGTTCGTCCATGGCATCGAGCGCCACATCCAGGTAGCGGGGGCGGACCTCGATGATCGCCGCGGCGACGGCGGGGTCGCCGCCACCGTCCAGGAACTTCGCCACGTACGGGGCGAAGGCAGCGCGTACGGCGGGATTGACCGCGAGGAAATCCGACCGCACCGTCGCACGGGCCGCCCCCAGGAGCATCAGCAGAACGGCTGCCGCCCAGCCGGTACGGTCCTTGCCCGCCGTGCAGTGGAAGAGCACCGGGCGCGCACCGGGGTCGGCGGCCGTCTCCAGAAAGGCCCGGTAGGCGGCCGCGGCACCCGGCGAGAGGACCATCTTCCGGTAGGTCTCGGCGAACAGTTCCTCTGCCCTGCCGCCCCCCAGCGTCCGTTCCGCCTCCACCGGGTCGGCGAGCAGGGACCGCAGCCGGGCGGGCGCCACACCCGGGTGGTCGCCCAGCACATCGGCGACGAAGAGCCTGGCCCGGTCCGGCAGCCGGTCCGGGGCCCACTGGCGTTCGTCGGCGGTGCGCAGGTCCACGACGGTGCGGATGCCGAGCGCGGACACCGCCCGGTCGCTCGCCGGGTCGAGCTCGCTCAGCTGACCCGAGCGGAACAGGACGCCCTGCCGCACCCGGCGGTCACGGCCCAGGGCGATACCGCCCAGGTCGCGCAGATTGACAACGGTGGCGGCCGGAACGGTCCGGGCGGTCTGCACGATGAACTGCCTCTTTCCCCGATGAATTCCAGGAATTCCACATATCAGGATCAACGTCGAATGCAGCAAGGAAAGCGCCACCGGAGAGCTCCGGGCGGCACCCCGGGGCGTCGGCCGGGCATCAGTCCGACAGGAGCTTCGTCTTCTGCTCCACGAACTCGTCGTCGGTGAGGACGTCCCGCCTCCACAGTTCGGCGAGCCGCTCCAGCCGGGTGATGATGTCGTCCCCCGCGACCTCCTGGTCACTGACATCACCGGAATCACCGGCCCCGAGACGCTCGTGCGCGACGAACGCGCCCCCGGCCTCGCGGGCCGCGCGGGCGAGCCGCGTGGTCCACAGGTCCTCCCGGACGACGATCGCCACGACATCGCCCGCGGGCAACCCCCGGCCGAGCCTTTCGACGTCCTCCGCGCCCAGGACCGGCGCCGCCCCGCCCTCGGCCGTATCGCCGGGAACCACTCCCTCGGGGTCCAGCTCCCGCAGTTCCACCGGGGCCGGCGTGCCGCCGTCGACCCTGCGCACGAAGGCCAGGTCGCCCGCCCGTACGGCTCCGGACGACACGGCGTCGGCGAGCACGGGGGCGACCACCCCGGTGAAACGACTGCCGGGAAAGGCGATGACGAGGTACTCCACAGGTCCGACGGCCACGGTCGCGTCCTCTCCGTGTCCCGGCGGCCACGGGGGGCGCCGGGGTGGATACGGCATTCCAGGGATGGCATAAAAAATCAGGAAACTTCGCACATAATATGCATCTCCGCCCCGATTCATCCCGATGTCGAGGACCGCCGTGTTGCCGCCGCCCGGCCGACTACGCGACCGTATGTAAAGGATCAAGTACATCTCCGCGAGGGCAAGGTCACAGCCTGTGCCCCTGCTGCTGGTTCGGCGCACTGGCCTAGCATCTGAGCATGACGGTCCAGCCTGCTGACGGGCTCTCTCCGGCCGCCGCGTTCCCCGACCCTTCCCATGACCAGTGGCAGACCCTCGTAGAGGGCGTACTGCGCAAGTCGGGCAAGGAAGTCCCGGGCCCGGCCGCCGAGGAAGCGCTGTCCACCACACTGGAGGACGGGATCACCACCCGCCCCCTCTACACCGCACGAGACGAGTCGCCGGACACCGGCTTTCCCGGCTTCGCCCCGTTCACCCGGGGCAGCAGGGCCGAGGGGAACGCGGCAGGCGGCTGGGACGTGCGCCAACGCCACACGCTGTCCGACCCCGCCCGGCTCAACGAGGCGGTGCTCGGCGATCTGGAGAACGGCGTCACCTCCCTCTGGCTCACCGTGGGCGGCCCGGTGGGCGTCCCCGTCGACGGGCTCGCCCGGGCGCTCGAAGGCGTGTACCTCGACCTCGCGCCCATCGCCCTCGACGCCCCGGCCGACCTGGACGCCGCGGCGACGGAGCTGCTGCGGCTGTACGGGGAACGCGGCGTCGCGAAGAGTGCGGCGCGCGGCACGCTGGGGGCCGACCCGCTCGGCCACGAGGCCCGGACGGGCGTCGAGGCGGATTTCACCGCCGCCGTGCGCTGGGCGCGGATGTGCGACGCGGAGTACCCGGGAATCCGGGCCATCACCGTGGACGCACTCCCCTACCACGAGGCCGGCGGTTCGGCCGGCGAGGAGCTGGGGCTCTCCCTGGCCTCCGGCGTCGCGTATCTGCGGGCCCTCACCGGTGCCGGGATGAGTGTGGCAGCGGCCTGCGGGCAGCTGGAGTTCCGCTACGCGGCCACCGCCGACCAGTTCCTGACCATCGCCAAGCTGCGCGCGGCACGCCGGCTGTGGGCGCGGGTCGCCGAGGCCTCCGGGGCCCCTGGCGCCGGATCCCAGCGGCAGCACGCCGTCAGCTCGCCGGTGATGATGACCCGCCGCGATCCGTGGGTGAACATGCTGCGCACCACGCTGGCCACGCTGGGCGCGGGGGTGGGCGGCGCGGACTCCGTGACCGTGCTGCCGTTCGATCACGCACTGGGCCTGCCCGACGCGTTCGCGCGGCGGATCGCCCGTAATACCTCGACGATCCTCATGGAGGAGTCGCACCTGGCGCGTGTCATCGACCCGGCGGGCGGCTCCTGGTACGTGGAGCGGCTGACCGACGAACTCGCCTCGGCCGCCTGGGCGTTCTTCCAGGAGACCGAGCGGGCGGGCGGTCTGCCCGCCGCCCTGCGCTCCGGGACGGTCGCGGAGCGGCTCGCCGCCACCTGGGCGGCGCGCAGCGCGAAGCTGGCCCGCCGCAAGGAGCCGATCACCGGGGTGAGCGAGTTCCCGCAGCCGGGCGAGCGCCCGGTGGAGCGCGAGCCCGCCCCCGACGCGTACGCGGGTACTCCGGGCGGGCTGCCCCGGGTCCGGCGCGACGAGGCGTTCGAGGCGCTGCGCGCCCGCTCCGACGCGCACCTCGCGGCGACCGGGAGCCGCCCGAAGGTGTTCGTCGCCGCGCTCGGTCCTGCCGCCGCGCACACCGCGCGGGTCTCCTTCGCCGTCAACCTCTTCGGCGCGGGCGGGATCGAGGCGGTCCACGAGCCGGTGTCGGAGGCCATCGAGGAGGGGGCCGCCGCCGCCGCCGGCGCGCTGACCGCCTCCGGGGCGAGGGTCGCCGTTCTGTGCTCGTCGGACACGCTGTACGCCGAGCAGGCGGAGCAGGTGGCCGGTGCGCTGAAGTCGGCAGGAGCGGTACGGGTGTTCCTCGCGGGACGCCCCGGCGAGTATGCCGATGTCGACGCCTATGTCTTCGCCGGCTGCGACGCGGTCGCCGTTCTCACCTCCGTACTCGACCGCATGGGAGTGGCGTGATGCCGACATCGCCCACGGACCGGAAATCCTCCGTTCCCGACTTCTCCGACGTGCCGCTCACGGCCGACGCGCCGCCCGCCGGTTCCGCCGAGGAGTGGCGTGCGGCCGTGACGAAGGCCGCCGACGGTTCCGAGGCCCCGCTCTGGGAGACGCCCGAGGGCATCACGGTCAAGCCGCTCTACACCGGTGAGGACCTGGAGGGCCTGGACGCGCTGCACTCGTATCCGGGGATCGCCCCGTATCTGCGCGGGCCCTACCCGACGATGTACGTCAACCAGCCCTGGACGATCCGTCAGTACGCCGGTTTCTCCACGGCCGAGGAGTCCAACGCCTTCTACCGGCGCAACCTCGCGGCCGGCCAGAAGGGTCTGTCGGTCGCCTTCGACCTGCCCACCCACCGGGGCTACGACAGCGACCACCCACGGGTCACCGGCGACGTCGGCATGGCCGGGGTGGCGATCGACTCGATTCTCGACATGCGCCAGTTGTTCGACGGCATTCCGCTGGACCGGATGTCGGTGTCGATGACGATGAACGGCGCGGTGCTCCCCGTACTGGCGCTGTACATCGTGGCCGCCGAGGAACAGGGCGTGCCGCCCGAGAAGCTGGCCGGGACCATTCAGAACGACATTCTGAAGGAGTTCATGGTCCGCAACACCTACATCTATCCGCCGTCGCCCTCGATGCGGATCATCTCCGACATCTTCGCGTTCACCTCAAGGAAGATGCCGCGCTACAACTCCATCTCGATCTCCGGCTATCACATCCAGGAGGCCGGGGCGACGGCCGATCTGGAGCTGGCGTACACGCTGGCCGACGGGGTGGAGTATCTGCGGGCCGGGCAGGAAGCCGGGCTGGATGTCGACGCGTTCGCGCCGCGACTGTCGTTCTTCTGGGCGATCGGCATGAACTTCTTCATGGAGGTCGCGAAGTTGCGGGCGGCCCGGCTCCTGTGGGCGCGGCTGGTCAAGCAGTTCGACCCGAAGAACCCCAAGTCGCTGTCCCTGCGTACCCATTCGCAGACGTCCGGCTGGTCGCTGACCGCGCAGGACGTGTTCAACAATGTGACGCGTACGTGCGTGGAGGCGATGGCCGCGACGCAGGGACACACCCAGTCGCTGCACACCAACGCGCTGGACGAGGCGTTGGCGCTGCCCACCGATTTCTCCGCCCGCATCGCCCGTAACACGCAGCTCCTCCTCCAGCAGGAGTCCGGCACCTGCCGGGTCATCGACCCGTGGGGCGGCAGCGCCTACGTGGAGAAGCTGACGCGGGACCTGGCGGACCGGGCCTGGCAGCACATCGAGGAGGTCGAGGCGGCCGGCGGCATGGCGAAGGCCATCGACGCGGGCATCCCCAAGCTCCGGGTGGAGGAGGCCGCCGCGCGCACGCAGGCGCGGATCGACTCCGGGCGGCAGCCGGTGATCGGGGTGAACAAGTACCGGGTGGAGACCGACGAGAAGATCGACGTCCTCAAGGTCGACAACTCCTCGGTGCGCACCCAGCAGATCGAGAAGCTGCGCCGGCTGCGCGAGGAGCGCGACGAGGTGGCGTGCCAGGAAGCGCTGCGCGCGCTGACGGCCGCCGCCGAGCGAGACCCGGGCCCGGGCCTGGAGGGCAATCTGCTGGCGCTGGCGGTCGACGCGGCGCGGGCGATGGCCACGGTCGGGGAGATCTCGGACGCGCTGGAGAAGGTGTACGGACGGCACGCCGGGCAGATCCGTACGATCTCCGGTGTGTACCGCAAAGAGGCAGGAGAGTCCCCTTCGGTGGACCGCACCCGCGCACTGGTCGAGGCCTTCGAGGAGGCCGAGGGCCGCCGTCCGCGCATCCTCGTCGCCAAGATGGGGCAGGACGGGCACGACCGGGGCCAGAAGGTGATCGCCACGGCCTTCGCCGACCTTGGCTTCGACGTGGACGTCGGCCCGCTGTTCCAGACGCCCGGCGAGGTGGCGCGGCAGGCCGTCGAGGCCGACGTGCACATCGTGGGCGTCTCCTCGCTGGCGGCCGGACACCTCACGCTCGTGCCCGCGCTGCGCGAGGAGCTGGCCGCCGAGGGGCGCGAGGACATCATGATCGTGGTGGGCGGGGTGATTCCGCCGCAGGACATCGAGGCGCTGCACGAGGCGGGCGCCGCCTCCGTCTTCCCACCGGGGACGGTGATCCCGGACGCGGCCCACGACCTGGTCACGCGGCTCGGCGCCGCGCTCGGCCACGAGCTGTGAGCCGCTGACCTGATGGCTGCGAAGATCGACATCGACGGCTATGTGCGGGGAGTCCTCGACGGGAAGCGGGCGTTCGTGGCGCGCGCGATCACGCTCGTCGAGTCGACGCGGGCCGAACACCGGGTGCTGGCGCAGGAGTTGCTGAGCCGGCTGTTGCCGCACGCGGGGGCGGCCCGGCGGATCGGGATCAGCGGGGTGCCCGGCGTGGGCAAGTCCACGTTCATCGACGCGCTCGGCACGATGCTCACAGGGCTCGGGCACCGGGTGGCAGTCCTGGCGGTCGACCCGTCCTCCAGCCGTACGGGCGGCTCCATCCTGGGCGACAAGACCCGGATGGAACGCCTCGCGGTGGACCCGGCCGCCTTCGTCCGCCCCTCCCCCACGGCGGGCACGCTGGGCGGGGTGGCCAAGGCGACCCGGGAGTCCATCGTGGTGATGGAGGCGGCGGGTTACGACGTGGTGCTGGTGGAGACGGTGGGCGTCGGACAGTCGGAGACGGCCGTCTCCAACATGGTCGACACCTTCCTGCTGCTGACGCTGGCCCGTACCGGCGACCAGTTGCAGGGCATCAAGAAGGGCGTCCTGGAGCTGGCGGACGCCATCGCGGTCAACAAGGCCGACGGCCCGCACGAGCGTGACGCCCGCTCGGCCGCGCGCGAACTGGCTGGCGCGCTGAGGCTGATGCATCCGGCGGACGCGGCCTGGACGCCCCCGGTGCTCACGTGCAGCGCGCGTGAGTCGAGTGGTCTCGACACCCTGTGGGAACGGCTGGAGCAGCACCGGACGCTCCTGGAGTCGAGCGGCCGGCTGGCGGCCAAGCGCCGCGACCAGCAGGTGGACTGGACGTGGACGATGGTCCGCGACGCGTTGCTGGACGGTCTGCACAGCCACCCGGCGGTGCGGAAGCTCGCGCCGGAGCTGGAACAGCGGGTCCGGGAGGGCACGTTGACGGCGACGCTGGCCGCCGAGGAGATCCTCGCGGTGTTCCGCGGGGGCGAGTTCCGTGAGGCCGGAGCGCGCCGCGAGGGCGGTGCGGGAGAGCCCGGCTGAGCGTGTCGCCGTCGCCCGCCGGGGCGAGTGCGCCGAGGGAGCAGGTCTACATCGAGCGGGGCATCGCGGGCGTACGGCCTCGATTCGTCTATCCGTTGATCCGGCTCGCGCACACCGGGCCGTTGACCATCCGCGAGCTCGCGAAGTCCCTGGGGCGCTCGCACTCCGCGACCAGCCAGACCGTCGCCGCCATGCGCGACGCGGGGCTCGTCACCTCCGAGCCCGGGCCCGACGCCCGCACCCGGCGGATCGACCTCACCGACCGCGGCCGGTCGCTGGTGCCGTTCCTGGAGGCGGAGTGGCGCGCCACCCACAGCACGGTCGCCGAGCTGGACGGCGAGGTCCCGACGCGATGACCGCCGTCGTCGAGGACGTGCGGCGGGCGCTGGAGCGCAGGTCGATGCGGCAGCGGGTCCTCCACCACCTGACCGAGCCGCCCCGGTGAAACGGCGTGTCGGCGGCCCGTTCCTCGACACCCGCCCGCTCCGGGGCAATCAGCCGTTCCGCGACCTGTGGATCGGCACCTCCGCATCCCAACTCGGCGGCCAGACAGCCATCGTGGCGGTGCTGGCCCAGGTCTGGGAGTTGACGGGCAGCCCGGTGGGCACGGGTGCCATCGGGCTCGCCACCGGTCTGCCGATGGTGCTGTTCGGCCTGGTCGGCGGGTCCCTGGCCGACGCGCATGACCGCCGTACGGTGGTACGGGCCGCCACCGCGGGGCAGGTGGTGGCCGCCGCGGGGCTCTGCGCCCAGGCCCTGGCGGACAACCGCAGCGTGCTGCTGCTCGCCCTGGTTGCCGTGGGAACGAGTTGCGGCGCTCTCGGAGCACCCGCCCGGCGCACCTTCCCGGTCCGGCTCCTGCCGAGCGACCAGGTGGCGGCCGGGCTCGCGTTGACCAACGTCTCCTTCCAGACGGCGATGCCGGCCGGCCCCGCGCCGGCGGGGCTGATCATCGCCGGCTGGGGCTTCTCCGCCGCCTACGCGGCTCAGGCCGTGGCCGTGACGGTCGCGTTGCTCGCGGTGGTCCGCCTCCCCGCCATGCGCCCCGAAGGCGCCGCCGCGTCAGGCGGCGGGCCCCGGACCGAGCCTGGCGGCCGGCTGATCGTGCTGCGCCGCCCGACGCTGTGGGGCTCGATGGCCACCGACCTGTCCGCGACGCTGCTGGCCATGCCCATCGCGCTCTTCCCCCTGGTCAACGAGATCCGCTTCGGCGGAGACCCGCGGACCCTCGGCCTGTTCCTCTCCGCCGTCTCGGTCGGCGGGATCACGGCGGGCCTGCTCTCCGGCATGGTGACGCGCCTGCGCCGCGCCGGTCTCGTACAGCTGTACGCGGCAGGGATCTGGGGGCTGGCGCTGGCCTGTTTCGGCCTGGCGGGGTCTCTGTGGCCGGTGCTCGGTTGTCTGGCGGTGGCGGGCGCCCCCGAGAAGCCATCCGCCCCCACGGCCCTCGCCCCGGCGGAAGCGACAAGTGATTAGGCCGGCTCAGACGCCGACCGCCGGCACGCGGACGGTCGGTACGACGACGGGCGCCCCGTCGGAGGTCGCGGTGAGGATCTCCGCCTCGATGCCGTAGAGCTCCTGGACCAGCGCGGTGTCCACGGTCTCGCGGGGCGGCCCCGTGGCGACGATCCGCCCGTCGCGCATGGCGACCAGGAGGTCGGCGTACCGTGCGGCGGCGGCGAGGTCGTGGAGCACCATGACGATGGTGCGGCCCTGCGCGGCGACTTCGCGGACCAGGTCCAGGACCTCCACGGCGTGGCCGATGTCGAGGGCGCTGGTGGGCTCGTCGAGCAGGACGACGGGGGTCTCCTGGGCGAGGGACATGGCGAGCCAGCAGCGCTGACGCTGGCCGCCGGAGAGCTGGTCGAGCCGGCGCCCGGCCAGGGCGGCGGTACCGGTGGCCTCCAGGGCGCGGGTGACGGCGTTCTCGTCCTCCTGCGACCACTGGCGGAACAGCCCCTGGTGCGGATGGCGTCCGTACCGCACGAGTCCGACGACGGTGACCGCCTCGGGCGCCTGCGGGGCCTGGGGCAGCAGGGCGATGCGGTGGGCCGCGTCGCGCTGGCGCAGCTGCCAGACGTCGGCGTCGCCGACGAACACCCGGCCGGAGCGCGGCTGGTGGAGTCGGGCCATCGAGCGCAGAAAAGTCGACTTGCCGCAGCCGTTGGGGCCGACGATCGCCACGACCTGCCCGGAGGGGACGGTCAGGTCGACCTGATCCACGGCGGTATGACCGGCGTATCCAGCGGTGAGCTGTTCGACTCGGATTTCCACGGAGACAGGCCTTTCCGAAGGACTTGGGCACCACTTTGCCCGATGTCGCTAAAGTAAGGCTAACCTTAGCTCGCTCACGAGCCGCCGGACGCACCCGTGTGACCGTACGGCCGTCGACGCCTCATGTCCCGTTGAACCCGGAGCCCTTGATGATCCTGCACCACCGCCCCACCCGTGCCGCCGCCCGAAGAGCGGCGCGCGCCGTCGCCGCGCTGGGCGCCGCCGCCCTGCTCCTGACGGCCTGCGGAACGGACTCCGACTCGGGCAAGTCCTCCGGGGACAAGGCCGGCAAGGCGGACAGCGCCTCCTCCGCGACCCGTACGGTCAAGGACGCCACCGGAAAGGCGGTCGAGATACCGGCGGAGCCGAAGCGCGTCGTCACCCTGACCCAGGAAGACCTGGACGCGGTACTGGCGTTGGACATCAAGCCGGTCGGCATCACCAACGGCCAGGGCCTCGACAAGCCGCCGGCCTACCTCGCCGACAGGGTCGAGGGCATCGACGTCGTGGGCAACCTGCTCCAGCCGGTCATGGACAAGGTCGTCGCCGCGAGGCCCGACCTGATCCTCGCCGGGGACATGCAGGACGAACAGGTGCTCAAGCAGTTGCGGGAGATCACCCCGGCCACGCTGGTGACGATGGCGCCGACCGACGACTGGAAGCTGTTCTTCCGCGGTGTCGGCAACGCCGTCAACAAGCTGGACGACGCCAACAAGTTCATCTCCGGCCATGAGGCCGCCGCCAAGGCCGCCGGGGAGAAGCTGGGCGCGAACAAGGGCGCCGAGGTCTCCATCGTCCGCTGGAACCCGGACGGGCCGAGCTGGATGGAGAACAAGCAGTTCGCCAGTGGCGTCGCCCTGGAGATGGGGCTGAAGCGGCCCGCGTCCCAGAACAAGGACGGCAACGCGCACACGCCGTCGCTGAGCCTGGAGAAGATCGACGAGATCGACGGCGACTGGCTGTTCCTGTCGACGCTCACCTCGGACGGCGCGAAGGCGCTGAAGGACGTCCAGTCCAAGCCGGCCTACAAGGAGCTGGGCGCCGTCAGGGACGGCCACACGGTGACCGTCGACGGCTCGGTGTGGTCCACCCGGGGCGGTCCGCTCGCGGCGGACGTCGTCCTCGACGACTACGTCAAGGCGCTCTCGGCCAAGTGACCTCCGGGTGACTTCCACGCCGTGCGGCCCGGACCGGGAACTGCCGGTCCGGGCCGCACGCCCGCCCGGGCCCCGGCCCGCCTCGTCAGAGGGACGGCCGGCCCGCCACCCTGGAGGCCGCGAAGTCGGCGGCGGTCCATGCCATGCCCACCGCTCCGTCGAGCAGGGCCTGTTCGGCCGCCGGGGAGACCGCCGCCTCGGCGAACGCCGCCTCGTGCGGACCGCAGGCTCCCCCGCTGATGTCGAGCACCGGGTGGATGGACGGCACCACGTGCGAGACGTTGCCCATGTCGGTGCACGCGAACGGCGGGCGCTCGACCGGTTCGGCGCGGCCCAGCTCGCGGGCGTTGGCGGTCCAGAGCCGGATCAGCTCCGGATCGCCCCGGAAGTCGAGATAGTCGGGCTCGGGCCGCTCCAGGGTCACTTCGCAGCCGGTGGCGAGCGCCCCGGCACGGAAGCAGTCCTCGACCCGCTGCCGCAGTTCGCGCAGGTCCTCGGCGGCCAGTGCACGTATCTCGTACGTGGCGGTGGCCCGGTCGGGGATCGCGTTGGGCGCGGTCCCGGCGGCGGTGGTGATGCCGTGCACCCGCCACTGCGGGGGCAGTTGCTGGCGCAGGAGGCCGAGGGCAACCTGGGCGACGGTCAGCGCGTCGGCGGCGTTGCGGCCCTCGTGAGGATTGAGGCTGGGGTGCGCGGCGCGGCCGGTGTAGACGACGTCGAGGGTGCCGAGCGCGAAGGAGCGGAAGTCGGCCATCTCGAAGGGACAGGGGTGCACCATCATCGCGGCGTCGGCCCCGTCGAACGCGCCGGCCTCCAGCAGCAGCGCCTTGCCCGCGCCCCGCTCCTCGGCGGGAGTGCCGATGACCCGGACGGTCAGGCCGAGTTCGTCCGCGTACGGAGCGAGGCCGAGGGCCGCGCCCACTCCGGCCGCGGCGATGAGATTGTGCCCGCAGGCATGTCCCAGTCCCGGCAGGGCGTCGTACTCGCAGGCGATGGCCACGGTGACGGGGCCGGAGCCGATCGTGGCGCGGAACGCCGTGTCCAGACCATGGGCGGGCGCGGTGACCTCGAAGCCGTGTGAGGCGAGGAGTTCATGGCAGAGGGCGGCGGCCTTGTGTTCCTCGAACGCGGTCTCGGGTTCCGCGTGCAGACGCCGGCTCAGGTCGAGCAGGGCCGGGGCGCTGGAGCCGACCGTCTCCCGCACGGCGGCCCTGAGGGCACGCATCCGCTCGTCGGCCGGCTCGTCGGCCCGTGTCCCGGGAGGCGTCTCGGGGCGCGTCTCGGGGCGTGGGGCTACGGGGACGGTCATGGGCTCTCCTTGCGTTCCGGACCGCCCCGGGGCGGTCGCCTGCACAGTCGGAAATAGGTTAACTTAGCCTTACCTAAGTGTGCGCCGAGCCTGTTGGCCCGGTGTCCGTTGTCCTTCAGGGGAGTCGTCACACACATGCATGAGCGTCCGAACCGCCCGTCCAGCTCTTCGGCAGCGCACTCCGGCGGCGCGCCCTCCCCCGGACTCCCCCTCCTGACCGCCCAGTCGGGCATCTACTACGCGCACCAGCTGGCCCCTCTCGGCACCGAGCTGAACACGGCGGACTGTGTGGAGATCGACGGGCCGCTGGACGAGGACCTGTTCGTGGAGGCGCTGAGACGGACGGTCGGTGAGGCGGAGACCCTTGCCCTACGGGTGTCCGAGGCCGACGGCGTACCGGTGCAGCGGATCGCACCCGCCGCCCGACCCGTGGTGCGGCGACTGGAGTTGACGGAGGACCAGGCCGAGGCATGGATGCGGGAGGACCTGGCCCGGCCGGTGGATCTCGCCGCCGACGGCGCGCTGATGACCCAGGCCCTCATCCGGATCGGCGAGGGGCGGCACCGGTGGTACCAGCGCATGCACCACATAGCCGTCGACGCCTACGCACTGTCCCTCATCGGGCAGCGCGTCGCCGAGCTCTACCGGGCTCTGGTGGCCGGACAGCCGCTGCCCGAGCGCCGGTTCGCGCCGCTGAGCGAGCTGACCGAGCAGGAGGCCGCCTATCTGGCCGGGGAGGAGTACGCGGCGGACCGGGCCTTCTGGTCCGCGCGCACGGCGGGCTCCTCCGTCACCGCGCTCCCTCGCTCCCCCGCCCCCTCGGACACCCCGGGTGACGGCCCGCTCCATCGGACCGCGGACCTCCCCGCCGAGACCCTTCAGCGACTGTCCGGGGCGGCGCGCGCGGCGAAGGCGACGTGGGCCGAGCTGGTGGTGGCCGCGACCGCCGGTCATCTGCACCGGCTCACCGGCGCCCAGGACATCGTGCTGGGCCTGCCGTTGACCAACCGGCGGGGGCCCTCGGCCCTGCGGACCCCGGCCATGACCGTGAACGTGCTGCCGCTGCGGATCGGCGTGCGCCCGGGCGACACCGGAGCCGAACTGCTGCGCCGTGTGGTGCTGGAGATCCGCGAGGTCCGCCGCCACCAGCGCTATCCGCAGGCCGACCTGCGCCGCGACCTGGCCCTGGAGTCGGCCGACACCCCGCTGACCGGCCCGATGGTCAACGTCAGGCCGTTCGACGGCGAGCTGGACTTCGCGGGGGCCACGGGCACCGTACGCAATCTCGCCGCCGGGCCGGTGGAAGGCCTCGCGGTCGGCGCGGCCCCCGGCCCGGGCGGCGGCCTGCGGCTCACGCTGGACGCCGACCCCGCGGCGTACGGGCCGGAGGACCTCGCCGCCCACGAGGAGACCTGGCTGCACTATCTGGACGGCCTGACGGAACTGCTGCTGACCGACCCGGAACGCCCGATCGGCACCCTGGACCTGCTCACCGGTGATCAGGTGCGCGAGGCCGTGACGTACGGCCGCTCGGAGCCCGCCGCCCCGCTCACCCTTCCCCGGTCGTTCACCGCTCAAGCGGCCCGGACACCTGACGTCGTCGCCGTGCGCTCCACGGTGGCGGGCACCTTCCGGGGGGCCATATCCGCTACGGACACATCTGCGGGAACGGATGCGGGCACGGATGCGGCCGCCGAGCCCGGGGCCCGGCTCACCTTCGCCGAGCTGGACGCCGCCTCCGACCGACTGGCCCGCCTGCTGGCCGGCATCGGCGCCGGCGGCGCGGGCGAAGGGAGGCACGGCACGGTGGCGCTGGCGCTGCCCCGGACCGCCGACATGGTCGTCGCGCTGCTGGCCGTGCTCAAGGCGGGCCTGGTCTGCCAGCCATTGGACCTCGGCCATCCCGCCGCCCGGACCCTGGCCGTCCTGGAGGACGCGCGGCCGCTGTGCGTGATCGGCACCGCCGCGACGCTCGCCTCGCTGCCCGACCACGGGCTGCCGGCCGTCGCGCTCGACGCTCCCGCCACGGCCGACGCCCTGGCCGCCTGCCCCGACGGGCCGCTGCCCACCGGGCCGGCCCTGGCGGACCCCGCCTACCTCATCCACACCTCCGGATCCACGGGCCGTCCCAAGGGCGTCCTCGTCGGCCACGCCTCGCTCGCCAACCTCAGCGCCGGGCACGGCACGGACCACATCGCCCCGGCCGTCGCCCGGACCGGCCGGGAACGCCTCCGGGTCGCGCACAGCGCCTCGTTCGCCTTCGACGCGTCCTGGGACCCGCTGCTGTGGATGGCCCACGGGCACGAGCTGCACCTGCTGGACGACGCCGCCTACCGGGATCCCGCGGCGCTCACCGCGTACGTCGGAACGCATCTGGTCGACTATCTCGACGTCACCCCCTCCTACGCCGAAGCGCTCATCGCCGAAGGCCTACTGGACGCGGGCCGCCACCACCCGGCCCATCTGGTGGTCGGCGGGGAGACCGTCCCCCCGCCGTTGTGGGAGCGGCTGACCGCGGCCGGGTCCGTGCACCCGGTCAACCTCTACGGGCCGACCGAGACGACGGTCGACGCCTACTACTGGGTGCCCGGGACCTCGGCCGCCCGGCCCGACGGCCGCCCCGTGCGCGGCTCACGCGTCTACGTCCTGGACTCCTCCCTCCGTCCCGTGCCCGCCGGCGTGACGGGTGAGCTGTACGTCGCGGGGGCCTGTCTGGCCCTCGGCTATCTGGGCCGCCCCGACCTGACGGCCGAGCGGTTCGTCGCCGACCCGTTCGGCGCGCCGAACGGCGCTCCCGGGGACCGGATGTACCGCACCGGGGACCTGGTGCGCCGCCGCGAGGACCACACGCTGGAGTTCCTCGGGCGCAGCGACGACCAGGTGAAGATCCGCGGCTTCCGAATCGAACTCGGTGAGATCCAGGCCCGGCTGGCCGCTCACCCGCGGGTCGCGGCGGCAGCGGTCATCGCCCGCGACACCGGCCACGGCAAGCGGCTGCTGGCCTACGCGGTCCCGGTGAAGGAGAGGAACGCCCTCCCGGCGCGGCCCGAGGGCACGCCGACCGCCGACAGCGCGCCGCCCACCCCCGCCGAGCTCCGCGACCACCTGGCCGGGGCCCTGCCCGAGCACATGGTCCCCGCGACCGTGACGCTCCTGGACGCGCTGCCCCGTACCGCGAACGACAAGCTCGACCACCGCGCGCTGCCCGATCCCGAACCGCTCCCGCCCGTGGCGGGCGGCCCGGACGGCGCCGGCGGTGGGCCGCACGCCGAGATCGTGCGCGGGCTCTTCGCCGACGTGCTCGGTATCGCCGAACCCCCGGCCGCCCACGCGGGCTTCCTCGACCTCGGCGGGCATTCGCTGCTCGCCGCCCGGCTGGCCGCCCGCGTGCGGGAGCACTTCGGCGTGCCGATGGGCATCGCCGACGTCTTCCGCCACACCACGCCCGCCGCCCTGGCGGCACTGGTCCGCACGCGCGGCGGCGCGGCCACCGCGTCCGTCCCGCTCTCCCCCGTACCTCGCACCGGTCCCCTCCCCCTGTCCCCGGCCCAGCAGCGGCTGTGGTTCCTCCACCGCCTCGAAGGCCCCAGCCCCACCTACAACATCCCGCTCGTCCTGAACGTCAACGGTCCGGTCGACCGCGCCGCGCTCCAGCTCGCCCTGTACGATCTGGCGGAGCGTCACGAGACACTACGGACGGTATACCCGCCCACTGACAACGCCCCCGTCGGCACGGTTGACGGCGAGGGCGCTGGCTCCTCGGACGACATCCCCCACCAGCGGATCCTCGCCCCCGACGACCCGGCCGCCCGCCCGGTGCTGCACCTGGCGGAGCCGGGCAGCGATCTCACCGAGGCCGTGCGCCACCGCTTCGACCTCGCCACCGAACCGCCGCTGCGCACGGTCCTGTTCAGCGAGTCGCCCGACCACCACACCCTGCTTCTCCTGCTGCACCACATCGCGGGCGACGGTGCCTCCACGACTCCCCTGACCCAGGACCTGGCCGCCGCCTACACCGCCCGCGCCGAGGGCCGCGCACCGGAGTTCACCCCGCTGAGCGGCCAGTACGTGGACCACGCGGCCCGGCTCCAGCGGCTCCTGGGCACCCCCGCCGAGCCGACCCCGCTCGCCGAGGCCCAGCTCGCGCACTGGCGCGACGCGCTCGCCGGGCTGCCGGACCAGCTGGAGCTGCCCACCGACCGGCCCCGGCCGCCCGTGGCCACCTCGGCGGGCGACACCGTGCCCTTCGCCCTGGACGCCACCGCGCACGAGGCGCTGCGCCGGCTCGCACGGGCGCACGGGGCGACCGTGTTCATGACCGTGCAGGCCGGACTCGCGGCCCTGCTGACCCGGCACGGCTGCGGCACCGACATCCCCATCGGCACCCCCGTCGCGGGCCGCGACGACGATGCCACCGCCGGGCTCGTCGGCTTCTTCACCAACACCGTGGTCCTGCGCACCGACACCTCCGGCGACCCCTCCTTCGGCGATCTGCTGGACCGGGTACGGACGGCCACGCTCGCCTCGTACGAGCACGACGCGCTGCCCTTCGACCACCTCGTCGAGGCGTTGAACCCGCCGCGTTCGCTAGCCCGGCATCCGCTGTTCCAGACCATGCTGGCCTGGCAGTCGCTCGCGGACGGACCCGTCTCCCTCGGCCCGGACACCACCGCCCGGCTGACCGCCGTGCCGTCCGGCACCGCGAAGTTCGACCTGACCCTGAACGCGGGCGAACTGCCCGGCGGCGGGATCGGGGGCTTTCTGGAGTTCCGCACCGACCTCTTCGACCGGTCGACCGCCGAGGCCATCGCGGACCGGCTGGCCCGGCTGCTCACCGCGGCGGCCCAGCGGCCCGGGACCCCGGTCGGCCTGCTGCCGGTCCTCGACGGGGCCGAGATCCACCGTGCCGTGGTCGAGGCCAACGGCGTCGGCCACGACCGGCCGGTGCCGCTCACCCTCGCCGAGGTCTACGGGGTTGCGGCGCGCCGCCACCCGGACCGGACGGCGGTGAGCTGCGGGGACTCGTCGCTGACGTACGCCGGGTTGTCTTCCCGGGCCCAGTCCCTGGCCCGGCTGCTGGCAGGCCGGGGGGTCGGTCCCGGTTCGATCGTGGCGCTCGCGCTGCCGCGCTCCACGGACCTGGTGGCCGGGCTGCTGGCGGTGTCGCTGGCGGGGGCCGCCTATCTGCCGATGGACCCGGACTACCCGGCGGACCGGCTCGCGTACATGCTGGACGACGCCCGTCCGGCGGCGCTGATCACCGACGCCGCGACGGCCGGGCTGCTGCCCGCGCACGACCTGCCGCTGATCACGGTCGACGAGGCCGCCGGCTTCCCGGACGGCCCCCTCGGCCAGGCGGACCGCACCCGGCCGCTGAGCCCGGGTGACCCGGCGTACGTCATCTACACCTCGGGGTCCACCGGCCGCCCGAAGGGAGTCGTGGTCACCCAGCACAACGTGACGCGGCTGCTGACGGCGACCGAGCACTGGTTCTCGTTCGGGCCGGACGACGTGTGGACGCTGTTCCACTCCTACGCGTTCGACTTCTCGGTGTGGGAGCTGTGGGGTGCGCTGCTGTACGGCGGGCGCGTCGTCGTCGTCCCGTACGCGACCAGCCGGGACCCGCACGCGTTCCTGCGGCTGCTGGCGGACGAGGGGGTGACCGTGCTCAACCAGACGCCGTCAGCCTTCTACCAGCTGGCCGCCGCCGACCGGGAGGCTCCGGGACACGAACTGGCTCTGCGGTACGTGGTGTTCGGCGGCGAGGCGCTGGAGCTGGGGCGGCTCGCGGACTGGTACACCCGCCACCAGGAGAACGCGCCGACGCTCGTCAACATGTACGGCATCACCGAGACGACCGTCCATGTCTCCCATCTGGCGCTGGACCGGGCGACCGCCGCCTCCGCGGTCTCCAGCGCCATCGGCGTGAACATTCCCGACCTGCGCGTCTACGTGCTGGACGACCGGCTGCAACCGGTGCCGCCCGGGGTGACCGGCGAGATGTACGTCGCCGGTGAGGGGGTGGCGCTCGGCTATCTGGGCCGCCCGGACCTGACGGCCGGGCGCTTCGTCGCCGACCCGTTCGCGCAGCTCTTCGGGGAGAGCGGCAGGCGGATGTACCGCTCGGGCGACCTTGCCCGGCGGCGCGTGGACGGCACGCTGGAGTATTTCGGCCGGAGCGACCAACAGGTCAAGATCCGCGGCTTCCGGATCGAACTCGGCGAGATCGAAGCGGTGTTGGCCGCGCATCCGGAGGTCGCGGATGTGGCGGTCGTGGTCCGCGAGGACATGCCCGGCGACAAGCGGCTGGTCGGCTACGCCGTCCCCGCGCCCGGCTCCGACCCGGCGCCGGCGGCCCTGCGCGAGCACGCCGCCGCCACGCTGCCGGTGCACATGACGCCCTCGGCGGTGGTGGTCCTGGAGCGGCTGCCGCTGACCGGCAACGGCAAGCTGGACCGCAAGGCGCTGCCCGCGCCGGGTGTTCCGGTGAGCGCCGGGGGGCGCGCGCCGCGCACGGTCCGCGAGGAGCAGCTCTGCGCGGTCTTCGCGGAGGTGCTGGGGCTGCCGTCCGCCGGGGTGGAGGACAACTTCTTCGACCTGGGCGGCCATTCGCTGCTCGCGGTGCGTCTCGCCGGCCGGATCAGGTCGGCGTTCGGCATCGAGGTGTCGATCGGCACGGTGTTCCAGGCCCCGACGCCCGCCGCGCTGGACGCGGCGCTGGACGTCTCGCGCGAGGAGGACCCGCTCGATGTGCTGCTGCCGCTGCGGCCCGCCCGTCCCGGCGACCGCGCCCCGGTCCACTGTGTGCACCCGGCGGGCGGTCTCAGCTGGTGCTACGCGGGCCTGATCCGCCACCTGCCGGCCGATGTGCCGATCTACGGGCTCCAGGCCCAGGGTGTCGGCGGGGCGACGGCGGACGAGCCGCTGCCGACCACGCTGGAGGAACTGGCCGCGCACTACGCCTCCCGGATCCGCGAGGTCCAGCCGGAGGGGCCGTACCGGCTGCTCGGCTGGTCGACCGGCGGCATCATCGCGCACGCGATCGCGGCGGTCCTCCAAGACGCGTTCCAGGAGGTGGAGTTGCTGGCGATCCTGGACGCCTACCCCGCCGAGGGCTTCCGCGGCCTGCCGGTGCCCGACCGGGCCGAGGCCCTCGAATCGCTGCTCACCATGGGCGGTTACGGCCCCGAAAGCCTCGGCGACAAGGAGCTGAACACCGCGAACGTCGTGGAGGTGCTGCGCCGGGAGGGCTCCCCGCTGGCCACGCTCCCGGCCGCGAGGATCGAGGCGCTCGGCGAGGTGTACCTCAACACCAACGACCTCGTACGGGCTTACGACCACCGGGTGTTCCGGGGCGATGTGCTGTTCTTCCGGGCCACGGTGGACACCATCGACGACACCCTGACGCCGGACACCTGGGCCCCGTACGTGAGCGGGCGCGTCGACAACACGAACATCGCCTGCTCCCACAAGGACATGACCCTGCCCGAGCCGATCGCGCACATCGCGCGCGTAATCGCCGACCGACTGACCGAGCTGGAGAAGTGACACCGATGAGCGACGCATCCGCCAACCCCTTCGACGCGGACGGGGAGTTCCTCGTCCTGACCAACGCGGAGGGGCAGCACTCCCTGTGGCCGCTGTTCGCCGCGGTGCCGGAGGGCTGGACGACGGCGCACGGCCCGTGCGCACGCCAGGACGCGCTGGACTGGATCACCGCGCACTGGGCCGGTCCCGTCCCCGTCCCCGCCCGGTGAGCGGGCTGCTGATCCGGCCCCGGATACGCCCCCGGGTCGCGGTCGTCCTCGTCTACACGGCCGCGATGTGCATGAACGGCCTGGACTCGACGATCGTGAACCCGGCGCTCTACACGATCGCGGGTGACTTCGGGCGTCCGCTGTCGGCGGCGAACACCGTGGAGACGGCCTTCCTGGTCGCGCTCGCGGTGGGGCTGCCGGTGGCGGGGTGGCTGGGTGACCGGTTCGGGACGAAGCGGGTTTTCCTCGGCGCGCTGTCCGCGTTCACGATCGCCTCCGCGGTCTGCGGTCTGGCCCCGGACCTCACCACCCTCGTGGTCGCCCGTGCCGTACAGGGCCTGGCGGGCGGGTTGTTGACGCCGGTGGGGATGACGCTGCTGTTCCGGGCGTTCCCGCCGCACGAGCGGATGAGGCTGGCCAAGGTGCTGATCGTGCCGACGGCGCTGATGCCGGCGCTCGGTCCGCCGCTGGGCGGCCTGCTCACCGAACACCTCTCCTGGCACTGGCTGTTCTTCGTGAACGTGCCGATCGGGGCGGCCGCCGTACTGCTGGGCCTCTTCGGTCTGCGCGAGCAGGTCGAGGGCCCGGAGGGGAGGTTCGACACGGTCGGCTTCTGGCTGGCCACTCCGGCGCTGGGGTTGCTGACGTACGCGCTCGGCTTCGGCCCCTCGCAGGGCTGGACCCGGCCGGCCGTCGCCGCGAGCGCGGCCCTGGGGTCCGTCCTGTTGGTGGCCGCCGTCCTGCACCAGGTGCGTGCGGGGACGCCGTTGCTGAGACTGCGGCTGCTCGCCGACCGGGTGTACGGGCCGGCCTCCGCGCTGGCGGGGGTGACGGCGGCCGGGCTGATGGGCGTGCTGTTCGTCTTCCCGCTGCTCTACCAGGCGAGCCTGGGGGCGTCGGCGCTGGATGCCGGGCTGAGTGTGTTCCCGGAGGCGGTCGGGCTGATGCTCGCCTCGCAGGTGGTGGACCGGCTGCTGCCGCGGCTCGGCCCCCGGCTGCTGACCGTGCCGGCGCTGCTGGTGGCCGCCGCGGTCTTCGCGACGCTCGCCGTGCCCGGGGTCGCGGAGAACGCGTGGACCGTGCGCGGGCTGATGTTCCTGATCGGCCTGGTGCTCGGCACGGCGGTGCTGACCGTGCAGATCTCCGGGTTCGAGTCGATCGCGCCGTCCGACCTGGGTCAGGCGATGGGCCTGTTCCAGATCGTCCGCACGCTGGGCGGCGCGGTGGGCATCGCCGCCTGTGCGGCGGTGATCGGCGGCGGCCATGTGACGGAGGCCGCCGATCCGGGCCCGTACCGTACGGCGGTCTGGGTGACGGCGGCGCTCGTCGCGGCCGGGGCGCTGATCGCGCTGCGGCTGCCGCGCGAGGCCCCGCAGCCGCCGCCGTTCGACGAGGAGGAGGGGCGGCCCGGCCCCGGCGAGGGCCTGGCGGCGGCCGGGGCTCCGGCCGTCAAGGGCTGACGGCGCGGAGGAGGACCGGTCCGGGCGGCCGTCACTGATGCGGCACGGCGATGCCGGCCGCGCGCAGGTTCGCCTCGATCAGCCTGTTCAGCCGGGCGATGGACGGTGTCCGGTCCTCCCGGTGGTGGTTGACCATTCCGTACCGGGAGGCGGCGTCGGACTGGCCGCGGAACCCGCTCGGCATCGCCAGCAGCGCGCGGTCGGCCAGCAGCTTGTCGGTCAGTGCGGAAGCCAGCTCCTCGATCCGCGGGTCGTCCGGATCCCAGGCCCTGGCCTCCCAACCGCGCTTGGTCAGCTCGACGGACTCAGGATCGTCGAGCGAATGTTCGAGTCGAGTGAGGAAGGTGTCGAAGATTTCCGGGACCACCGCTCGGGCCAGCACCAGAGCCTCCCGCTGCCCGTCGACGTAGTCGGGATCGAAGCCGGCTCCGGCGAGTCGCTCCAGGACCGTGCAGGCCCGGTCCGGCAGCAGGGCCCGGTCGCCATGGTCGAGACGGTGCAGCCTGTCGCGGCGCGCGAGCAGGTCGTCGATCCGTTCGGTGAGCTGGTGATGGACATCGTCCAGGGTGGCGGCGAACGTCTGGGGATCGGCGTCGAGCAGGTCACCGATCTCGGCCAGCGGCACGCCTGCCGCGGCCAGGGTCCGGACCTGCACCAGGCGGAACAGCTCGCCCGATCGGTAACGGCGGTAGCCGGAACCGTCGCGATCCGGCTCGGCGACCAGACCGAGCCGGTGGTAGTGCCGCACGGTCTTGATCGTGACACCGGTGAACGCCGCCGCCTGACTGATCGTGAGCCCGTCTGCCATCGCTCGGCGCACCTCCGGATCGTGGACGGCCGCGGTCTCGCGAACCGCGTCGGCCGGGAAGCCCGGACGATCACAGGGGCGAGGATAGCGCGCCCGTTTCCGGCCCGTCCCCTCTGCGCCGGAAGGGACCGGGACGCCTGCGGCCGTTGCCGTTCACCTCTTCGGCGCGACGAAGGGTTGACCCTGCCCCTGGGACAGGGTTGCAGGCTCTTCACATGGCCGCTCGAAGGGCCAGGCAGCCACCGGGGCCGCCGAGGGAACCACCACTGTGAACAGGAGATTCATCATGGGCGCAAGCAACAGCGGCTTCTCCGAGGCGGGGCTGCGCCGACTGCGCGAGGTGCTGACACGGCACGTCGAGTCCAAGAAGATTCCCGGCCTGGTCGCCCTGGTCAGCCGCAACGGCCGGACGCACGTCGAAGCGATCGGGACGATGCGTCATGACGGCGGCCCGCCGATGCGCCGGGACACGATCTTCCGGATGGCGTCCACGTCCAAGCCGGTCACGATGGCGGCGGCGATGATCCTGCTCGACGAGTGCCGGCTGCGGCTGGACGACCCGGTGGATCAGTGGCTGCCCGAACTCGCCGACCGGCAGGTGCTGAAGCGGCCCGACGGACCGCTGGACGAGACCGTGCCGGCCCAACGGCCGATCACCGTACGCGACCTGCTGACCTCCACGTTCGGGCTGGGGGTGGACTTCGAGTCGATGGCTTCCCCGATCAGGGCCGCGACCTTCGAGCGTCTCGACTACAGCGTGGCGTCCGGGCCGGCGCCCGAGCCGGACGAGTGGATGCGCCGCCTGGGCGAGTTGCCGTTGCAGTACCAGCCCGGGGTGCGGTGGCAGTACGACCTCAGCAACGAGGTGGTCGGTGTGCTGGTCTCCAGGGTCACGGGACAGTCGTTGGAGAGTTTCCTGCGGGCACGCGTCCTCGATCCTCTGGGGATGAAGGACACCGCCTTCCACGTGCCCGCCGACAGGATCGACCGGCTCCCGCCCCTGTACGGACCCGACCCGCTGACCGGCGAGTTCGCCGTGTGGGACGAGGCGGACGGGGGGAGGTCGAGCAGGCCGCCCGCGTTCCAGGGCGCCGGCGGCGGGCTGGTCTCCACCGCCGACGACTACCACGCCTACTTCCAGATGCTGCTGAACCACGGGATGCACGGGAGCGAGCGGATCCTGTCGCGGGCCGCCGTCGAGCTGATGACCACCAACCGTCTCTCGCCCGGACAACTGGCCGCCCGCGAGGTCATGTTCGGCAACATCGCCCACCTGTCGTCCGGCCAGGGGACGGGCGGCGGCTGGGGCTTCGGGATGGCGGTGCGCACCTGTCGCGGGGACTACGCGCCCATCGGCCAGTTCGGCTGGTTCGGCGGCACCGGCACCACCGCCTACGCGGACAGGACCAACCAGCTCACCGGAGTCCTGCTCACCCAGGTCGGACTGTCCACCCCGGATTCGCCGCGTGCCATGAACGACTTCTGGACCACGCTCTACCAGGCCGTCGACTGACAACGAGTTCCACCGCTGCTTCGCGGCCGAGGGCAAGGAGACCCGGCCTCGGGCCGCGTCCTGGGCCCCTCAGCGGCCGCCGAGCAGCTCCGCCAGGCCGTCCGCGAGGCCGCCGCGCCAGCAGGCGTAGTCGTGGCCACCGTTGAACTCCCGGTAGCGGACGTCGTATCCGCGGGCGCGCAGCACATTGCGGAGTCTGCGGTTCTCCGCGAGGAGCATCCATTCCTGGAGGCCGACCTCCAGGTGGAGCGTCACCGGCCTGCGTTCCGCCCGGGCGTACTGCCCGGTGAGCCATTCGCTGCCGCGTTGGTCGTCGGGCCACCAGAAGGAGCCGGACTGGGAGAGGGCGAGGCCGAAGCGGTCGGGTCGTCGGAAGGCGGCGAAAGCGGCGGTGAGGCCGCCCGCGCTCTGTCCGGCGACGACGGTCCGTGCGGCGTCGGCCCCGGCCCCGTACTCCCGTCCGGCCCAGGGCAGCAGGGTGTCGGCCAGCCAGTCGACGAACGGCGCGCTGCAGGCCAGGTCCTCCATGCGCCGGCCCATGGTGTCGACCAGGACCGCCACGGTGGGGGGCAGGTCCCCGTCGGCGTGCAGGTTGTCGAGGATGTCGCCGACGCCGAGGACCGGGCCCCACATCTCGCCGTCGAGGAGGACGGCGAGGGCGTAAGGGCCGCCGTCCGGGCGGTGGCCGGGCGGCAGGTGGACGGTGATCCGGCGGTCGTCCACCTCGGCGTCGCGGGTCTGCCCCCGGTCCACGCCGTCGCGCCGCCGGGTACATGACTGGGCCGGGGCTTCGGGGAGTTCGAGTACGGAGGCGGGGTTGCGGCCGTCCCGGGAGGGCAGCGGGGCGCGGTCGTTGAGCGGGTCGGGTTCGGCGTGGTCGAGGACCTGGAGCCAGGCGGCCCGGTCCGCGCGCAGCGCGTCCTCGCGGGTTCCCTCGGTGGCGTGGAACTGGTACGAGGCACGGTGGTCGGCCCGCAGCCGGTGGCTGATCGCCCAGACGCCGGTGCCTTGGACGCGTTCCATCAGATGCGGGGCGAGGTCGCCCGCGTGCCGGTCCTTGTCGGTGACGGTGTGGACGAGGGCCAGGACATGGGTGGCGGGGCGCTCGGGGTCCTCACGGCGGACGAAGGTGACGAGCCGGTGGGCGGGGTCGCCCTGGGGGTCGGGCTCGACGAGCGGGGTGCCGGTGGTGCTCACGTGGCTCCAGAACGCCTCCTCGGCGTCGGGGCTGCCCGTGGTCACGTCGTCGAGGAGTCTGCGCAGGAGGGGGCTTCGCACGGTGTGCGCCTCGGTTCCGGTCGGTCCCGCGGGTGCGGGAGGGGCGGGTGCGGCAAGGGCGGGCGGGTTAGGCGCGGGTGCGGCAAGGGCGGGCGGGTTGCGGTGCTGTGGGCTGGTCATGTGCGGGCCGCCTCTCAGACGCGGGTGGCGGCGGAGCGGCCGAGCAGCACCCACAGCAGGAACGGGCCGCCGAGGACGGTGGTGACGATGCCGACGGGGAGTTCGACGCCGTCGAAGGCGATGCGGCCGAGGGTGTCGGCGGCGACCACGAGGACGGCTCCGGTGAGCATCGAGCCGACGAGCGGTACGCGCAGGGGGCCGGCGAGCCGGGAGGCGATGACCGGGGAGGCCAGCGCCACGAAGCCGACGGGGCCGCAGATGCCGACCGCGAGGCCCGCGAGGGCGACGGCCAGGAGCAGGGACAGGGCCCGGACCCGGCCGGGGGCGGAGCCGAGCGAGGAGGCGGTCGCGT
This sequence comes from Streptomyces sp. NPDC017520, assembly GCF_044329855.1. Lineage (NCBI taxonomy): Bacteria > Bacillati > Actinomycetota > Actinomycetes > Kitasatosporales > Streptomycetaceae > Streptomyces > Streptomyces sp. NPDC017520. Next base: position 241,232 of record NZ_JBIRKB010000009.1, read on the forward strand.
CGTCGAAGCGCAGGACGCCCAGGTGGCGGGCGACGACGAGGGCGACCGGGACCAGGAGCGCGAGGCCGATGAGGACGGGGACGGCGACGGAGTAGCTGCGTCCGTTGAGGCTGCCGGAGGTCCATACGTAGAGCGAACTCGCGGAGGAGAGGGATCGTCGGGACAGGACGACCTGGGTGATCGCGGAGGCCAGCGCGGACATGGCGAGGCCGACGACGAGGACGCGGTAGCCGCGTTGGCCGAGGCCGCCGGAGACGGTGGTGACGACGATGACGGCGGCGAGCGCGCCGAGCGGTCCGGCCCACCAGGCGCCGAAGGAGCCGGTGGCGCTGAGGGTCACGGAGAGCAGGACGGCGGCGGTCGCCCCGTCGTTGACGCCGAGGAGTTCGGGGGTGGCCAGGCGGTTGCGGGCCAGGGTCTGGGTGAGGCAGCCCGCGAGGCCGAGGGCGGCGCCCGCGGTGAGTCCGGCGACGATCCGGCCGAGGCGGAACTCCCTTACGAGCAGGACGTCGAAGCGGTCGCCCTGGCCGAGCACCGCGCGGAAGGTGCGGCCGACGCCCATGTCGCTCTGGCCCGCGTACGCGGAGAGGACGACGGCCAGCAGGAGGACCCCGGTGAGAGCGAGGGCTGCGAGCGCGGCGCGCCGGGTGACGAGCAGGGACAGCCGGCCGCACCGCAGGACGAGGGTGTCGGCCGGGCGGACCCGGAGCGTCCTGGTCTTCGGCGTGCGGAGGGCGGGGCGGGGCAGGGCGGTCCGGAAACGGCCGGGGCGGTCGGGGGCGCGCTCCTCGGTGGCCGGTTCCGTCATGCCCATCGAGGCCAGTTGCCTGGAGCGGACGATGGCGATGAGGGCGGGGGCTCCGATGAGGGCGACGATGACGGAGACGGGCGCCTCGAAGGGCCGGGAGACCACGCGGGCCGCGATGTCGGAGACCGTGAGGACGCAGGCGCCGATGAGCCCGGCGAGCAGCAGGCGGGCCGCGAGCCGGGTGCCGGCCAGGGCGCGGGCGAGGAATCCGGCGAGCAGGCCGAGGAAGGAGATGGGGCCCGCGAGCGCCACGGCGGCGGCGGTCAGGAGGGTGACGCCGACGGCGACGACCGTACGGATCACGGGTGGCCGGTGGCCGAGGCTGCGGGCCAGGTCGTCGCCGAGGGCGAGGGCGGAGAGCGGGCGGGCGACCAGGAGGGCGACGAGGAAGCCGAGGGCGAGCACCGGCGCGAGGCGGCCGAGTTCGCCGAAGCCCTCGACCCCGGCGAGGGAGCCGAGGACCCAGAAGCGGAATCTGTCGTAGGTCTCCGCGGAGTTGACGACGATGACGCTGGTGAGCCCGCCGAAGGTCGCGCCGAGCGCCGCCCCGGCGAGGACCAGGCGCATGGGAGAGCCGCCGCCGCGCCTTCCGGAGATGAGGAGGACAAGGCCGCTGGCGACCACCGCGCCGACGAACGCGCAGACGAGGTAGGCGTAACCGGAATCGAAGCCGAGGAGTGCGATGCCGGCGACGACGCCGAGTGAGGCGCCCGCGTTGACGCCGAGCAGTCCGGTCTCGGCCAGCGGGTTGCGGGTGACCGCCTGGAGGAGGCACCCGGCGACGCCCAGGGCTGCTCCGACGAGCAGCGCGGTGAAGGTGCGCGGGAGGCGCAGGTCGCCGACGACGAGGGAGAGCCGGGCGTTGTCGCGCGCGCCGTCCCGTCCCAGCAGGTAGTCAAGGACCCCGCCGGGGCCGACTTCGCCCGCGCCGATCGAGAGGGAGAGCGCCGTCAACAGCAGGACGGCGAGGGCCAGTCCGCCGATGGCCGCCGCCACGGTCCGTCCTCGCGGGTCGGCTGTGGAGCGGGGTTCCCCGGTCACGGCGGTGGGCTGTCCGGTGTCCGCGGTTGTTCCGTTCCCGGTTCCCTGGGATGCCTCCTCGCGTCCGTCGGGCACGGTCTCCGCCGTCCGGCCGGTTTCGCCTCCATCCAACTGAACGGTCGAGGAGTCATGTTCGGGAGCCGAGGCCGTGGTCCCCGTGTGCGGCGTATGCATAAGGTGAGGCTAGCCTAAGTAGATAGCGACGGCTCGACACCCACGGAGCGGTCGATTCAATTTAGGTTACCCTTACCTAACATTCAGAGGAGGTTGCTCATGCCTGAGCACATACCGGGCAGAAGTGGCGAGTTCATCGGCCGCACCGCTCTGGTCACCGGTGCCGCACAAGGCATCGGCGCGGCAGTCGCCGGCCTGCTCGCCACCCTCGGCGCCCGCGTGGCCGCCACCGATCGCGCCCGGCCGGGCATCGAGGCGCTGGCCGCCGAGTGGGCCCTGACGCAGGAGAAACCGCCCGGCGGCGAACGCTCGGGAGGCAGTCTGACCCCGTACGTGATGGACGTCACCGACCGCGGTTCGGTGGAGAGCACCGTGGCCCGGGTCGAGCGCCAACTCGGCGCGGTCGACGTCCTGGTGAACGTGGCGGGCATCCTGCGTACCGGCCCGGCGGCGGTGCTCTCGGCGCAGGACTGGGCGGAGACCTTCGCGGTGAACGCCACCGGCGTCTTCCACGTCTCCCAGGCCGTCGCCCCGCTCATGGCGGCCCGCGGATCCGGCGCGGTCGTCACCGTCGGCTCCAACGCCGCCGGCATCCCCCGCACCGGCATGGCCGCCTATGCCGCTTCCAAGGCGGCCGCCGCCATGTTCACCAAGTGCCTGGGGCTCGAACTCGCCCGCAGCGGCGTTCGCTGCAACGTCGTCGCACCCGGCTCCACCGATACGCCGATGCAGCGCGCGCTGTGGGCCGGTCCGGGCGCCGAACAGCGCGTCATCGACGGGGACCCCTCGGCCTACCGCACCGGCATCCCGCTCGGCCGGATCGCCGACCCGGGGGACATCGCGGAGACGGTGGCGTTTCTCGCCTCGGACCGTGCCCGCCACATCACCATGCAGGAGCTGTACGTCGACGGCGGCGCGACCCTGCGCTGACCGGCCCGACCGCCCCTCCCCCTTTCCCTCACCTCCCATCCAGCCCCCCGCACCCGCTGACGGGATCATCGAGAATGGAGTCCCCGTGCCGACGGCATCCCAGGTCGCCACGCACACCGCCCCGGCCGACCAGGCCCATCCGGCCGTAGGAGCGGCCACCTCGCTGCTGGACGCCTACACACCGGGCGCCCACTTTCTCGCCACTCCCGGACGCACCCTGCTCGCACGGGGCTCTGGACGCCAAGTCCCCCACGACGGGAGACCGTTGACCGCGCGGGTGGGCGCCACGCTCGCCGCGGCGGTCGCCGCCGGTCAGGAATCGCCTGTGGTCATGGGCGCCATCCCGTTCGACCACGCCGCCCCGGCCGCCCTGAGCGTTCCGGAGTCGGTGCGAAGCGCGCCGCCGCTCACCTCCGACCCGCTCATCGCCCTGCCCGCGAGCGCGCCCGCCGCGGGCGACTGGCGGATACGCCAGGTGCCCGAACCGGAGATCTACGGCAAGGGCGTCGCAGCGGCCGTGGAGCGCATGTGGCGCGGCGAGTTCAGCAAGGTCGTGCTGGCCCGCACCCTCGAACTCACCTCCGAGGCCCCGCTCGACCTGCCGGCGATGCTCCAGCGCCTCGCCCGCCGCGACCCCTCCGGCTACACCTTCGCGCTGCCGACCGGCCCCGGGCGCACCCTCATCGGCGCCAGCCCCGAACTGCTCGTCTCCCGCCACGGGAAGCAGGTCGTCGCCAATCCGCTCGCCGGGTCGACCCCCCGCAGCGCCGACCTCGCCGAGGACGTGCGCCGGGCGGCCACCCTGCTGGAATCCGTCAAGGACCTCCACGAGCACGCCGTCGTCGTCGACGCCGTCCACCAGGCGCTCGCCCCGCACTGCACGGACCTGACCGTCCCGGCCCGGCCGACGCTCATCCGCACCGCCACCATGTGGCACCTGTCCACCACGGTCACCGGCACCCTCGCCTCCTCCGGCGCCTCGGCACTGGAGCTGGCCTGCGCGCTGCACCCGACGCCCGCCGTCTGCGGCACGCCGACGCCGACCGCCCGTCAGGTCATCGCGGAGACCGAACCGTTCGACCGCGGGTTCTTCACCGGCATGGTCGGCTGGGGCAACGCCGAGGGCGACGGCGAATGGGTCGTCACGATCCGCTGCGCCGACGCCGAGGAGCGCACGTTGCGGCTGTACGCGGGAGCGGGCATCGTCGCCGCCTCCGAGCCCGAGGCGGAGGCCGCCGAGACCGCGGCCAAGTTCCGCACCTTCCTGAGCGCCGTGGGAGCCGAGCTGTGAGTACGGACGTGGCGCCCACCTGGCCCGACGAGTTCGCGGAGAGGTACCGGGCGGCCGGATGGTGGCGCGGGGAGACCTTCGGGGAGATGCTGCGGCAGCGCGCCGAGGACCACCCGGACCGGGTCGCCGTCGTCGATCCGGCGGCGGGAAGCCGGTGGACGTACGCCGATCTCGACCGGCGCGCCGACCGGCTGGCGGCGGGGTTCCTCGCCCGCGACATCGCCAAGGGCGACAAGGTGGTGGTGCAACTCCCCAACATCGCCGAGTTCTTCGAGGTGATCTTCGCGCTGTTCCGGATCGGCGCGCTGCCCGTCTTCGCGCTGCCCGCGCACCGCGAGAGCGAGATCACCTACTTCTGCGAGTTCACCGAGGCGGTGGCGTACGTCATCGCGGCCGAGCACGGCGGCTACGACTACCGTGAGCTGGCGTCGAAGACCCGCGCCAACGTGGACACCCTGCGCCATGTCTTCGTCGCCCAGGGGGATCCCGGCGAGTTCGAGGCGCTGTCCGAGGTCGCCGAGGAGCCGGTCGGCTACGGCGGCCCGCGCCCGGACGACCTGGCCTTCCTCCAGCTCTCCGGCGGCAGCACCGGCGTACCGAAGCTGATCCCGCGCACTCACGACGACTACATCTACTCGCTGCGGGGATCCAACGAGATCTGTGCCGTCGACGAGAGGAGCGTCTACCTGTGCGTCCTGGCGGCGGCCCACAACTTCCCGCTGTCATCGCCCGGTTCGCTCGGCACGCTGTACGCCGGCGGCCGTGTGGTGCTGTGCCCGGGGCCCTCGCCCGAGGTGGCGTTCCCGCTGATCGAGCGTGAGGGCGTCACCATCACCGGGCTCGTGCCACCGCTGGCCCTGCTGTGGACGGAGGCAGCGCCGGGCACCGCGCACGACCTCGGCAGCCTGGACGTCCTGCTCGTCGGGGGCGCCAAGTTCAGCGAGGAGGCGGCCCGCCGGGTCCGCCCCGCTCTCGGGTGCACGCTCCAGCAGGTCTTCGGCATGGCCGAGGGGCTGGTCAACTACACGCGGCTGGACGACCCCGTCGAGACCGTCGTCACCACCCAGGGGCGGCCCATCTCGCCCGACGACGAGATCCTCGTCGTCGACGACGACGATCACGAGGTGGCCCCGGGCGGGACCGGTCATCTGCTGACCCGGGGGCCGTACACCATCCGCGGCTACTGGAACGCTCCCGAGCACAACGCCCGTTCCTTCACCGAGGACGGTTTCTACCGCACCGGCGACATCGTGCGGGTCACCGGCACCGGGCACATCGTCGTCGAGGGGCGGGCCAAGGACCAGATCAACCGGGGCGGCGAGAAGATCGCCGCCGAGGAGGTCGAGAACCACATCCTCGCCCACCCGGCCGTGCACGACGCCAACGTGGTGGCCGAGCCCGACCCGTATCTGGGCGAACGCGTCTGCGCCTACGTGATCCTGCGCTCGGGCGCGGGTCCGCTCAAGGCGGTGGCCGTCAAGCGGTTCGTACGCGAACGGGGCCTGGCCTCCTACAAGGTGCCGGACCGGGTCGAGTTCGTCGACGCCTTCCCGCAGACCGGCGTGGGCAAGGTCTCCAAGAAGGACCTGCGCAACGCCGCGGCCCGCACCGCTTCTCCCTCCCCGTCCCGCTGAACGACTCCCGTCCCGCTGAACGACTCCCCGAACGGATCCCCCTCCACCATGGCTCTGCCCGCCATCGCTCCCTACCCCATGCCGGTCGCCGACGAGCTGCCCGCCAACCGGGTCGGCTGGACCGTCGATCCCGCGCGTGCGGTGCTCCTCGTCCACGACCTGCAGAACCATTTCCTGTCGGCGTACGACCGCCGGGCCGAACCCGTACCCGAACTCCTCGCCCACGTGGCCGAGTTGAAGAAGAGCGCCACGCGGCTCGGCGTGCCGGTCCTCTACACCGCACAGCCCGGCGGCCAGAGCCCCGAGGAGCGCGGTCTCCAGCAGGACTTCTGGGGCCCCGGACTCCCGGCCGACGAGCACCTGGCGGCCATCGCGGACGAGGTCGCACCCGACACGGGCGACACCGTGCTCACCAAGTGGAAGTACAGCGGGTTCGTCCGCACCGATCTGCTGGAGCGCCTGCGCGAGCAGGGTCGCGACCAGATCGTCATCACCGGCGTCTACGCCCACATCGGTGTGCTCATGACGGCGTGCGACGCCTGGATGCGGGACATCCAGGCGTTCGTGGTGGCCGACGCGGTCGCGGACTTCTCGGCCGAGGACCACGCGATGGCTCTGCGCTGGGCCGCGGGCAGGTGCGCCGTCGTCACGACGGCCCGGACCGTCTTCGAAGGGAAGTGACCGCGGTGGCGCTCACGCTCGAACAGCTCCGTGCCGATGTCGCCGACGTCCTGGGCGAGGACCCGGAGGAGATCCCCCTCGACGAGAACCTCGTCGACTACGGCCTCGACTCCGTCCGCCTCATGTCACTGGCCGCCGCCTGGCACCGCGACCACGGCATCGAGGTGGCCTTCGCCGACCTCGCCGAGCAGCCCGCGCTGGAGTCCTGGGCCCCGCTGCTGGGTGTGACCGGCTGACGCCGCGGCCGTCCAGGGGCCCGGCCTCTCCCCGCAGCGGCACCGCCACTGGCACGTCGCCGGGACACGGGATCAGCGGGTGGCACGATCCCAGGGACGGGAGGACCGGGAATGTGCCCCTGCTGCGGGTGCCGCGAGACCCCCTGATCAGGGAGTTCAGCCGTCCCTCACCGAGTTGACCGGCGATCGGCGGGACCGGTCCAGGGAGGCCTCGCGCGCGGCCCAACCGAGCTGAGCCCGTGCCGTCCGGGGACGGGCCGCCCCGCCCCCGGACGGCATCCCGGTCGGCTCAGGCGTCGCCGAGTGCCTCGGAGACCAGCGCCCTGGCCTCCTCCTGGACCCGGGCGAGGTGGCCGGGGCCCTGGAAGCTCTCCGCGTACACCTTGTAGACGTCCTCGGTGCCCGAGGGGCGGGCGGCGAACCAGGCGCTGTCGGTGCAGACCTTGAGGCCGCCGATCGCCGCTCCGTTGCCGGGGGCCTCGGTGAGCACGGCGGTGACGGGTTCTCCGGCCAGGGTGTCGGCCTTGACCTGCTGCGGGGAGAGCCGGGCCAGGACGGCCTTCTCCTCGCGGGTGGCGGGTGCGTCGACGCGGGCGTACGCCGGGTCGCCGAAGCGGCTGGTGAGCCGCGTGTAGTGCTGGGAGGGGGTGGAACCGGTGACGGCGGTGATCTCGGAGGCGAGGAGGGCCAGCAGGATGCCGTCCTTGTCCGTGGTCCAGACCCGGCCGTCGCGGCGCAGGAAGGAAGCCCCGGCGGACTCCTCGCCGCCGAAGCCGAGGCTGCCGTCGTAGAGGCCGTCGACGAACCACTTGAAGCCGACCGGGACCTCCACCAGGGTGCGGCCGAGGTCGTGGGCGACCCGGTCGATCATGGACGAGGAGACGAGCGTCTTGCCGATGCCGGTCCCTGCTGCCCAGCCGTCGCGGTGGGTGTAGAGGTATTCGATGGCGACGGCCAGGTAGTGGTTGGGGTTCATCAGGCCGCCGTCGGGGGTGACGATGCCGTGCCGGTCGGCGTCGGCGTCGTTCCCGGTGGCGATGGCGTACGCGTCGCGCTGGGCGATCAGCGAGGCCATGGCGTGCGGGGACGAGCAGTCCATGCGGATCTTGCCGTCCCAGTCCAGCGTCATGAACCGCCAGGTGGGATCGGCGAGCGGGTTGACGACGGTGAGGTCGATCCGGTGGCGTTCCGCGATCCGCCCCCAGTAGGCGACGGACGCGCCGCCGAGCGGGTCGGCTCCGATGCGGATGCCCGCGTCCCGTACGGCGTCGAGGTCGAGGACGGAGGGCAGGTCGTCGACGTACGCGGTCAGGAAGTCGTACCGGTGGGTGGTGTCGGCGGCCAGGGCCTGGGCGTACGGCATCCGGCGGACCACTCCGAGTCCGGCCTCGATCAGGGCGTTGGCCCGGTCCTGGATCCAGGAGGTGGCGTCGGAGGCGGCAGGCCCCCCGTTCGGCGGGTTGTACTTGAAGCCGCCGTCGGCGGGCGGGTTGTGCGAGGGGGTGACCACGATGCCGTCGGCCAGGTGCTCGGTGCGGTCCCGGTTGTACGTGAGGATGGCGTGCGAGACGGCGGGGGTCGGGGTGTAGCCGTCCTCGCTGTCGATGAGGACGGTGGCCCCGTTGGCGGCGAGCACCTCCAGGGCGGTGACCCGGGCGGGTTCGGACAGTGCGTGGGTGTCCGCGCCGAGGAACAGGGGGCCGTCGGTGCCCTGGCGGGCGCGGTAGTCGCAGATCGCCTGGGTGGTGGCGGCGATGTGGTCCTCGTTGAACGCGGCGGCGAACGCGGAGCCGCGGTGGCCGGAGGTCCCGAAGGCCACCCGCTGGGCGGGCTCGGCGGGATCGGGGTGGAGGGCGTAATAGGCCGTCACCAGCCGTGCTACGTCGACCAGGTCTGCGGACTGCGCCGGGTGACCGGCCCGTTCGTGCACCATCGGGGCTCCTCGTACGTCTTCGTCGTCGGCCGGCCCGTGGGGAGACGGGCCCGGCGCACCGGGGAAACGATCACCCGGTCCGTACCCGATTCTGCTCTCCCGGCCGCTCCGGTGCGCGACCGGTTCACGCCTTCCTCGTGTCGCTCCCCGGCCGGAGCAGCGCCGCGCCCCCTTGTCCGGAGCGGACCGGGGGCGCGGCGGCGTACGGGCGGGGGTCAACGGCCCTGGAGGGACCTCACGTTGTCGCCGAAGGTCCAGCCCCTGGAACCGTCCCAGTTCAGGGACCAGGTCATCAGCCCCTTGAGGGAGCCGTTGTAGTGGTTCCAGGCCTGCGAGACGAGCCCGGTGGACATGTGGCCGCCGCCGGCGCCGGGCTGGGCGGGGAGGCCGGGGACCTGCTTGTCGTAGGGCACCTTGATGGTGGTGCCCTGGATGACCAGCCCCTTGTTCAGGCAGTCGGTCTGGGCGGTGAAGCCCGCGACGGTGCCGGCGGAGTAGGAATCGCCGGAGCAGCCGTACATGCTGCCGTTGTAGTACTGCATGTTCAGCCACCACAGGCGGCCGTTGTCGGCGTACTTCTTGATGATGGGCAGGTACGAGCCCCAGATCGAGCCGTAGACGACGCTGCCGCCGGTGACGTACGCCGTCTCGGGGGCCATGGTGAGACCGAAGTTCGGCGGCATCGCGGCGAGGACGCCGTCGATGATGCGGATGAGGTTGGACTGCGACGCGGACAGCTGGTTGATGTTGCCGCTGCCGACGAGGCCGGTCTCGATGTCGATGTCGATGCCGTCGAAGTTGTACTTCTTCAGGATCGGGACGATCGTCTGGACGAACCGGTCGGCCACCTTGCTGGAGCTGAGATCGATCCCTGCCGCGGCTCCGCCGATCGACATGAGGGTGGTGAGGCCGGAGGCCTTGGCCTGACACATCTCGGCGGGGGTGGCGACCTTGACGGTCCTGTCCATGCCGTCCTCCCAGAGGACGGTGCCGTCGGAGCGGATGACGGGGAAGGCCGCGTTGATGACGTTGTAGCCGTGCTGGGTGATGCGGGAGTCGGTGATCGGGATCCAGCCGAGCGGCGGGTGCACGCCGTTGGCCGCCCCGTCCCAGTTCTCCCAGTACCCCTGGAGCACCTTGCCCGTGGGCTTCGACTTGACCGCGCAGGTCTCGGCGGCCGCGATCTTCGTCTCCGCGGACTTCGGCGGCGCGGCTCCGACCAGCATCGGTACGACGAGTGCCGCGGCCAGGCCGAGGCCCAGCAGTCGTGATGTACGCCCCATGATCCGTATGTCCTTCCGGCCCGGGTCCGCCGCCGACGGACGAAAGGTTCGCCCCGCCCCGCCCTATGTCGTGACCCTGCCAAACCGTAGAATGGTCCAGACCTTCGGTCAAGAGTGCCCGCCGACGGAGCTCACCACGGCAGCGTGACCCGGTGCCGTCACCTGGCGCCCGGTTCCTGGCGGGGCACGGTGCGCACGCCGTCGTGGATCGAATGGGCCATGATCACGGGTCCGCTGTAGGTGCCGTCGTTGATGGTGTTGTGGTTGATCGACACGGTGGTACCGGCGGGCTGCCGGGGCGTCAGGTCGTCGAGCAGGCCGCGCAGTTCCTCTGCGGCCTCGGGGTTGTCGCGCAGGGCCCGGCGGAGCCTGATCCGCCACTCGGCGGCGACGTCCGCGGCACCGTCCTCGTCGCCGTTCCGGCGTGCCGCGATCAGTTCCTCCCGGGACTCCTCCAGCTCCGCGTCGATCACCTCGACGTCCTCGCCCCGCGCCAGGAACCGGGCCACCCGTCCGCGCGCCTGCGTCCAGGCCTCCGTCACCATCAGCCCCACGAAGGCCGTCGCCCCCGATGCCGCCAGTGCCGTCAACTCGGCTTCCACCGGACCCCCTCTGCCTCGCCGTCGTGCCGTTCCGGGCGTGCTGCCCGTCGCTGGTGCAACCGTAGAGAGCCAACCGCCCCCGCGGAAGCGGAATCAGGGGCGCGGCACGGGGCATTTCCGGCCAGGGCGGCCGATCCGTGCGGAGGCGTGTATGCGCTGCGCCGTCGTTCGGAGCCGTTCGGCCGTTCGGGCCGTTCGGGGCCGTTCGGGGCCGTTTCCGCTCGGGACCGACGGTCGCGCAACCATGCCGACGCCGGATGCGTGATGATGGACGAGGGGCCGCGACACAACGGCGTTGCGCCGACACCGCCGGCCGACGCCCCGGAAGGGGCGGTCACCATGTCCGCAGCCGGAGTCAGGGCCTCGGCCGCAGTACTGTTCACCACGCTCGTGCTGGCCGTGACGGCCGCGTGCACCGGCGGGGGCGGTCCCTCACCCTCGCCCCGCAGCAGCTCCCCCTCCGGGGCGGGCCGGGCCGCCGTACTCGCCGTGAAGATCGACAATGTGGGGCCCGCACGCCCCCACACCGGTCTGGAGCGGGCCGACATCGTCTACGTCGAGCAGGTGGAGGCCGGCCTGAGCCGGATCCTCGCCGTGTACTCCTCCGCCCTGCCGCCGGTCATCGGCCCGGTGCGCAGCGCGCGGGAGACCGATCTTGAGCTGCTGCGGCAGTTCGACCGGCCTGCGCTGGCCTTCTCGGGGGCGCAGAGCAGGCTGCTGCCGTTCATCGACCGAGCACCGCTGGACCCCGTGCCGCCCTCGGAGGCGCCCGGGGCGTACTTCCGGGGTCCGGACCGGCCCGCGCCGCACAATCTCTATCTGCGGCCGCAGCGGATCCCGTTCGAGGCCTCCGGGGTGAACGCGGTCGGGGAGCTGGGGCTGGAGGTCGGCGCGCCGCCCCCCGGCGGGGAGCGGGTGGACAGCCGTACGGTTCGCTATCCTTCCGCGTCCGTGACGTTCACCTGGTCCGCCGACCGCGAGCGGTGGCTCGTCTCCCTGGACGGCTCCCCCGCCCGCACCACCGAGGGCGACCGGCTCGGAGCCGGGACGGTCGTCGTCCAGGACGTGACGGTGCGGCCATCGGCCTTTCGCGACCGGTCCGGGAGCACCAGCCCGTTCACCGAGACCGTGGGCTCGGGAGACGCGGTCGTCCTGCGGGACGGCCGGGCGTACGAAGCCCGATGGTCGCGGAGCGCGGCCGACGCGGACACCGTGTACACCACCCCCGACGGACAGCGCGTCGACCTCGCCGAAGGGCCGCTGTGGATCCTGTACGCGCCGCGCGGGGGCGCCTGAGCGACGGCCCCGCGAAGCGCCCGCAGGGGCACCCCGGGCGGCGGGGTCGGCCCCACGGCCCGGGGATCTCCCGCCCGGCTATCGGGAGCGGGACAGCAGCGCCCCGCCCGCGTACTGTGCCGACTGGCCCAACTCCTCCTCGATCCGGATGAGTTGGTTGTACTTGGCCGTGCGGTCGGAGCGGGACAGCGAGCCCGTCTTGATCTGGCCACAGCCGGTCGCGACCGCGAGGTCCGCGATCGTGGTGTCCTCCGTCTCGCCGGAGCGGTGGGACATCACGGCGCTCCAGCCCGCACGGCGGGCCGTGGCGACCGTGGCGAGGGCTTCGGTCAGGGTGCCGATCTGGTTGACCTTCACCAGGACCGAGTTGCCGACGCCGGTCCGGATCCCCTCGCGCACCTGCGCCTCGTCGGTGCAGAACACGTCGTCGCCGGTGAGCTGGCAGCGGTCGCCGACGCGGGTCGTCAGCTCGCGCCAGCCGTCCATGTCGTCCTCGGCCATCGGGTCCTCGATGGAGACGACCGGGTACACGTCGATCAGCTTGACCAGGTAGTCGACCTGTTCGGAGGGGGTGCGGCGCACGCCCTCGCCCGCGTACACGTACGCGCCGTCGCGGAAGAACTCCGACGAGGCCGGGTCCATGATCAGGCCGATGTCCGCGCCGGGGCGGTACCCGGTGCGCTCGACGGCGCTCATCACGAAGTCGAGCGCCTCCTCCGCGGTGCGCAGCGCGGGCGCGAAGCCGCCCTCGTCGCCGACACCGGTGGCGTGTCCGGCGGCGAGCAGGTCGCGTCGCAGGGTGTGGAAGATCTCGGAGCCCATGCGGACGGCTTCCGCGAAGGTCTGCGCCCCCACCGGCGCGATCATGAACTCCTGGAAGTCCAGCGGATTGTCCGCGTGCGCGCCGCCGTTGATGATGTTCATCATCGGCAGCGGGAGAAGACGGGCGTCGGCGCCGCCGAGGTAGCGGTAGAGCGGCTGGCGATGCGCCGCCGCGGCGGCCTTCGCTGCGGCGAGGGAGACCCCGAGGATCGCGTTCGCTCCGAGCCGGGCCTTGTCGGGTGTGCCGTCGAGTGCGACGAGCGCGGCGTCCAGACCGGCCTGGTCGTCCGCGTCGCGGCCGACGACCGCGGCGGCGATCTCCTCCCTGACGTGGGCGACCGCACGGTCGACGCCCTTGCCGTGCCACTGCCCGGCGTCGCCGTCGCGCAGTTCCACGGCCTCCCGCGCACCGGTGGACGCGCCGGACGGGACCGCGGCGCGGCCGAGGGACCCGTCGGCGAGGCGGACGTCGGCCTCGACGGTGGGGTTGCCCCGGCTGTCGATGATCCTGCGGGCGGTGACGGACTGGATGACGGTGGGCTCAACTGCCTTGGGGGCCATGCGAGGTCCTTCCGAAGTCACACGCCGCGGCACTCTTGCGACAACGCCGGCGCGAGCCGCGACGACGCAACTCTACAGCAAGACTGTTCAGATTTGCTGTTCAGCTGGACTGCTCAGGTTTGCTGCTCAGTCTTGCTGTCCAGTCCTGCTGACCGGTTCCGCTCCGCCGCCCGCCCGCGGGACCCGCTGCCGATCACGGGTTAAAGTGCCCTATGCCCACCCCGGAACCCGCCACCGTCGCCGCCGATCTGCGCATCGCCATGGGCAGACTCGCGCGGCGCGTGAAGCAGGAGGACCGGATCCCGCACGGTCAGGTCGCCGTTCTGGGCGTCCTCGACCGGAACGGAGCCATGACCACCAGCGACCTCGCGGCGGACCAGCGCGTGCGCCCCCAGTCGATGGCCCGCGCGGTCGGACTCCTCATGGACCAGGGCCTCGTCGTCCGCCGGGCGCACCCGACGGACGGCCGCAAGTCCCTCGTCGACCTCTCCGACGTGGGGCGGGCGGCGCTGGAGGCGGAGCGCGACCGCCGTGCCGACTGGCTCGCCCGGGCCATCGACCTCGAACTCGACGAGGACGAGCAGGAGACGCTCGCGCGCGGCGCCGCCCTGATGGAACGGCTCGCCGCGTACTAGACGCCCGGCACGACGGCGGGCCGGGGCGCCGGGCCCGGACGGCGGGGAAAGCGCGTTGCCGGGGGCGTACGGGTGTGTCAGGGTCGCCCGGTGAACGCCTCGCGATGTGACCTTCTGCGCCGCCAGTTCGATCTGACCTGGTCGCTGTTCGAGTACCACCTGGAGCGGCTCGACAACGAGGACTTCCTCTGGGAGCCGACGCCGTTGTGCTGGACGGTGCGCCTGCGGGCCGACGGCCGGTGGATGCCGGACTGGGCGGAGACGGAGCCCGACCCCGTGCCGGTGCCGACGATCGGCTGGCTCAGCTGGCACATCGGCTGGTGGTGGAGCACGACGATCGAGCACTCCCTGGGCCGCGAGCCCCGGGACCGTGAGGACGTCGCATGGCCGGGCGACGCCGAGGGGGCGATCGGCTGGCTGCGTGAGCTTCGGGAGGCATGGCTGGGGGTGCTGGACGGCCTTGACGACGCGGCTCTCGACGCCGCCGCTCCGTCTCCCTGGGAGCAGGGGCCGGACCACACCACGGCGCACATGGCCGCGTGGGTGAACGCCGAGCTGATGAAGAACGTCGCGGAGATCGGGCAGCTCCGGATGGTGCGCGCGGCCTCTTCCGGCTGACCGACGGCCTTCCGGGACCGGATCGCCAACACCCCTTCCGAGACGCTGGGTTAGGCTCACCTCATCCAGGGGAAGTCCTGCCTCGCCTCTTCCGCTCTCGCAAGGAGACGCACATGCGTCCGGTGATCGACGAGAATCCGTTCGCCGTCTTCGGTCTGCCGGGCAGCCCGGGCAGCGACGCGTTCTGGGCGGCGGCTCGTACGCCCGCGTCGATCCCCGTCGACGGAGGGTGGCGGACCCTCTTCCTGTGGCGTGGTTCCGGGACGGTGCGCGGCGACGGGGCCGTGCTGGACTTCGAGAGCTGGTCGCCGCCCGTCCCGTTGCGTCGCTGGGGCGGTACGGATTGCTGGTACGCCGAAGTTCGGATGCCCGCGCGGCTACGGGTGACCTACCGCTTCATCGCCGGGGACGCGGCCCACGCCGACCCGTTCAACCCGGTCGGCGCCGGGGCGGACCGTTCCGTCGCCGCGACTCCGGACGCCCCCGCCCAGCCGTACTGGCCCGCTCTCGGCGCGGACGACGTGCTCCCCCTCCCCCGTACCCGGATCCGCTGGAGCAGCGACCGGCTCGGCGGACGACGGACCGTGCGCGTCCACCCGGCGGGCGGAGGCGGTCCGGTGGTGCTGCTGCTCGACGGGGACGACTGGCTGTATCTGCATCCGGCCGTGACCGCCTTCGACGCGGCCGTCGCCGCGGGTGACATGCCTCCGGTGACCCTCGTGTTCCTGCCGGCCAAGGACCGCGAGGCCGAGTTCGCCTGCCGCCCCGAGCTGTGGGAGGCGGTCCGGGACGAACTGCTGCCGCTGGTCGCCGAGTCCGACGTGCCGGCCCGCCTCGACCGGCTGGTGGTCGCCGGGCAGAGCCTGGGCGGTCTGAGCGCGCTGTACGCGGCTCTGGAGTTCCCGGAGCTGGTCTCGCGGGTCGCCTGTCAGTCGGGGTCCTTCTGGTGGGCCCCCGGCGCGGAGTCGTTGCCGGATCCGCTGGGCGGGGTCCTCGGTGGAGCCGTCGCCGAGCGACTGCGCCGGGGCGCCGACCTGTCGGGGCTGCGGTGCGCGTTCGACGTGGGCGAGCACGAGCACCCGATGCTGCCGCACTGCGAGCTGACCGAGAAGCTGACCGAGCGGGCCGGCGCCACGGTCCGGGTGTCGCGTTCGGCGTCCGGGCACGACCGGGCGGGCTGGCGGCACGCCCTGCTCAGGGACGTCGCCTGGGCCCTCGGCTGAGCGGTTCCCGGAGCGTGCGCGGGCGCACCCCGGGAACCGCCCGGTGGTTCACCTGGCCACGGCCCGGCAGTAGGCCTCGTCGCCGGCGAGGAGATCGCGGTGGGTGTCGTCGGCGGTGATGACGCCCTCGTCGAGGACGAGCACCCGGTCCGCGGCGTCCAGGAGCGCCGGACTGCTGGTGAGCACGAGCGTGGTCCGGCCCCTGCGCAGCTTCGCGACGTTGCGCGCGATGAGCTGTTCCGTCACCGCGTCGACGGCCGTCGTCGGATCGTGCAGGACCAGTACGTCGGTATCGGCGGCCAACGCGCGGGCCAGGGCCAGTCGTTGCCGCTGGCCTCCGGAGAGGTTCGCGCCCCGGTCGCGGATCGCGTAGTCGAGCCCCTCGCGGTGGAGGGCGACGACATCGGTGAGCATGGAGGCTTCGACGGCCGCCTCGATGCTCCGGCCGGTGCCCGACGGGTCGATGTTCGTCCGGAGCGTGCCGGCGAAGATCTCTC
Organism: Streptomyces sp. NPDC017520; assembly: GCF_044329855.1. NCBI lineage: Bacteria > Bacillati > Actinomycetota > Actinomycetes > Kitasatosporales > Streptomycetaceae > Streptomyces > Streptomyces sp. NPDC017520. The sequence goes on from NZ_JBIRKB010000009.1 coordinate 257,497, forward strand.
CGTCGTAGGGATTCACCAGCAGGTACTCGCGGACCGCCTCGACCGACAGGTCCGCGATCTCCCGGCCGCCGACCCGCACCACTCCCCCGTACGCGTGGGGGGCGACGTTCACCGAGAGGACGGCGGCCAGGTCGGCAGCCGCGCGCGGCTGGTACGCCGCGATCGCCACGAACTCTCCTGCCGAGACGGTGAAATCGACCCCCCGGAGGGTTCCGTGGCGCAGGCCGTCGACCTCCAGGTCTCCGCCGGGCTCCGGACGCCCGGGACCCGGTGTCGTCACGGGTGGCGCGGTCAGCACCAGAGCCATGCGCTCGGCCGAGGCACGGGCGATCATCACGTACTTGGGCATCTCGGAGAACATCTTCAGCGGTTCCATGATGAACTGCGCGAGGCCCACGGCCATGACGAGTTCTCCGATGGTGATCCGGCCCTCGAAGGCCAGCCAGCCCGCCGTCAGCGAGACGGCCGCGGCGAGGACCGCGTTGAGGGCGAGCGCGGTGCCGGCGTAGACGCCGTTGACCCGGGCGACGGTGATCGCCTGGCGTTTCGCGTCCGTGCTGACCTTGCGGTAGGAGCCGAATGCGGCGTGGTTGCCGCCGAAGCCGTGGAGCGGGCGCAGCCCGATGATGAGGTCGGCGACCTTGGCGCCCGCCCGGGCCACCCGGGCCTGCTGTTCCTGCGTACTGGCTCCGATCCGCCTGGACATCACGGCGAGGACCGACAGGATCGTGACGGTTCCCACGATCACCAGCAGCCCCAGCCGGAGGTCCGCCAGGCTCAGGGCGACCGCGGCGACCGCGACGGCGACCAGGGAGCTGATCAGCAGGGGCACCACCTCGATGATGTCGGCGGTCTGGTCGGCGTCCTCGGTGGCGATGGTCAGGATCTCGCCGGACTTGAGGTCCACGTCCCTGGCCACCGGCTGGAGTCCGCAGGCGGCCACCCGTACTCGCCAGCGGTGTGCCTCGGTGGTGTTGGCCTTCTGCAGCACGCGCATGCCGAACCGCCACGACAGGGACACCGTCGTGATGATCACGGCCAGCGAGCCGATCGAGACGCCGAGCGAGCCGAGGCTGCGGTCCTGCATCGTGTGCTCGACGATCAGTCCGAGAGCGATGGGGAACGCGGTCTCGGCGGCCTGGTACAGGCCCATGAGGACGGTGCCCGCGACCATGGCGCCGATGTTGCGGCGCAGCGCGGTCCGCAGGATGGCGGCGCCCGGGCGGGGGTGCTCGGTGTCGGGGGTTTTCACAGGTTCAGGAGTTCTCATCGAGGTGGCGGGCGATCGCTTCCGGGGTTCGCAGGGTCAACAGGTCGCGGATGGTGATGACAGGACCGTACTCGCGGCGGAGGAGCCCGATCAGCCGGACCGCCAGCATGGAGTGCCCGCCCAGGGAGACGAAGTCGCTGACCGCGCTGACCTCGTCGTCGTCGAGGTCGAGCGCCTCGGCGAAGAATTCGCAGACGGTGGCCTCCGTCCCGGTCTCCGGGCCGCGCTCCACCGCCGTGGTCAGCGCGCCCAGCGGCCTGGCCTCCGGCAGCGCCTTGGTGTCGGCCTTGCCGTTCACCGTCAGCGGGATGCTGTCCACCTGGGCGAAGTGCGTCGGGCGCAGGAAGTCGGGCAGCCCGGCGCCCACCTCGTCGGCGACCTGCGCCAGGTCCGCGGAGTCGGCGAGGACCAGATAGGCGGCCAGTCGGTGGGCGCCGTCCACCCGCGGGTCGGGCTGGGCGAGGGCCGCGACGAAGCGGACCGCCGGGTGGGCGGCGAACACGGCCTCGACCTCGCCGAGTTCGACCCGGTGGCCGCGGATCTTGACCTGCTGGTCGGTGCGGCCCAGGTAGGAGATGTTCCCGTCGGGCCGGCGGATCACCAGGTCCCCGGTGCGGTACATGCGCTCCCCGGGGCGGCCGAAGGGGCAGGCGACGAAGCGGTGTGCGGTCTGGGCGCTCTGCCCCAGGTAGCCGCGGGCGATGCCGATGCCCGCCACGTACAGTTCGCCGGGCACCCCGTCGGGCAGCGGGCGCAGCCATGGGTCGAGGACGTAGACGTCGGTGTTGTCGATGGCCACGCCGACCACCGGGTCCTGGCATTCGAAGGTGCCGACGCCCAGGGTGTTGATGGTGTATTCGGTGGGCCCGTACAGGTTGTAGCCGACCGTGCCCTCGGTCTCGGCGAGCCGTTGCCACAGCGTCGGGGTGACGGCCTCGCCGCCCAGCAGCACCAGTGCGGGCCGCCTCTCCGGGTCCTCCAGCAGCCCCTCGGCGATCAGCTGCTGGGCGTAGGTGGGGGTCACGTTGACGACGTCGATGCCGTGCTCGGCGCAGTACGCGACCAGTCGGGGGGCATCGCGACGCAACTCCTCGTCGCAGATGTGGACTTCGTGGCCGTCGGCGAGCCACAGCAGCTCCTCCCACGACATGTCGAACGCGAAGGACACGGTGTGTGCGATCTTGAAGACCCGGTGATCGTGTTCGGCGAGGACGGGCTCGAAGATCCGGCGCTGATGGTTGATCAGCATGTTGGTGAGGCCCGCGTATTCGGTCACGACGCCCTTGGGCTTCCCGGTCGAGCCGGAGGTGTAGATGGTGTACGCGGGGTGGCGCAGGCGGTCCGGGTCGTCCGGCGCGAACGTCGTGTACGGCTCGGCGTCCGGCAACGGGCGGTCCAGTTCGATCAGTTCGCCGTCGAGTCGGGGTGACACCGCGCTCACGGTGAGGATCACCTCGGGGCGGGCGTCCGCGACGATGGCCGCGATCCGCTCGTCCGGGTGGTCCAGCTCCAGCGGCACGTACGCGGCCCCGACGCGCAGCACCGCGAACAGTGCCGCGATCCAGTCGGGGGAGCGCGGGATCGCCAGGCCCACGGTCGTCTCGGGTCCGATGCCGCGCCGGGCGAGGACACCGGCCACGGCCCGGCTGCGCTCACGGAGTTCGGCGAAGGTCATCGTGGCGCCGTCGGCGACGAGCGCGATGCGCCCCGGATCGCGCTCGGCCGCCTGGTCGAAGCGGTCGACGACGGTGTCCGTGCCGACCTCGGTGCGCTCGGCCGGTTCGGGGTCGGGGCCCAGGCCGGGAAGCGCGCCCACCGGTCCGGTGGCCCGCGCCACGTCCGCCAGGACGCGCACGTAGTCCTCCAGGAGACGGCGGGCGCTGCCGGGATCTCCGTGGCGGTGCTCCAGTTTGACCGTGAGCCGGTCGCCGGGCGTGACGACCCAGGTGTACGGGTAGTGCGTGGAGTCGTCCGCCCGGACGGAGGTGATGCCGTGGCGGGTGTTCATCTCCGCGAAGGCGTCCAGGTCCAGGAAGTTCTGGAGCACGAACAGGTTGTCGAACAGGGTGTCGTGCCCGCCGGCCCGCTGGATCTCGCCGAGCCCCAGGTGCTCGTGGTCCATCGCCGCCACGCGCGCCGCCTGCACGGACGAGAGGTACGCGTCGACCGTCTCGTCGGGCCGGGCCCGGGTCCACAGGGGGACGGTGTTGAGCAGGACGCCGACGGTGTCGCCGTGGCCCTCGCCCTCGCGGCCCGAGACGGCCACGCCGAAGACCGCGTCGCCGCGGCCCGTACGGGCTCCGAGCAGGAGGCCGAAGGCGCCGGTCAGCACCGAGTTCAGTGTGACGCCCCGGCTCCGCGCCGATTCGCGCAGCAGCTCCGACAGCTCGGCGGACAGGGTGTGCGCGAGCGGTCGCGGCAGCTCCTCGATGAGGTCCGGGGCCGGTCCGGCGAGCAGCGTCGGTCCCGGCAGGCCCGCCAGGTGCTCGGCCCAGAAGCGCTCGGAGACGGCCGGGTCCTTACCGGCGAGCATCCGGGCGTACTCCTCGAAGCCCGGCACGGCCGGCGTCGTGTCCCACGGCCGGCCCGCCACCACGGCCTCGTACGCGTCGAACAGGTCGCGCAGCAGGATCTCGCGGGACCAGCCGTCCCAGAGCAGCAGGTGGTAGCTGAGCAGCAGGCCGTCGCGGCCGTCGGGCATCCTTACGACGGTCAGCCGGACGAGCGGCGGCTCGCCCGGGTCGAAGCCCTGTTCGCGGTCCCGGGTGCGCAGGGCCTCGACCTCGGCCTCCGTCGTCAGCGCGAGGGTGCGGACGGCGACCCGCCGGCCGGCCTTGAGGACCTGGACCGGACTTCCGTCGTCGTCGGTGGTGAAACCGGCGCCGACGACGGGGTGGCGCGCGATCACGTACGCCATCGCCTCGGCCAGCGCGTCCGCGTCCAGACGCCGGTCGAAGGCGAAGTAGCTCTGGGCGACGTAGTGCCCCGCCGGGCCCGCCAGCTGGGCCTGGAAGAACAGGCCCCGCTGGAGCGGGGTGACCGGCGCGGTGCGCTCGGCCTCCTCGGAAGCGCTCCCGATCTGTTCCAGGGCGGCGAGCCAGTGTTCGGTGATCGCGTCGGGTATGCCCTCGGCGAGGGTGAAGGCCGCGTGGAGGCAGCCGGTGGCCTCGTCGGTCCAGGCGTTGACCTCGACGGCGTACGGGCTGTTCCGGTCGCTTGTGGTGATCGGCAGGGCGTCCGACTCGGCGCCCCGGCCGAGGTAGTTGAACAGGACCTGCGGTTGCGCGGTGAGCAGGGGGGCCGTCTGCGGATTGAGGTACCTGAGGCGGCCGTAGGCGACGTGCCCGTCCTCGTCCGGCTGGCGGTCGGCGATCTCGCGCGCCGAGGCGACGGGGTCGGTGTGGGCGGTGAGGCGTACGGGGGCGATGGAGGTGAACCAGCCGACCGTACGGGAGTAGTCGTGGTGCTCCGCGGCCGGGACCCGGCCGTGTCGCTCCAGCTCGACGGCGAGGTCGGAGGGCGCGGTCTGGATCCGGGTCAGCGCGGTGCGCAGGGCTCCGCCCAGCAGCTCGGTGAGTCCGAGCCCGAGCACGCCGGGGGCACGGCGGGTCACCCGGTCGCTCGCCCCGGGCGGGAGGACGGCCGTCCTGTCGCGGTGGCCCCGGACGGTGCGCAGCAGGGCCGGGGCCCGGAGGGTGGTGATCCAGTGGCCGAGGTCGTCGGTCTGCTCGGCGGTCCGCACGGCGAGCGCTTCGGCGTAGGCGGCGTAGGAGGTGGTCGGCTCCGGCAGGGCCGCCCCGCTGAGGGCGGTGGCCAGGTCGTCGAGGAGGATCAGCCAGGACACCGTGTCCACGGCGATGTGGTGGACGGTGACGACCAGGGTGCGGTGCGCCGCGAGCCAGGAGAACGCGACGACGTCCCCGGTCTCCGGGTCGAGCCGGCCGGCGGCCTCGTTCGCCGCGGTCGTGGCGTCGGGAGCGTCCGGGGTGCCGACGCCGGTCTCGCGGGCGGGTTCGGTGCGCAGGGCCCACACGCCGTGCTCGACGCGCAGGCGCAGACGCAGGGCCGGGTGTGCGGCGACGAGGGCGTTGGCCGCGCGCCGGATGTCGTCGAGGCGGGTGCCTTCGGGGAGGGTCACCGACCGGGCCTGGGCGAAGCCGCGGAGCGGCGCGGCCAGCTCCCGTCGGCGCAGGATGATCGGCGTGAGCGGAAGCGGTCCGTCCGCGCGGCGGGACGTGGGCGCCGGCAGGGCCTGCGGGGTGAGCTCGGCCAGGTGGCCGGCGAGGGCGCGGGGCGTCCTGAAGAGGAAGACGTCCCGGGGTGCGATCGGCAGACCGAGCGCCCGGGCCCTGTTGATCACGGTGATGGCGACGATGCTGTCGCCCCCGGCGCCGAAGAAGTCGGTGTCGGCGTCCACGGTGGCACCGGGGAACGTCTCGGCGAAGATGCCCGTCAGGGTCGTGAGCGCGGAGTCGCCGGTGGGCCGCGGGACCTCGCGCGGCGGGTCGGTGTGCTGTGCGGCCCGCCGGGTCAGCGCCTTGCGGTCCAGCTTGCCGTTGACGGTCAGCGGCAGGGCGTCCACCGGCAGCACCCGGCCCGGCACCAGGTGCGCGGGCAGTCTGGCGGCGAGCAGGCCGGTGAGGCCGGCGGGCGGCTCGCCGACGACGTGGGCGACCAGGTGGTCGCCGTCGTCCGCCACGGTGACGGCCACGTCGACGACGCCGTCGCATTCCCGGATCGCGCTCTCCACCTCGCCCGGCTCGATCCGGAATCCCTTCAGCTGCACCTGGTCGTCGGCGCGTCCGGCGAACTCCAGCTCGCCGTCGAGCGTCCGGCGGGCCAGGTCGCCCGTGTGGTACATGCGGGAGCCGTCGGAGGCGAACGGGTTCGCCACGAACCGCGCGGCGGTGAGCCCCGGGCGTCCCAGGTAGCCGAGGGACACCTGGTCGCCCGCGACGTAGACGGCGCCCACCCGGCCCGGCGGCACCGGTCGCAGCCGGTCGTCGAGGAGATGGGTGGTCAGTCCGGGGATCGGCGCGCCGATGGGGCTCACGTCGCCGCCCCGGGCGAAGTCCTCGTCCGTCAGCACCCGGTGGGTGACGTGGACCGTGGTCTCGGTGATGCCGTACATGTTGACCAGTTCGGGGGAGCCCGTACCGTGCCGCTCCACCCATCCGCGCAGCCGCCCGAGGTCGAGCGCCTCGCCGCCGAAGACGACGCGGCGCAGCGCCGTGACCGGCTCCTCCGCGTGCAGGTCCGCCTCGATGAACCGGTGGAAGGCGGACGGGGTCTGGTTGAGCACGGTCACACCGCGTTCCCGGACCAGCCGGTGGAAGTCGACCGGCGAGCGGGTCAGCGCGTAATCCGGGACCAGCAGTTCGCCGCCGTGCACGAGGGTCCCCCACAGCTCCCAGACGGCGAAGTCGAAGGAGAAGGAGTGGAACTGGACCCCTACGTCGTCCGGCCCGAGGCCCACGCCTTCGCGCGTGTTGGCGAGGAGCGTCGTCACCGCGGAGTGCGGGACGACGACGCCCTTGGGCCGCCCGGTCGAGCCGGAGGTGTAGATGACATAGGCGGGGTCCCGGGGAGCGACGGCCGGGAGGTCGGTGTCCAGCGGGTGTTCGTCGCCCTGGACGAGCACCCGGGCCCGCACGCCCGCCCGGTCCAGCAGCCCGGTGAAGCGGCCCTGCTGCTCCCGGTCCACGAGGACGACCTGCGGGGCGGCGTCGGCGAGGATGTACGCCAGCCGCTCGTCCGGATAGGCCAGGTCCAGCGGTACGTAGGCGCCTCCGGCGGTGACGACGGCGACCAGGGCGACGACCTGCTCCAGCGATCGCGGGACGGCGACGGCGACCCGGTGCCCGGGCCCGACTCCGGCCGCGCGCAGGGCGGCGGCCAACTCGTGTTTTGCGTGCGCGAGTTCACCGTAGGCGAGGGAGCGGGTCGTGCCGTCCAGCGCGCACTGGGTGACGGCGGTGGCCGCCGGGTCTCCGAGCGCGGCGGCGTCGAACATCTCGACCAGGGTCGTCGACTCCTCGCGTGCCGGGGTGCTGCCGGGCGTGACGGCCGGCAGGTCGACCGGGCCGTCCGGGCGGCCGAGCAGTCCGGTGAGGTTCCGGGTGAAGGTGTCGAGGATCGCCCCGGCGCCTTCGGGGCGCAGGAGGTCGCCGTCATAGATCAGGTTGAAGCGCGAGCGGCCGTCCTGTGCGCGTTCCACGACGAGCGTCAACGGGTAGTGCGGTGCACCCTCGTTGGCGATGGCGGCGATGGTGAGGGTGTCGTCCGGTCGGCGCAGGCCGGCCACGTCGGTCGCGATGTCGAAGACGACCAGGGTGTCGAAGAGCGAGCCTGTGCCGTGCAGCCGGCCGATCCGCGCGAGCGAGACGTGCTGGTGTGCCAGCACCGCGCCCTGGTGCCGTTTCACGGCGTCGAGCAGGTCGTACGCCGTGTCGTTCGCGGTCCAACGGGCCCGCACGGGGATGGTGTTGATGAAGAGGCCGACCATGTCCCGGATGCCGGGGAGCTCGGCGTCACGTCCGGAGACGGTGGAGCCGAAGACCACGTCCCTGCTGTGCAGGATGGACCCGAGGGTCGCCGCCCAGGCGCTGTGCACGGCCACGCTGAGGGACACTCCGGCCGCGCGTGCGGCCGCGTCGACGTCGTCGACGGGTTCGACCGAGAGGTCGGCGAACCGCTGGGAGGGGGTGTGCCCCTCGGCGACGAGGGAGGGGCCCGGCAGTCCTGCGAGCTCCTCGCGCCACACCCGGTCGCTCTCGCCCTGGTCGCGTCCGGAGAGCCAGTCCACGTAGTCGCGGTAGCCGCCGACCGGGTATACCGATCCGGGGGCGTGGTACTCGGCCAGCAGGGTGCGGAGCATCGGCGGCACCGACCAGCCGTCGGCGATGATGTGGTGCACGGTCTGCACCAGGACGGGGCGGCGGGCGCCGGCGCGGATGAGCGTGTACCGCATCAGCGGCCCGGCGGCGAGGTCGAACCCGGCCCTGCGGTCCTGCTCGGCGAGGTCGCGGATCTCCTCGTCGGTGAGGGCGGGGCGGTCCAGGGTGACGAAGGGCGCGGTCCTGCCCCGCTCGACGACGGAGACGACCCTGCCGTCGGCGAGGGCCGTGAAGCGGGCCGCCAGGTTGGGATAGAGGGTGAGCAGCCGGGTGGCGGCCGCGGCGAGGCGGTCGGCGTCCACGTCGCCGTCCAGGGTCAGCACCTGCTGCTCCACGTAGGCGCCCGTGGTGTCGTCGTAGACGGTGTGGAAGTAGAAGCCCTCCTGCAACGGGGTCAGCGGCAGGATGTCGTGGAGTGCCGGGCCCTCCAGTGCGTCGACGTCGGCCTGGGTCAGCGGTACCAGCGGGAAGTCGCTGGGCGTGTGGCCGCCGTCGTCGAGCGCGGCGAGTGACGTGAGGGCGGAGCGGAAGTAGTCGCCGAGAGCGGTGATGTCCTCCTCGGTGAAGACGCCGTCCGGCCAGGAGATGGTGGTGACCAGTTCGTACGCGCCGCTCGCGTCGGGTTCCGCGATCGCGTTGAACTCCAGGGCGCGCGGCAGCCGCATCGCCGGGTCGCGCTTCTCGCCCAACTGACCTGTCGTGATGCTGCGTTGCCAGTCGCCGGAGGTGCCGGCGTCGAAGCGGCCCAGGTAGTTGAAGAGGACCTGCGGCGCGGGGCCGGCCGGCCCGTCGCCGGCCAGGTGGCGCAGGGCGCCGTAGGAGATTCCGTTGCTCGGTACGCGGGCGAGGTCCTCCTTGACCGCCTTGAGGGCGGCGGTGAGGTAGGCGGGCGCGGTGGGATCGGGCGCCGTTCCGGGATCCACGACCACCGGGAACAGGGTGGTGAACCAGCCGACGGTACGCGAGAGATCGGGGTCGAACCCGGCTTCGGCCGCGACGTAGCGTCCCTCGCGGCCGTGCCCTTCCAGCTCGATGTGGGCGAACGTCTGGTCCTGGCCCCGGTCGCGGCGCAGGCGGGCGAGGGCGACGGCGAGGGCGGTCAGCAGGACGTCGTTGACGCCGGCGTGGAACTTCGCGGGGATCTCGCCGAGCAGTGCGGCCGTGGTCCCGGGCCCGACGGAGACGGTTCGGGTCCGCTCCCGTTCCACGGTGTCGGCCGCGGTGAGCGCACGCCTGCCGAGGGGCGCGTCGGCGGCGGGCAGCTGCGTGGCGTAGTGCCCGCGGTCGGTGTCGAACGAGGCGCGGCCCAGCAGCTGGGTCCAGCGGCGGAACGACGTGCCGACCGGGGGCAGGTCGACGTGGGCGCCGGTGGAGTGCTGACGCCACGCCGTGGCCAGGTCGTCCATCAGGATGTGCCAGGAGACTCCGTCGATCACCACGTGGTGGGCGACCAGCACGAGTTGGCGTGCCTCGCGGCGCCAGACGGCGCGGAGCATGACGCCGTTGTCCGGGTCGAGCGCGTCGGTGGCGAGGGCGACGCACTCCGCCTGCGGGGCGTCGCTCTCCTCCCAGCAGGGTGCGGTCCTTCCGGCCGGCGGGATGTCGAAGCCCCAGCGCTCGCCGCGTACGAGCTTGGCACGGAGCATGTCGTGGCGGGTGAGCACGGCGGCGAGCATGGCGTCGAGGGCGTCGGCGGTCAGCTCCGCCGGGGTGTTGAGGGCGACCGACTGCACGAAGCCGTCGATCGCGTCCGTGGTCTCGCCCAGCCACTGCACGATGGGCGAACCGACGACGGTGCCGGTCGCGACGTCACCGTGGTCGACGGCGGCGACGGACTCGGCGCTCGCCACCGCCGCCAGCGCCCCGACGACGGTGTTGGTGAAGATCTGCCGGGCGCTCACGTGGAGGCCGGCCTCGCGCAGGGTGCTGAGGAGGGAGATCGCCAGGATGCTGTCGCCGCCGAGCTGGAAGAAGTCGTCGTCCGCGCCGACGCTGTCCAGCCGCAGCACATGGGCGACCGCCTCACAGACCAGGCGCTCGTTCTCGGTGGCGGGCGCCACGGGGGCTCCGGCGCCCACGACGGGTTCCGGCAGCGCCTTCCGGTCGAGCTTGCCGTTCGCGGTGAGCGGGAACTCGGTCAGTACGACGAGATGCGCGGGCACCATGTACTCGACCATGTTGGCCGTGGCCCACTCCTTGACGTCGTCCGCGCTGAGGTCCTCGTGGCCGCCGGACGGGATGACGTAGCCGATCAGGTAGGTGCCGCCCACCGTGTTCTGCCTCGCGACGACGCAAGTGTGCCGTACGCCGGGGTGCTCGGCGAGGGAGGCCTCGACGTCCTCGATCTCCAGCCGCATGCCGCGGATCTTGACCTGGTTGTCGGCGCGGCCCAGGAAGTCCAGCGAACCGTCGGGGGCGTACCGCGCCAGGTCGCCCGTCCGGTAGAGCCGGGAACCGTCCGAGGCGAAGGGGTTGGCCACGAAACGGGAGGCGGTGAGGCCCGGGGCGCCCACATAGCCGCGGCCCAGGAGGAGTCCTCCGACGTACAGCTCGCCGCCGACGCCGACCGGCACGGGCCGCAGCTCGTCGTCGAGGACGTAGAGCTGGGTGTTGGGGTTGGCCCTGCCGATGGAGGTCGACAGTCGTGTCGCGGCTCCCCGGTAGATGACGTGGGAGACGCCGATGGTCGTCTCGGCGGGGCCGTAGCCGTGGTAGAGGGGGATGTCGAGGCGGTCGCGGAACCGCTCGTACAGCTCCGGGGTGAGGACCTCGCCGCCGCACCAGACGTGCCGCAGGCAGTCGAGGCGGCCGGAGTCGCCCGCGATCTCCAGGAGGACGTCCAGCATGGACGAGACCAGGTAGGTGAAGGTGACGCGCTGCTCGGCGATGACGGCGAGCAGGTGGTGCGGGTCGCGTTCGCCGCCGGGCCGCAGGATCACGAGACGGCCGCCGGTGACCAGCGGCAGGAAGATCTCGTTGACGGAGATGTCGAAGGAGAGGGGGGCCTTGAAGAGCGACGCGTCGTCATGGCCGAAGTGAAGGATCTCGGCGGACTGCCACAACAGGCGTTCGCTGATCGCCTCGTGCCGGATCATGGCGCCCTTGGGCCGGCCGGTGGAGCCGGACGTGAAGATCACATAGGCCAGGGAGGCGCCGGGGACGCTCACGTCGGGCGCGTCCCCGGGGTGGGCCCCGTACTTCCAGTCGCCGAGGTCGACGGAGACGGCGTCCGGTTCCCCGGTGTCGGCCTTGCCCGTGGAGTTGAGTTGCAGCACGACCGTGGCGTCCTCGACGACGACGTTCCTGCGGGTGGCGGGCCACTGGGGGTCGAGGGGGACGAACGCGCCTCCGGCCCGGAGCACGGCCAGGAGGCCGACGACCATCTCGGCGGAGCGGCCGAGCGAGATTCCGACGACCTGTTCGGCGCCGAGGCCCCGTTCGATCAGGTGGTGCGCCAACTGGGCGGACAGCCGCGCCGCTTCGCGGTAGGTCAGCGATCGGTGCTCGTCGACGATCGCGACGGCGTCCGGCCTCAGGCGCGCCTGCTCGCGGAACATCTCCATGAGGGTCGGGCGGGCCCGGTCCGCCCGGGTGTCGTTCCACCGGGCCAGTTCCTCGGCCCGGGCACGGGGACCGGACGGGCCCATGGTGCCGAGGGGCCGGTCGGGGAAGTCGGCCAGGTCGTCGAGGACCTGCTGGGCGTCGGCCGGGGCGGCCCCGGCCGGCACGGCGACGGCGCGACACTCGGCATCGGCCGGTCGACCGCCGGTTCCGCCGGTTCCGCCGGTTCCATCGTGAATCCGGGCGAGGACGTCGGGAAAGGGCGTGGCGGGTGTCAGCTCCATGCCGTCCGGGGCGGTGCCGGTCGCCCAGTACGCGAGGGCGACGGTGCACGCTTCGACGATGGTCCGGTCGCTGTAGTCGCCGAGCCGTCGGCGTACGGCGGCCAGCCGAGTGGGGGAAAGTTCCAGGCGAGAACGGTTCGGTTCGGACATCGAGGTCTCAGCACCCTTCCGGCGTATGCGAATTGACCCGGCTCTCGGCCGGAACGCGCTCAACTGCCCTCTCGCCAAGCACGCCACAACCGGGCGTACTGGCCGCCCAGCTCGACGAGTTCGCCGTGCGTTCCCTCCTCCACCACGCGCCCCGCGTCCAGCACGGCGATCCGGTCCGCCGCCATCGCCTGGGTCAGCCGGTGGGCCACGAACAGCGTGGTCCGGCCGGAACAGGCGGCCAGCACGGCACGTTCCAGCTCGGCCGCGCCCTCACTGCCCGCCTCCGCGGTCGACTCGTCGAGTACGACCACGGGTGACCGGCTGAGCACCAGCCGGGCCAGGGCGATCTGGGCGACCTTGGTGACGTCCAGGCGTTCGCCGCCCTCGCCGACCGTGGTGTCCAGACCGTCGGGGAGCAGGTCGAGCCATCCCCCGGCGCCGACCGTGCGCAGCGCGTCCCTCAGCTCGTCGTCGCTCGCGTCGGGTGCGGCGAGCCGCAGGTCGTCGGCGAGCGGGCCGGAGAACACATGGGTCTCCTGGGTCAGGATGCTCACCAGGGCACGGGCGCCGGCCTCGTCCGTCCCCGCGAGGTCGTGCGTCCCGATGCGCACCGACCCGGTCTGTGCTCTCCCGATGCCGGCGACCAGCGCGGCCAGGGTCGACTTGCCGGCGCCCGTCGCCCCGACCAGGGCGAGGGAGCCCCCGGCCGGGATGGACAGGGAGACGCCCCGCAGGACCGGCTCCTCGGCCCCGGGATAGGTGAACGTCAGGTCCCGTACGGTGACGGGGTGGGGCGCGTTGTCGGCCGCGGCCACGGAGCCGTCGCCCACCAGCCGTTCCTCGGAGGGCTCCGAGAACACGCCGACCAGCCGGGTGAGGCTCGCGCCGGACTTCTGCGCCTCGTCGAAGGTGAACATGATGGCGCCGAGCGGGGTGAACAGGCGGTGGAACATCAGCGGGGCGGCCGACACCTCGCCCAGGGTGGCGGCGTCCGCCTCCAGCAGGGCGTACCCGACGACCAGGATCAGGACGAGGCCGATGAACTCGGCCCGGTTCTCCCGGCCGACGAACCGTCCGAAGAAGCGGAACACCTCGACGCCGAGGTTCCGCACCCGCCAGGACTCGCTGGTGACCTTCTCCCGTACGGAGTCCTCCATACGGTAGGCGCGGACCGTGTCGATGCCGTTCAGTCCGCTGATCAGGGCCTGGGCGCGATCGGCCTGGGCCACCCGCTGCTCGCGGTAGAGCGGTGCCGAGCGGGGCAGGTACCAGCGGAGCGCCAGCGCGTAGGCGGGCAGGGCGCCGGCTCCCGCCAGGCCGAGCCGCCAGTCGAGACCGAACATGCCGATCGTCGCGATGGCCACCAGGACTCCGGCCGAGAACACGGTGGGGATGGCCGTGCGGATGCCCTTGGAGAGCACGGCCACGTCGTCGCCGACGCGGGACAGCACGTCCCCCCGCCCCACCTGCTCCACGCGCGCGCTCGGCATCCCCAGAACGGCTCGCACGGCTTCCTCACGGAGCCGTGCGAGCAGTTCGGCGCCCAGTCTCCCGATCAGGTACGTGGACGCCGCGGAGGCCGCCGCGCCGAGGAGCGCCGCACCCACCATCAGCACCCCGACGGTGAGCAGTATCGAGCGTGGGTCGCCGCCGACCACCCCGTCCACGACCCGGCCGAGGAGCAGCACCGGGAGCACCTGCAGCGCGGCCCCGGCGACCGTGGTGACCACCGTGGAGACGGTCAGCCACCGTGCCTGTCGGCAGTGCTCGGCCACCCAGCGGGCGGCCTCGCGTCCGGTGGCCGTGCGCAGGGTCGTCCCGGCGAGGGGCGTTTCGGTGGTAGTCACACGGAGACCGGTTCTCGCCGAGGGAGCCGAGGGAGGGGGCTTTGGATCGTCATCGTTACTTGACCGAGGCGACGAGTTCGTCGATCGCGTACGGCAGGGAGAGCAGGGTGCCCTGGGACAGCGCAGCGCCGATCGCCGGTCCCTCGCTGTCCAGCAGGTAGGAGACCTTGCCGTTCTTGACGGCCGGGAGGTTGTTGAACAGCTCGAACTTCTTCAGCGCTTCCGTGTCGGCCTTGTCGTTGATGACGAAGATCCGGTCGACGTCGACGAGGTCGATGCGCTCGGGCGAGAGCTCGGTGGAGAATCCGCCGTCCGCGATCTTGTCGATCTCGGTCTGGTAGCCGAATCCGGTGCCCGTGATGAGCCGGCCTCGCACGTCCGTGGAGGTGAACGCGGAGATCGAGTCCTTGTACCAGGACAGGGCGACGGCCTTCTGTCCGCCGAACTCGGGGTGCGCCTTCTTGGCCGCGTCCAGCTTGGCCTGGATGCCCTTGACCAGTTCGGCGCCCTCCTTCTCCTTGCCGAGCGCCTTGGCGATGTGCACCGCGTTGTCCTGCCACGGAGCGCTGAAAAGCTCCTTCTCGCCCTTGGTGCGGCCCACGGTCGGGGCGATCTTGGAGAGCTTCTCGTAGGCCGCCTTGTCGACCTCGGAGTAGACCGCGATGATCAGGTCCGGCCGCAGGGAGGCGATCTTCTCGAAGTTGGGGCCCGCGTCACCGTTCTTCATGACGACCTCGGGGCGGGTGTCGCCCCACTGGTCCTTCACCCAGGGCCACTGCGTGTTGATGTCGGGCGTCTGCCCGGCCGGGTTCGGGTACTGGTCGACCATGCCGACCGGCTTGACGCCGAACGCCAGGACGGCCTGGTCGTCGGTGTAGCCGACGGTGACGACCCGCTGGGGAGCCTTGCTGACCTCGGTGGAACCGAACGCGTGCTCCACCGTGACGGGGAACGCGCCCCCGGCGGCGGCAGGGGCGTCGTCGTTCTTCTTCTCGTCCGCCGAATCGGTACCGCATCCCGCGAGGAGACCGACGCCGAGGGTCGCGGCGGACACGGCCGCGGCCAGCCGCTGCCACGGCTTCACAAGCGTCGTTCGATGGAGAGACATCCAAAATCCCTTGCTTTCGCACTGTTCACTGGCCCCGGTACGAGGGCAGCCAGACTGTACCCCGAGCTAGTGAGGTCAGCCTAGCCTAACTGGATAACTTTCCGCCGGTCACGATGAGTTGGGTCCGTCAGATAGTCAGCGGCCCTGCGCGGCGGGCCCGTTCCACGGCTCGCGCCGGACGTGCGTGCGGCCGATCGGCACGATGAGCGGCCGGTCGCCCACCGGATCGTCGATCACCTCGGCCCGCAGCCCGAACGCCTCGTGGAGCAGCTCGGCGGTGATCACGTCCCGGGGGTGTCCCTGCGCCAGGACGGCTCCCGCCCGCATGACGACGAGGTTGTCGCTGTAGCGCGTGGCCAGATTCAGGTCGTGCAGGACCATGACCACGGTGCGGCCCGACTCGTGCAGATCGTCGACCAGGTCGAGTACGTCGATCGCGTGGGCCAGGTCCAGGTAGGTGGTCGGCTCGTCCAGCAACAGCAGGTCGGTGCCCTGAGCCAGGGTCATCGATATCCACACGCGCTGGCGCTGGCCGCCGGAGAGCGAGTCGACGGGCCGGTCGGCCAGGTCCGCCACCCCGGTCATGGCCAGTGCCCGCCGCACGACGTCGGCGTCGTCCGAGGACCACTGCCGCAGCCAGCTCTGGTGCGGGTGGCGTCCACGGGCGACGAGGTCGGCGACGGTCAGCCCTTCCGGCGCCACCGGCGCCTGCGGCAGCAGTCCGAGCTTCTTCGCCACGTCCCTGGTACGGAGCCCGCCGATGTCCTCGCCGTCCAGCACGACGGAACCGCCGGCCGGTTTGAGCAGCCGGCTCAGGGTCCGCAGCAGGGTGGACTTCCCGCACCCGTTGGGGCCGATGATCGTGGTGATCACGCCGGGTGGAACGGATACGTCGAGCTTGTCGATGACCGTACGGTCGCCGTATCCGACGGTGATGCCCCTGGCTGCCAGCCGTGGGACGTCCTCGACGCCGGCTTCGGTCCGGACGGTGAACTGAGCGGCCACAAGCCCCCCTTGTTGAGGTTAGCCTAACTTCTACCATCTACCGGAGGTTCGCCCGTACCAACAGGTAGACGAGGAACGGCCCCCCGATCACCGCGGTGACCACCCCGACCGGCAGACCGATCGGCAGCGCCGCGCGGGCGACCAGGTCCGAGCCGATCAGCAGCAGCGCGCCCACCAGCCCCGAGGCGATCAACGGCGGCGTGGGCCGACGCGCCAGACGCATCGCCACCTGGGGTGCCACCAGGGCGACGAACGGCACCGGGCCCGCCGCGCTCACCCCCACCGCGGCCAGCAGGACGGCACAGAGCAGCAGGACCGCCCGAACCCGCGTGAACCGTACGCCCAGCCCGGCGGCGACATCGTCGCCGAGGTGCATGGGCTTGAACGGGAAGGCCGCCGCGGCCACGACGACGAGCAGGACGAGCGTGCACCAGAACGCCACCCGGACCTCGTCCCAGCTGCGGTTGTCCAGCGAGCCGATCAGCCACACCTGGGCGCGCGCCACGTCCCGGATGTCGGCGGAGGCCAGCAGCCACACCGTGATGGCCTGCATCGCCGCGGTGACGGAGATGCCGATGAGGATGAGCCGGAAGCCGTCGATCCCGCGTCGCCACGCGAGGAAGTACACCAGCAGGCCCGTGCCGAGGCCGCCCAGGAGGGCCGCCGAGGACAGCCCGACCGAACCGGCGATCGCCGAGGCGGTACCGCCCGTCGTCGTCACGAGGAACACCGCGACGGCGCCGGCTCCGGTGGTGATCCCCAGGATGTCCGGGCTGGCGAGCGGATTGCGCGCCACGGACTGGGTGATGGCCCCGGAGAGGCCCAGGGCGATGCCCACGATGAGACCGGCCAGCGCCCGGGGCATCCGGAGGTCCATGACCACGAACGCGTCGACCTGTTCGCCCCGGCCGAAGAGGGTGGCGATGACCCGGGAGAGGCCGATGGGAAAGTCACCGACGGCGATGGAGAGACAGAAGACCAGGAAGGCCGCCGCCGCGAGCACCAGCGTGACCAGGACGAGCCAGGGACGCCAGACGAACGACACCTGGCCGAGCCGCACGCCCGGCGGCATCGACGCTCGCACTTCGGTTCCGCTCTTGGGCTCCTGGACTTCTCTCATGTGCTCGTGAACCCGCCTCATGCGCTCCTGAACTTTCCTCGCCACACCAGGAGCGCGAAGAACGGGGCTCCGAGAAGGGCGACGACGACGCCCGACTCCAGCTCTCCCGGCCGCACGACCAGGCGGCCGGCGATGTCGCAGACCAGCAGCACACCGGCGCCGAGCAGCCCCGCGTACGGCACCAGCCAGCGGTAGTCGGGGCCGGTCAGATAGCGGGCCACATGGGCCACCATGAGCCCGAGGAAGGCGATGGGGCCGCTGGCCGCCGTGGCGGCCCCCGCCAGCAGCGTGACGGCGACGATGCCGATGGTCCGGCTCACCGCGATGTTCACTCCCAGACCGCGCGCCACGTCGTCGCCCAGGTTGAGCAGGTTGAGGGCGGGCAGCGTGATCAGCGCCAGGACCAGCCCGACGGCGATGAACCCCGTCACCGGCCAGATGACGTCGAAACCGACGCCGGCGACAGAACCCGCGTTCCAGAAGCGCAGCGCGTTCAGCGACTTCTGGTCGGACAGAGCCACCGCCGTGGTCATCGCCGCGAGGAACACCGTGACGCCCTGTCCGGCCAGAGCGAGGGTCAGGGGGTTGCCCGCGCCTCTGCCGATGCTGGCCAGGCCGAAGACGACGACGCCGGCGATCCCCGCGCCCAGGAAGGCGAACCAGACGTACTGGAACGGGTCGGTGAACCCGAACAGGGCGATGACCGACACCACGGCGAAGGAGGCTCCGGCGTTCACGCCCAGCAGTCCCGTGTCGGCGATCGGGTTGCGCGTGTACCCCTGGATCAGCGCGCCGCCCACGCCCAGGGCCAGGCCCGCCACGATCGCGAGGACCGTGCGGGGCACGCGCACGGTCTGCACGATGAGCCGGATCTCGGTGAGCTTCTGGTCGGGCTCCGGGTCCGCGAACAGCCCGTGCCAGACCTCGGTGGGACTCAACGCGCGTGCCCCGACGGCCAAGGACACCGCTGCCGCGATCACCAGGGCCACCGTGAGGACGCCCAGCCCGACGACCCGCCGTCGGCGGGTGTCGGTCGTCCCCCCGGGCACGGGGCGCTCCACCTGAGTCGTGAACATGTCGAGGAACGATATCCCTTTGATCGGAGTGGTCCCGCGGGGCCTCCCGGCAGGTCACCGGGCGGGTGGGCCCCCACCCGGCCGGTCACCGGGCGGGCCGGAAGCCGGACACCCGGCGCGTCGACGGCGCTCCGTGCTAGGTCCTGTCGTCGAACTCCCGCCGTCGCCCGAAGGGCGGCCCCGCGGGGTCAGGTGCGTGCTCTCGGTGTGCCGGGCGCAGGTCCGCGTACTGGACGTACTCGGGCGTGTGCCCGGTGCGGCGAGAGTGCGTGCATGGCGCCGCGGGGCAGGCGGGAGTTCGACGACAGGGCCTAGCGCGGCGTGGCGCCGCCGGTCCCCTCCGCCACGGGCCGGGACTCGTCGGAGGTGGACTTGACCCGGCGGTCGAGCAGGGAGTCCAGGATCTCGCCGACCCGTATCGCGGTGTTGGAGAGCAACGAGGTGGTGATGCCGTGCGTGTGCTCCGTACCGCCCTGGAGATAGATGCCGCAGCGCAGGCCGGGGTCGGTCACGATCCGGTAGTCGCGCTCGACCCGTACGCGGCCGGCGTCGTCACGCGCGCAGCGCTCCCCGACCTCGCCGAGGACGCCGAGCGGGTCGGCGGGGCTGTATCCGGTGGCGAACACCACGACGTCGGCGTCCAGTTCCGACTCCTCGTCGGTCACCAGGGATTTCACGGTCGCCCTGACCCCGTGGGCGTTCTCCTCGACTCCGGTGATCCGGGACACGTTGAGGAAGCGCAGCCGTTCGGTTCCCAGCACCTTCTCGCGGTACATCTGGCGGTAGAGGTCGTCGATCAGGTCGATGTCCACCACGGAGTAGTTGGTGTTGCCGTGGTAGGCCATCAGCCGGCTCTTGACCTCCTCGGGGGCGGCGAAGTAGTCGTCGACCGCGTCGGGGTCGAAGATCCGGTTGGCGAAGCTGCTGTCGTCGGCGGGGCTGTAGCCGTAACGGGAGAAGACCGCGCAGACCTCGGCGTCCGGGAAACGGCGGTGCAGGTAGGCGACGTTCTCGGCCCCGCTCTGGCCTGCGCCGACGACGACGAACCGCGAGGGCGAGGCGTTCGCCAGGCCGTCGACCTTCCGGAGCAGGTCGGAGTTGTGCCAGACGCGTTCGCCGCGTTCCACACCCTCGGGCATGAGGGGGCGCAGCCCGGTTCCGATGACGAGGTTGCGGGCCCGGTGGACCGCCAGCCCCTCCGCGGACCGGACGGTCACGTCGAGGTACTCCACGGTCCCCTCGTGCACGAACGGTGTGACGGCCACGACCTCGTGCCCGTAGGAGACCAGGTCGTCGACCTTGGCCGCGGCCCACTCGAAGTAGTCGTGGAACTCCACCCTCAGCGGGAAGAGGTTCTTGTGGTTGATGAAGTCGATCAGCCGGCCCCTGCTCTGCAAGTAGCAGAGAAAGCTGAATTCGCTGGCCGGGTTCCGGAGCGTCACCAGGTCCTTGAGGAAGGACACCTGCATGGTGGCGTCGTCGATGAGCATGCCGCGGTGCCAGCCGAAGCTCGACTGCTGCTCGAAGAAGTGGGCGGTGACCGAATCCTGCCTGTCGACCTTGCTGTTGTGCTCGCTGAGCGCGATCGCCATGGCCACATTCGACGGGCCGAAGCCGATGCCGATGAGGTCGTGGACCAGTGGTGTGTCGCCAGGAAGAACCTGTGACATGTCACTCCCATTCGTCTGGGAAAGTCGCCTGTCAGGCGTGGGGGTTGATGACGAAAGGCGGGCAGGCCGACGGAACCGCCCACCTCGACTTAGGTGAGCCTAAGCTGACCAACGAGCCTTGTCGATAGGGCAACCGGGGTGACAATTTCCTGACGGGCCGTCATTCACGGTCGATGGCATGCCGTGTTGCCTACTGAGGTGAGGCTTGCTTTACTTGCCCGGCCCATCCCTGCCCCGAGGAGGAACCCATGCGGGTCGTCATGTTCGGTTACCAGACCTGGGGGCACCGCACCCTGCAGGCCCTCCTCGAATCCGAGCACACGGTGGTGCTGGTCGTGACGCACCCCAGGAGTGAGCACGCGTACGAGAAGATCTGGAGCGACTCCGTCGCCGATCTCGCCGAGGAGCACGGGGTCCCCGTCCTGATCCGCGAACGCCCGGACGACGAGGAGCTGTTCGAGCGTCTCAAGGAGGCGGACGCGGACATCATCGTGGCCAACAACTGGAGGACCTGGATACCGCCGCGCATCTTCGGCCTCCCCCGCCACGGCACGCTGAACGTCCACGACTCGCTGCTGCCGAAGTACGCCGGATTCTCGCCGCTGATCTGGGCGCTGATCAACGGTGAGAGCGAAGTCGGCGTCACCGCGCACCTGATGGACGAAGAACTCGACGCCGGCGACATCGTCCGCCAGGAGGCGGTAGCGGTCGGCCCGACGGACACCGCCACCGACCTCTTCCACCGCACCGTCGACCTCATCGCCCCGGTCACCATCGGCGCGCTCGCCCTCATCGCCTCCGGACAGACCGAGTTCACCCCGCAGGACCGGTCGAAGGCGACCTTCTTCCACAAGCGGGCCGCCGAGGACATCCGCATCGACTGGAACTGGCCCGCCGAGGATCTCGAACGGCTCGTCCGCGCCCAGTCCGCCCCTTACCCCAGCGCCTTCACCTTCCACCGGGGCCGGCGGCTGGAAGTCCTCTCCGCCGTCGTGTCCCAGAACCGCTACGGCGGCACGCCCGGCCGGGTGTTCTACCGGGAGGGCGAAGGCGTGGTGATCGTCGCCGGGCCCGACGCCCGCACCGGCCGCAACCACGGCCTCGCGATCACGCGCGTACGGACCGAGGACGGCCGCGAGCTGCCCGCGACCGAGTACTTCACCTCGATGGGCGGCTACCTCACCGCCCGCCCCTGATCCGTGGGGGTGCGGGCTGCCGCCCGGCGCCCGCTCGGCGGACCCGGTCGGCGCCCGGGTCCGCCGAGGAGTCGATGCGGACCAGCCGGTACCCCTTGAGCTCCGCCTTCTTCTTCCGGCCCGGCGACATGCTCCGGCGGCGCGCGCTCTGCGCGGCGCCGAAGAGCGCGCCGAGCCGGAGGTTGCCTCGCCTCAGGCGATAGAAGGCATCCCGCTTCGCCCCCACCAGAGCACCCGCCGCGACGAACGGCACGCCGTCCAGGATGGCGTCCAGCGCCATCCTGAGCACTGCCGGGTTGGTGGCGACGTCCGGTACCACGTCATGCACATGCGCCAGGGACCTGGCCGCCGACAGGGCGGCGTCGAAGACCGGGTCCTCGGCCCGCCAGGACGCGAGCAGACGCTCGGAGACTCCCGCGGCGGAAGCACAGCCTTCGGCTCCGAGCCCCATGGCCGCCGCCCGGACCGCCTCGGCCCGCCGTTGCGCCTTCTCCTCCTTCAGGGACATGGCCGGCCGCAGGGCCTCCGCCAGAGCGCGTTCCGCGGCCCTCGCGGCGTCCAGCCCGGCCACCACGGCCTCGGCCCAGGCATCCGGTCGCTCACTCGCCATGTCGCCCACCGGCCGCTCGCTCAAGGGAGCGCTCCTCTCTCACTACCTGAATAGTTAAAGGTGCAACCATATGTGTGATGTCCCTGGCGAGCGCGTCCGGGAGGACCGCCCGCCCGCGGAGCCGGGCGCCGACGGACGTCCCGGCCGGCCGGTCAGCCCGCCGTCGTCGCGTCGCCCCAGCCCAGGGGGTGCGGTCCGGCACCTTCGTCCGGCGCCGGGGCCGGCGGCTCGCCTCCCGCCCGGTTGAAGTCGGTGAGCGCTTCGATGAGCGCCGTCCGCTGGTGCGGAGCCAGGCGCTCGACGATCGACGCGATCTCCTGACGTCGGCGCGCGGTGACGTTCCCGACCGTGCGACGCCCCTCCTCCGTGAGCCGGAGCAGCGTCTCCCGGCGGTTGTCCGGGTTGGTCTGCCGGTCCGCGAGGCCCGCCGCGATCAGCCGGTCGACCATGCGCATCGCTGTCGACGGCGCCACTTGCAGCAGCTCCGCCAGCGCCACGAGCTTGGTGTCCCCCCGCGAGGACAGCACCACCAGCATCCGGAACTGCGGCAGCGTCACCCGGTCCTCGACGTCCGCCAGCGAGCGCGCCGACACCGCGACCAGCAACCGGGATGCCGTCAGCACCGCCCCGGTCACGGCGTCCACATCGTCCATCCGCTCCGCAGGAGCCGGGTTCCTGGCCATGACACCTTTCTACCCTGCTCCCGGCAGGGCGTGCCCCGCCCCCTCGGCCTGCCACGCCGCCAAGCTTTAGCCTGTGCAAAGATTGCACAGACTAAGAGTTGAGCCGGGGCCCGCTGCGGCGTCGACTCCCGCCGCGTCCTGAGGAGGCGTTGTGATGACGCCAAGACAACACACCGGCCCCAGCCGCCCGCCCCTGCCGCGCGGCTGGCGGCGACGCCTCGCCCGCCTGCCCATAGCCTTCTACCGCGTGGGCCTCGGCCCGGTCTTCGGCCGGCGCCTGCTGCTCCTGCACCACATCGGCCGGAACAGCGGCCTGGACCGACGGGTGGCCCTGGAGGTCGTCGCGCACGACCGCGGGGAGGGGACCTGGTTCCTGGCCTCCGGTTTCGGCCCCGAGGCGGCCTGGTACCGCAACCTGCGCGCCTCGCCGAAGACCACGATCCAGGTCGGCAACCGCCACTACGCCGTCACCGCCCATTTCCCGAGCGCGGACGAGGGCGGCGAGATCATGGTCCGCTACGCCCCCGTCCGCCCCCGCACCGCCCGCCGGCTGTGCGCGTTCATGGGGTTGGACGTCGCCGACGGCAGTACGGACGCCTACCGGCGGGCGGGCCGCGCCATCCCCTTCGTGCGCCTCGACGCGGCCCCGGGCCAGCAGGTGCGCTGACCGGGACGTCGGCCAGGTCCTTACGGACCCGTGACGGGTGCGCGCCGCGCCCGGCCCGACGGCTCGCCGGCCCCTAGCGTGGCGGTCATGCGCGTACTGGTCACCGGCGGAGCCGGGTTCATCGGGTCACATGTCGTCGCCGCACTCGCCGCGGCCGGGCACGAGAGCGTGGTGCTGGACGCCCTGCTGCCCTCGGCCCACGCCGGCGGCACGCCTCCGGAGCCGCCGGGCGACCGAGTGATCGTCGGGGACGTCCGGGACCGGGGCGCGGTGGCGGACGCGCTGACCGGGGTGGACGCCGTGTGCCACCAGGCGGCCATGGTCGGCCTCGGCAAGGACTTCGCGGACGCCCCGCTGTATGTGGGGTGCAACGACCTCGGTACGGCGGTGCTGCTGACGGAGATGGCCGCTGCCGGGGTCCGGGACCTGGTGCTGGCCGGGTCGATGGTGGTCTACGGCGAGGGCCGCTACGCGTGCCCCCGGCACGGCACGGTCCGCCCCGGACCGCGGGCGGAGGCCGATCTGCGGGCGGGGAACTTCGAGCCGCGCTGCCCGGACTGCGGGGCGGAGCTGACGCCTGGTCTGGTGGCCGAGGACGCGCCCGCGGACCCGCGCAACGTGTACGCGTCGACGAAGCTGGCCCAGGAGCACCTCGCCGCCGCGTGGGCACGGGCGACGGGCGGCCGGGCGGTGTCGCTGCGCTACCACAACGTGTACGGGCCGGGCATGCCGCGCGACACCCCGTACGCCGGTGTCGCCTCGTTCTTCCGCTCGGCCCTGGCACGCGGCGAGGCCCCCCGGGTCTACGAGGACGGGGGCCAGCGGCGCGACTTCGTCCACGTCCGGGACGTGGCGGCGGCGAACACGGTGGCCCTGGAGGCCGTACGGGAGCGGCGGCCCGCGTCCTTCGCCGCGTACAACACCGGCAGCGGCGAGCCGCACACCATCGGGGAGATGGCCGCCGCGCTGGCCGGGGCGCACGGCGGGCCGGACCCGGTGGTAACCGGGGAGTACCGCCTCGGGGACGTCCGCCATGTCACGGCGGACTCGCGGGCGCTGCGCGAGGAGCTGGGCTGGCGGCCCCGGGTCTCCTTCGCCGAGGGGATGGAGGACTTCGCGGCGGCCCCGCTGCGTGGTTCGGCGGGCAGCCGGCAGGAGAGCGCCGTCACGCTGGCGGGAGCGTGACGGCGAAGCGGCAGCCGCCTGTACGTTGCGCACGTCCTCCAGCGCCTCGGCCATCACCCGCAGCCCGGGGCGCGGGGCGCGGGGCGCGGGGCGCGGGCGCGGAGTGCGGGGCGCGGAGTGCGGAGTGCGGGGCGCGGGGATCGTGCGAGATCCATGCCACGAGTTCGCGCCGCGAGGCCTCGGAGCGCGTTCCCGCTCCGTGAGCTGTCCAGCTCGGCACTGGTGGCGGCCAGTTCGCGGGAGAGTTCGGCCGGCTCGGCGGTGGGCTGCCCGGCGGGCGCCGCGAGGGGTACCGCCGTCACCGCACGACCGCGTGGCCAGGGCCGGTTCACGGCTGCGAGCGGCCACCCCGGCGGCGACGCTCGGCGAGACCACCAGCGAACGGTGCCGCGGGAGAGGCAGGACGCCCGCGCCGAGGAGCCCTGCGGCCGCCGCGCCGAGAAGGGCGAAGACCGCGATGAGCAGGACGTCCTTCACCGCGAACGGCCCCGGTCGGCTACACGGGTGCGGTGGCCACGTCCTCGTCCGTATGGTCCCCTTCGGCGTCCAGGCGGTAGCCCACGCCCCACACGGTGCGGATCAGCCGGGGGCGGGCGGGGTCCGTCTCGACCTTGCCGCGCAGTCTGCGGATGTGGACGGTGACCGTCGACAGGTCGCCGAAGTCCCATCCCCAGACCTCCCGCATCAGCTCCTCCCGCCCGAACGCCTTCCCGGGGTGCCGGAGAAGGAAGGCGAGCAGGTCGAACTCCCGCAGCGTCAGGGCCAGTCCGCGCCCGTCGCGGTAGGCCTGCCGGGCCGCCGGGTCGAGGCTCAGCCCTCCCGCGAACAGCGGACCGGCACGTTCCGCAGGTGCGGCGGCCCGGGCGCGGCGCAGCACGGAGTCGACCCGCAGGACCAGTTCGCGCGGGCTGAACGGCTTGGTGACGTAGTCGTCGGCGCCGGTCTCCAGTCCGAGGATGCGGTCCTCCTCGTCACCGCGGGCGGTGAGCATGATGACGGGGACCGGGCCGTGCTCACGCATCCGGCGGCAGACCTCGAACCCGTCCATGGCGGGGAGCATCAGATCCAGGACGACGAGATCGGGCCGGTGTGCCGCGAACCGCGTCAGCGCGGCGGGACCGTCGCCGGCCTGCTCGACGGTGTAGCCGGCGCGGTGCAGGTAGCCGACGACGACCTCGGCGACGGTGGGGTCGTCGTCCACGACGAGGACCCGGCCGCGCGCCCCCTGCGGGACGGGCGCCGGATGCCGGGCGGGCGGGGTGTTCTCCATGGCCTCCACTGTGGCACCCCGGCCCCGGGACTCCCGGGGCCGGCCGCCACCCATCCGGCCGATGTCCCTGTTTCGTAAGAACCTGATGCCCTGAATGCCGGAGTTGTCTCCGTAGGGTGATGCGGGTGACCGACTCTTCTGCCGCTCTTCCGTTTCCGCCCGCCCCGCACACCGGCCTCCCCAGGGCCGACATCGTGCTGCCCTGCCTCGACGAGGCGGCCGCGCTGCCCTGGGTGCTCGATCGCGTCCCCGACGGCTGGCGCGCGATCGTGGTCGACAACGGCTCGACCGACGGTTCGGCCGAGCTCGCCCGCTCCCTAGGCGCGCACGTCGTCACGGAGGAACGGCGCGGGTTCGGCGCGGCCTGCCACGCCGGGCTGCTCGCCGCCGAGGCCGAGTTCGTCTGCTTCTGCGACTGCGACGGCTCACTGGACCCAGCGCTGCTGACCGGCTTCGTGCGGCGGATCGCGGACGGTGAGTGCGATCTGCTGCTCGGCCGCCGCCGCCCCGAGGGCCGGGGCGCCTGGCCGCCGCACGCGCGCGCCGGCAATCTGGCACTGGCCCGGATGCTGCGCCGCCGCACCGGTCTGCGCCTGCACGACCTCGGCCCGCTGCGGGCGGCCCGCCGCGGCGATCTGCTGGCCCTGGACCTCACCGACCGGCGCAGCGGCTATCCGCTCCAGATGGTGGTCCGGGCCTCGGACGCCGGGCTGCGGGTCGCCGAGAGCGACGTCCCCTACCGGCCGCGCACCGGGAAGTCGAAGGTCACCGGCACCTGGCGCGGGACCTGGCAGGCGGTGCGCGACATGCGGGGCGTGCTGCGGGAGCCACCGGCGGGCCGGGCATCGGACCGGGCCGGGCGCGCGGGGGCGGAGGCCGTTCGATGAGCGCGTACGGGCCCACGGAGCTCCTGGTCATCGCGAAGGAGCCGGTGGCGGGGCGGGTCAAGACCCGGCTCTGCCCGCCCTTCTCCCCCGCCGAGGCCGCCGAGCTCGCCGCCGCGGCCCTCGCGGACACCCTGGACGCCGTGCTCGCCCTGCCCGCCCGGCGGCGTGTCCTGGTCCTCGACGGGCGGCCGGGCCGCTGGGTGCCCCCGGGCTTCGAGGTGGTGCCGCAGGGCGCGGGCGGTCTCGACGAGCGTCTCGCCGCCGCCTTCGGCGGGTGTACGGGGCCGGCCCTGCTGGTCGGCATGGACACCCCGCAGATCACGTCCGATCTGCTCGCCCCCGCTCTCGCCCCGGGCGCCTGGGACGGCGTCGGGGCCTGGTTCGGTCCGGCCGAGGACGGCGGCTTCTGGGCCCTGGGCCTGGCGGTCCCCGATCCTGGCCTGTTGCGCGGGGTGCCGATGTCCGTCCCGGAAACGGGTGCGGTGCAGCGGCGCAGACTGGTGGAGGCGGGGCTCGCCGTGCGCGATCTGCCGGTACTGGTCGACGTGGACACCGCTGCCGACGCCCACCGGGTCGCGTCGGCGGCGCCGGGCGGCCGGTTCGCCGCGGCGTTCGGCCGGCTCACCGGGGCGGGGGTGCGATGAGTACGACCGTGCCCTCGTCCGGGCTCGTCTCGTCGGCTCCGGCCGACCGCGTCGAGACCCCGGACGCCCCCGGAGCGGCCGTCGGATCCACTGACGCACCCGGCGCCGCGTCGGTCCGCACCGCTCCGTGGGGCGCCGACCCGTACGCCAACGCCCTGCGCACCGGCCGCGGTCCGTTGTTCCTGCGCCGCAACGACGGCTGGCTGCTGCCGCTGGACGTGGAGCGCTGGTGTTCCGTCGCGGGCTCCGCCGATCTGTCCGCGCTGCACCGGTGCGAGGGCCCGGTGCTGGACATCGGCTGCGGGCCGGGGCGGCTGGTCGCGGAGCTGGCCTCGCTCGGACACCGGGCGCTGGGCATCGATGTCAGCGAGGCGGCGGTGGCCCGTACACGCGGGCTCGGCGGCGCCGCACTGCTCCGCAGCGTGTTCGAACCGCTGCCCGGGGAGGGCCGTTGGGGCACCCTTCTGCTCCTCGACGGCAATATCGGCATCGGGGGCGACCCGGCCGCCCTGCTGGACCGGGCGGCCGATCTGCTCGGCGTCGGCGGGCTGCTGATCGCCGAGACCGCCCCCGTCGATGTGGACGAACGGGTCCGGGTCCGTCTCGACGACGGCCGGGACGGAACGGACGGAAGGACCGCCCCCGCGCGCGACGCCCAGCCGTTCCCGTGGGCGCGGATCGGCACGCCGGCCCTGCTGCGGCACGCCCGGGCGGGCGGCTGGCTCACGGCCGGTCAGTGGGGCGCGGAGGGGCGGACCTTCGTCTCGCTGCGCCGGCCCGTGCGGGAGCGGACCGCCCGGACCAGCAGCCAGAGCGCGGAGAGCGCGAACAGCGCGCCGGTGATCAGCAGCCAGTTGCCGAAGTAGACGTCCGGGGAGGTGCCGGCGGCGGCCTCGTACCGTCGTTCGGTGCGCCGGGCGATCAGCGGGAACCAGACCAGCAGGAGCAGTCCGGAGAGGAACGCCGGCACCCGGACGAAGTTCACCAGGGCCGGCCGGGGGCCGAGCGCGGCGCGCAGCGCCCGGTCGGCCCCCGCGTACACCGGCAGCAGCACCAGATCGTGCAGGACGGCCGATCCGGCGAACCAGAGCAGCACGCCGACGGTGTCCCCGTCCAGCAGCCGTACGCCCGCGTAGCCGGCCAGGCAGAACATGGCGGCGAGCAGCAGCAGGTGGAGCGGGCCCTCACCGTACGGGCGGCGCGGCGAGAGGCGCGGGCGGCGGGGGCCGGCGGACGCGGGCGGAACGGCTCGGGTGGACATCACAGCTCTCCGAACGTCAGGGTCTCGACCCACTTGGTGTTCAGCACCCCGGGCGCGGCGGGGACGATGATCCTGGCCGGGTAGCCGTGGTCGGGCGACAGCGGTGCGCCGTTCACCTCCAGCGCGAGCAGCGAGCGGCCGTCGCGGACCTGGTTGTCGCGCAGCGCGGCCTTGCGGAACGAGCCGCTGCGCTGGAGCGACTCGACGAACACGCCAGGCGGCCGGTCCGGGTATCCGGCGAGCTCCGCCAGGTCGGAGAGCCGCACCCCGCGCCACCGCTGGTCCGAGGTCGACCAGCCCTCCACGCAGGCGATCGGGAGCGCGGCGCTGTGCTGCTCCATGGCCAGCAGCTCGGCCCGGGTGAAGCGGAACTCCCCGGCCGGCCCCCGTACCGTCAGCCGCCAGCGCTCACCGGTGTCGGCGGGCGTGATCCGTACGGCGGCGGCGGTCTTGTTGATCTGGAAGGCGTTGGGGCCGGGCCCCGGGTCGGTGCCGCCGCGCGGGGTGAGAAGGGCGATGCGGCGCAGCGGCCCGTCGAAGCTGCGGCCGGCCGAGGTGACCAGCAGAAGGAGTGAACCGGCCCCCACGAGGGCCAGCGCGCCGCGCCGGGACAGGGTGGGGGGCAGCGGGTCGGGGGCGGCCAGCGTGTCCGGTTCGCCGCGCGGGATGCCGCCTCGCAACACCCGTACGGCCTGGGGCGTCTTGAGCGCCACATGGGTGACGAACCCGGCGAGGAAGACCCAGGCCCCGTAGAAGTGCAGGGTGTAGAACGACCCGGGGAAGAGGTAGTCCAGCTGGATGTTCAGCAGTCCGGTGAGGAATTCGAACAGCGCCCCGCCCACGAGCAGCAGCAGCGAGATCCGCTCCAGGGCGTGGCCCACGGAGCGGGCGGGCGGCAACGCGAAGAGCCGGGGGACCACGGACCAGAGCTTGGCGAGCAGGACGGGCACGAGCACGATGCCGACGGTGACGTGCAGGCCCTGGGTCAGCCGGTAGAGCCAGTGCGGGCCGGTCGGCCAGGAGAACAGGTAGAAGCCGAGCCACCCCTTGCCCGGGGTCTTGTCGTTGACCCGGTTCAGGTCGGGGTTGTAGGCCGCGTACGAGAGCAGACCCGTGACGAACAGCAGGGTGAGTCCGGCGAGCAGGATGACGCCGAGCACGGCGGTGAAACGCACTCCGCGCACGGGGCTGCGCCAGAATGCCGGGTCGGCAGGGGTGCGCGGGGCGCGGAGGGAGTCGGGGAGGAAGCGGATACGACGGCGTTCGGGCATGGGGCCGACGCTAGGCGGGGATCGGTGTCGACGGGCGGACGCGACTCCTGACGGAATTCTGACGTCGTGGCGGCAGGGCGGGGAGGCGGGCATCGCCGCCACGGTCGTCGCCGCTGGAAGGGCGAATCTGACGGTTCGGTGACGCGGCCCTGCCGTACCGCCCGATCGGGCCCCGGTGTGCATAGCGTGCCAGCGTGAAGACCGAGGACGCCACCCCCACGAACACCGCCGGCGGCACGGGGCACGGCCCGCCCGCACCACCGGACCGCGACCGCGACCGCGCCCGGCGCGCGGTCCGGGCCGACCTGGTCGCCGCAGCCGTGGGCGTGCTGCTGGTCACGGCCGCTGTGGTCGTCGGCCATGTCATCCAGAACCGGGACGGGAGTCTGCGCGCCCAGTGGCCGCCGCTGCTGGCCTCCTGGGACCCTCACCTGGGGCCGGGCACTCCGGCCGCTCTGGTCATGGCGGTCCTGGTGGTCGTTCACGGCCCGGCGCTCGCCGCCCGGCTGCCCTGGCGCGGGCTGCTGGCCGCGGCCTGGACCGGGTCGATGGCCTGGGTCTTCTCGATGGCGCTGATCGACGGCTGGCACCGGGGCGTCGCGAAGCGGCTCACCACGAAGCACGAGTACCTCCGGGTCATCGACCGTTTCGAGGACATTCCCGCCACTCTGCGCGACTTCACGAACCACATCGTGATCGGCGAGCCCGGCAACTGGCCCGCGCATGTCGCCGGGCACCCGCCGGGGGCGACGCTGACCTTCGTGTGGCTGGACCGCATCGGTCTCGGCGGCGGCGCCTGGGCGGCCGTCTTCTGCGTCGTGGTGGGCACCTCGGGGGTCCTGGCCGCCCTGATCACCGTGCGCGTGCTGACCGATGAGCGCCTGGCCAGGCGTGCCGCGCCCTTCCTCGTCCTCGCCCCGGCCGCCGTCTGGGCGGGCGTCTCCGCCGACGGCTACTTCACGGCCGTGGCCGCCTGGTCGGTGGCGCTGCTCGCGCTGGCCGCCACCCGCCGGGTCCGCTTCCCTGCCGTGGCGGCGGTCGGCGGGGGTCTGCTGTTCGGGTGGACCTGCTATCTCAGTTACGGGCTGGGGCTGATGGCGGCCGTCCTGCTGGCGGTGCTGGTGCTCGCACGGACCGCCCGCCCGGTGCCGTGGTTCCTGCTCGGCGCCCTCGTGGTCCCGGTGGCCTTCACGCTCGCCGGGTTCAACTGGTGGACCGCCTACCATCTGTTGGTCGAGCGCTACTACCAGGGCGCGGGCGGCGTCCGCCCGTACGGCTACTGGGTCTGGGCCAACCTGGCCTGCGCGACCCTCGCGGCCGGGCTCGCCGCCGTCGCCGGCCTGCGCCGGAGCGCGGCGGCCGCGCCCGGCGCCGTACGGGCGCTGCGGGGCGGCTCCGCGGCGGCCTCCCCGGAAGCGAGGCTCGCGTTGCTCGTCCTGGCGGCGCTGGCGGCGCTGCTCGCCGCCGACCTCTCCGGCATGAGCAAGGCGGAGACCGAGCGCATCTGGCAGCCGTTCCTGCTGTGGCTGCTGCCGGCGACGGCGCTGCTCCCCCGCCGGGGTGTGCGGTGGTGGCTGGCCGCGTCGGCGATTCCGGCACTGCTGATCAATCACCTGCTGTGGACCGGATGGTGATGCGACATCAGCACAGCACCCGGGTAAGTCACTTGGTCTCCAGGTCCCGGCGGCGGAAGCCCATCAGCCCCAGCAGGATCAGTCCGGCGGCGACGGCGGTCAGGGCGAGCAGCGGGGTCCAGTCCATCCCGGCGGCCGGGAGTCGCGGCACATGGCCGAAGGGCGACAGGTTCTCCATCCGGTCCGGGAGCTGGAGGATCGGCCCCAGGTACCCGACGAGGAACGCGTACACGGGCACGATCCACGCCACCGCTCCCGCACGCGGGAACCAGCCGAAGAGCAGGACGGCCACGCCGACGGTCACCCACAGGGCGGGGGCGTACGCGGCGGCCGCTCCGACCAGGTCGAGGAGCAGGCCCCCGTCCCCCGTCGACGCCGTGCCCGAGAGGCCGAAGCCCAGTCCGGCGAGGAGCAGCAGGGCGGTGCCGCCGGCCAGTGCGACGGCGACGTGGCTTCCGAGCCAGCGGTTCCGGGAGAGGCCGGTGGCCAGGAGCGGTTCGGCGCGGCCGGCGCTCTCCTCGGCGCGCGGTCGCAGCGCGGCCATCACCACGTACACGGCGGCGACCACCGCGACGACCACCATCACCATGGACGCGAACGACTCGGCCACGGTGCTGCCGCCGATCTTCGCCAGTGCCTCCTGGACCTGTTCGATGTCCTTCACCATGTCGGCTGCCTCACCGAGGATCGAGCCGTACATGACGCCCATCAGGCACAGCCCGGCGGCGAAGCCCAGCAGGGTCGCCCGGTGCAGCCGCAGGGCGAAGCCGAAGGGCCGGGTGAGGGCGTCGGAGGCCGTACGCCGGCCGAGCCGCGCGGCGCGCAGGCCCGCGCCGACATCGCGGCGGGTGCTCAGGACGAATCCGTACGCCGCGGTCAGCGCGGCGAGTGCCAGGCAGAGCGCCAACGGCCACCACCGGTCGTCGACGAAGACGTAGGTGCGCTGGACCCAGCCGATCGGGCTCAGCCAGGACAGGGCGTCGTTGCCCACGTCGCCGGAGGCCCGCAGCACGTAGGCGGCGCCGATCGCCGCGAGCGCCATGCCCGAGGCGCCCCGGGTGTGCGCCGTGATCTGTGCGGTGACCGCGGCGACCCCGGCGAAGACGAGCCCGATCGCGGCATGGGTGAGGCCGTACAGCAGCGCCCCGCCGGGACCGATTCCGTCGATGCCCGACGCGGTGAGGCCCAGGGCCAGCAGCAGGGCGAGCGCGAGGTTGGCCACGACGGCGAGCGCCAGGGCGGAGGCGAGGTGGGCGTGGTGCCCGACGACGGTGGAGCGGACCAGTTCGGCGCGGCCGGTCTCCTCCTCGTCGCGGGTGTGGCGGGTGACGATCAGGATGCTCATCAGACCCACCAGGACGGCCATGAAGCCGAGCAGTTGGTGACCGAGCATCGCTCCGGCGGTGTAGTCGGAGAGATAGTGACGAGGGCCGGTCATGGCGAGCGCGGCGGGGCTGTCCATGGAGCCGACGGCGGTGACGCGTTCTTCGGGAGTGGAGTACAGCGCCTTGTACTCGGACGCCGTGGCCAGCGTGCCCAGGGTGAGGGCGAGCAGCCATACGGACATGCGGACGCGGTCACGGCGCAGTCCGAACCGGACCAGGGTCCCGGTGCCGGTGAAGGCGACGGAGGCGGCCCTGGTGGGCGCTGACCTTCCGGAGGCGTCGAGCGGCGCGACGGTGCTGGTCATCGGGGAACGCCCCCCTTCCCGCCGGTGGAGGTGGAGGGGGACCCGTCGGAGTGCGTCGGCGCGTCGGAGGGCGCGGGGTCGCCGTTGCCCGTACGGCCGTTGGAGGCGAGCTCGTCGCCGTAGTGGCGCAGCATCAGCTCTTCGAGCGTCGGCGGGTGGCTGGTCAGGCTCCGGATGCCGAACTCTCCGAGCCTGCGGATCGCGGCGTCCAGGTGTACTCCGTCCACGGCGAAGTTCACTCTCCGGTCCATCACCTTCAGCCCGTGCACACCGGGCATGGCGTCGAGTCCGGTGGCCGGGCGCTCGGTCTCGGCCTCGACGGCCGTGCGCGTGAGGTGGCGCATCTCACCGAGGGTGCCCGACTGTACGGTGCGGCCCCGGCGGACGATGCTGACGCGGTCGCAGAGCTTCTCCACCTGGGCCAGGATGTGGCTGGAGAGCAGCACGGTCTTCCCCGCCGCCTTGGCCTGAAGGATGACGTCCTGGAAGACGACCTCCATCAGGGGGTCGAGGCCCGCCGTGGGCTCGTCGAGGAGGAGCAGTTCGGCGTCGGAGGCGAGCGCGGCGACGATGGCGACCTTCTGCCGGTTGCCCTTGGAGTAGGCGCGGCCCTTCTTGACCGGATCGAGGTCGAACCGTTCGATGAGTTCGTCGCGCCTGCGCCGGTCGAGGCCCCCGCGCAGCTTCGCCAGCAGGTCGATGGCCTCTCCTCCGGTGAGGCCGGGCCACAGCTCCACGTCCCCGGGGACGTAGGCGAGCCGCCGGTGCAGTTCGACCGCGTCCTTCCACGGGTCCTTGCCGAGGAGCTGGGCCCCGCCGGAGTCGGCGCGCAGCAGCCCCAGCAGGATGCGGATCGTCGTGGACTTGCCGGCCCCGTTGGGTCCGAGGAAGCCGTGGACCTCACCCGCTTCGACGTCGAGGTCGAGACCGGTGAGGGCGTGCGTCCGGCCGAACGACTTGTGCAGTCCGGCGACGGTGATTGCCTTCTTCATATTTCGAAAGTACGCTTCTTTCAGAAATGTGTGAAGTTAAGAAACCGTATGAATCACTCGATAGACTGGCCGGAGGCGCGGGCGCGCAGGAGCGCCAGGAACCACAGGGACCGGGGTCGGAGCATGGATGAGCGGCGGAAAGAGAGCCGCGTGGACGGCGGCGTCGATGAAACGGCCGTCTCCCTGTTCGTGGAGCGCTTCGCCGCCCAGCTGGTCCAGGCGGGCATGGCACGCATGCCGGCCAGGGTCTTCGCCTCCCTGCTCTCGTCGGAGCGGGGAGCACTCGCCTCCGCCGAGCTGAGCGAGCGGCTGAAGATCAGCCCGGCGGCCGTCTCGGGAGCCGTCCGCTATCTCGCCCAGGTCAACATGGTCAGCCGCGAGCGGGAGCCCGGATCCCGGCGTGAGCGCTATCGCGTGCAGGGCGACCAGTGGTACGTGGCGTTGCTGAATCGGGACACCATCCTGAAGAACTGGCAGGCCACGATGGAGGAGGGCGTGGACCGGTTCGGCCTCGACACCCCGCAGGGACGCCGGATCAACGACACCCTGGAGTTCTTCCGGTTCCTGGAGAAGGAACTCGGGTCGATGATGGGACGTTGGGCCGCGCATCGGGCCGAACACCTGGGCGGCTGAGAAAGCACCGCCCGGCCTGGCCGCAGCACGTCCTCGGGGACCGTGCCGGGAACGCGTTGCGGCGGAGAAGTCATGGGTCCCGTGATGGCCGCGCGGTACGGGCATGGGCTACGGCGTCCGTGCCACCGGGCCGGGCCGTGGGCGCGGCCGAAGGCTGCCGTCCGGGTGCGATCGGGCGGCAGCCCCGCCGGACGCGAGACGAGGATCAGCTGGGGAGCCGGTCCATGATCCAGGTGCACAGCTCCTCGGTGATGCCCGTGTGCGCGGTGGTCGTGGACGAGCAGAGGAAGTCGTCCAGCTCGCTCTCCTCCGGGGCCAGCTCGTCGACGTTCACGTACAGGTCGTCCTGCTTCCCGATGTCGCGGACGGCGACCGCGCTGACCGTGGGAACGAAAGAGACGTCCTCGTGCCGCAGATCGACCTTGCCGCCGAGCTTCTCCATCGCCCCGGAGAGGATCTTGTACGTGTGCAGGGTTCCGCCCGGCGCGCCGTCCAGTTCCGGGAAGTCGTCGGTCGCGATGGTCTTCTCGGCCTTGGGGAACCTGCGGTTCAGGTACGCGGCCGTCACGTCGTCGCCCTGGGCCTGGGTGTAGAAGGTGGTGCCGGGGTAGATCCGGTCGATCCGCAGTGCGACCTCGCCGGGCTTCACGTCCGGCAGCCCGATGCCGTCGCCACGGCCGTTGGCCACGGCGATCCTCATCGGGATCTGCGGCCAGTTGCCGACGCGCTCCAGCGCGTCCAGGAACTCCGTGCGCTCCGGGGCGACCGTGATCTTCTCGGTGTCCTTGTCGTAGTGCTGCCACAGCATCTGGCGCGCGGCCGGGCTGTTCATCTGCTTCGCGAAGTCGTTCGGGAAGGGGATGAAGTGGGAGAACGCCTGCACACCGACGGGGATGGAAGCGCCGCGGTGCGGGCTGTCGTAGGAGAAGTACAGTGCGGTCCTGTGGTCCACCCGCTGCGTCTCCAGCTTGGCCAGTGCGTAGCGGGTGACGATGCCTCCCATGCTGAAGCCACCGACGACCAGGCGGGCGTCACCCGACTGCTGGGCGGATGTGCGCAGGATGGCGGCCACCACCGTCTCCGCGTTCTCCAGGATCGACGCGCTGCGCTCCTCGAAGCCGACGAGGATCACGTCCCTGCCGCGGCGGCGCAGCTCGCTGATGAACGGGAAGCTGCCGCTCTCCAGCCCGTGGTGGAGCACGTCGAGCTTGCTCCGGCCGAGGTTGAAGCCGTCGGCCATGATCACGGGCCGAACAATGCCGCCCCGGTTGCCCTCGCCGGGGAAGACCCAGGCGAAGCCGTTCGGCAGGGGCCATTCCTCGTGCTCCGGTACCTCGACGGGCCCGGCCGGCTCAGCGGCGAGCGGGCCGCCGAGGGTGAAGGCGCCGACATTGGGTTCGGACGTCTCTGACATCGTCGTACTCCTGGGGAAGTGGGCGGGACGACCTCATCATGGTGGGCGATATGGGCGTATCACTCCTGGGAGTTGGGGTGTTCACCACATCTGATGATCATGAGCGAAAAACGCGTTCCGTGCGTCCGGCAGATGCTCCAGCACCGCCAGGCGGTGGAGGGCAGCGGTCACCACCGCGGCCGGGCGAGGGTGCCCGGGCGGACCGCCTGATCGCCGAAGCGGGCCCGCGCCCGGT
The DNA here is from genome assembly GCF_044329855.1 of Streptomyces sp. NPDC017520. Classification (NCBI taxonomy): domain Bacteria; kingdom Bacillati; phylum Actinomycetota; class Actinomycetes; order Kitasatosporales; family Streptomycetaceae; genus Streptomyces; species Streptomyces sp. NPDC017520. The sequence goes on from NZ_JBIRKB010000009.1 coordinate 293,756, forward strand.
CGGCGGCCTTCTCGATGCGGCGCCGTTTGCCGTCCGCCGGGTCCAGGAGCAGCTGCTGGACGGCGTACTGGGCATCGGTGACGTCCGCGCGAACCGTGATCGTGCGGACACGGGCGCGCTGCAGCCCGAAGCGGGAGTACAGGTCGTACGCGGCGACGCCGAGTGCCGGGGTGTGAGCGGTGTACTCCTCCAGCGTGCGCGAGCGCTGCGTCGTGGCGCCGTCGGCGTACGAGATGCTCAGCGCGAGCCGCGCGGCGACCTGGCCGGTGGTGCGCAGCCGCAGCCCGATACGTTCACAGAGGTCGAGCAGGGCACGGCGGTGTGCGGCGGGGTCGAGCTCGTCGTGGCTGAACTCGTGGGAGAAACCGGTGGACCTGGGCGCCGTCTCGGAGGTGACCGGGCGCGGGTCCAGGCCGCGGGCCCGTTGCGACAGCGTCACGGCGGTGGCCTTGCCGAGAATGCGCTGCAACGTCAGCAGCGGTACGCCGAGAAGGTCGCCGATGCGGTGGAGGCCGTACTCCCCCAGCGTACGGGCGGTGGCCGGGCCGACCCCGTAGAGGGCGCCGACAGGCTTGGGACGGAGAAACGCGGCGACTGCCTCGGGGTCCGGGGCGACGACGGTGACCTGGCCGGGGGCGGTCGTGTCGGCCGCCATCGCGGCCAGCATCCGGTTCGGGCCGGCGCCGATCGTCGCGCGTAGCCCGAGGTGTGCGGCCAGGCGGAGTGCGGCCATGGCCGCCAGGCCACCCGTGTCCCGGTCGAAGAACCGCAGGGCACCGGTGACATCGAGGTCGGCGGCGTCCGGCGGGAGGGCCTGCACCAGCGGGGTGAGATCGCGCAGCAGCGCGAGGGCCCGCTCGTACGTCTCCTGGCCGGCCGGGCCGAGGTCGTGGAGCTGGATGCGCAGGATGCTTCGGGCTCGGGTGGTCATGGCGCTCACCCCGCCGATCCGGGAGATCGATGTCCCAGGCGCCGCAGGTCGGCGGAGCCGGACCCGGCGGGCCGCAGATCGCTCCAGGCGTTGAGCTTCGCCCCGGCCGTTCCGTCTTCGAGTGTCCGGCCCGCACCCGGTGTGCTGTCACCGCGGGCGGGTGTGGGGGCGGGTGCGGTGCGGCCGAGCAGGCCAAGCGCGGCTTCGGGGCCCAGGTCGCGGCGGGTGGTGGCGACTTCCTCCAGGTCCCAGGCCGCCTGCCCGACCACGGTGCGCCGGGGGCCGCGTTCCTCGACGACCCCGCGGACCAGGAGCAGGCCGGAGTGGAAGACCGTGTGCGCGCAGGTGTCGTGGGAGTCCTCGAAGAACGCGAGGTCCACGAGGCCGGAGCCGTCCTCCAGGGTCACGAAGATGACCCTCTTGCCCGACGGGATCGGCGGCGTCTGGGTCGATGCCCGCACGCCGGCGACCAGCACCTGCTGTCCGCGGTGCATCGCCTGCACGTGGTGGGCGTCGGTCGCGCCGAGCTCGGCGAGCAGGCGGTGGTGGTGTTCGAGCAGATGACGGCTGACGTCGATGGAGAGCACGTCGATCTCGGCGCTCATCACGTCGCGGCCGGTCATCTCGGGCAGCCCGGCCGGCTCGCCCGCGTGCGTCTCGTCGCCGAGCGGCAGTTGGCCGTCGATCGCGGTCCGGTTGCGTGCGGAGCGGTGCAGCTCGGCGGCCTGCAACAGCAGGTCCCGCCGGGTCAGCCCGCCTTGCAGCGGAGCGAGAGCTCCGATCTTGATGAGGCGCTGGGCGAGAGGCAGGGACGGGCGGGCGCGCAACCACAGATCCTGCAACCCGGCGTACGGCTGCCCGGCTTCGATGCGGGCGCTCTCCGCCTCGGTGATCCCGCGCACCGTGGACAACGCGAGCCGTACGCCCCAGCCGTTCGCGGTCGGCTCGACGCTGTGTGCGCTGCGGGAGGTGTTGACGTCGACCGGCAGGATCGCCACTCCGAACTGCTTCGCGTCCTGGACCAGGACGCGGGGCGCCCACATGCCGGGGTCGTGCTGGAGCAGCCCGGCGAAGAACGCGGCGGGGTAGTGCGTTTTGAGCCACGCCGACTGGACGGCCGGGACCGCGAAGGCCACGGCGTGCGCGCGGCAGAATCCGTACGCCCCGAACTCCTTCACGATGCCCCAGACTTCGCCGATCACGTCCGGGGGGTAGCCGCGCTCGCCGGCGCAGCGGCGAAACCACGCCTCCACCTTCGGCAGCCGTCCGGCGTCGGCGAGGGCGCGGCGTGCGACGTCCGAGGCCGCACGGTCGCAGCCGGTCATCGTGGCCAGGATCATCATGATCTGTTCGTGCCAGATCACCACCCCGTACGTGTCGTCCATGATCGGTACAAGGTCGGGGTGGGGATAACGCGGCTTCTCGGCCCCGTGCCGGGCGGCGATGAATTTCGCGGGCATGCCCCCGGCGACCGGGCCGGGCCTGAAGAGGCTGATGTCGGCGATCACGTCCTGCATGTGCCGTGGCTGGAGTCTCGCGATGAGATCCTGCTGGCCTGGGCTCTCGAGCTGGAAGCAGCCCAGCACCTTGGTACTGCGGATCAGTTCGAAGGTGGACTCGTCGGCGAGGTCGACGTGGTCGGGACTGTCGAGGTCGATGTGCCGGCCTGTGGTGCGACGGATCTCGGCGACCGAGTGCGCCATCGCCGACTGCATGCGCACGCCGAGGACATCGAGCTTCAGCAGGCCGAGGTCTTCGACATCGTGCTTGTCGGCCTGCACCGTCGGATACGCGCCTCCCGGAGCGGGCTGCACCGGGAGGCGGCCGAGCAGGCTCGCGTCGGAAAGGATCACGCCGCACGGGTGCATGGCGAAGCCGCGCGGCAGGGCGTCCAGGCCCTCGGCCAGCTCCCACAGCGGACCGTACTGGTCGGCCTCGGACGCGAGCTGCCGTAGTTCGGGCAGTTCGGACAGGGCGGAGCCGATGTCGCACGCGCGGATGTGCGGAAAGCTCTTGGCGATCCTGTCGACGGTCTGCGGGCGGATGCCGAGCGCGAGCCCCGTATCGCGCAGGGCGTGACGGGCGCGGTAGGTCTCCGGCATCCCGGTGACCGCCACGCGCTCGGAGCCGAACCGTTCGAAGATCCGGTCGTAGACCTCCAGGCGCCGGTCCGACTCGACATCGAGGTCGATGTCCGGCAGGGCGGTGCGGCGCTCGCTGAGAAAGCGTTCGAACAGGAGCCGGTGCGAGAGCGGGTTGGCCGTGGCGATGAACAGGCTGTGGTTGACCATGGACCCGGCACCGGAGCCGCGGGCGGCGACCCGGATCCCCATGGACCGCACATCCGCGACGACCTGGGCCACCGCGAGGAAGTACGCCTCGTATCCGAGGCGTTCGATCACCCCGAGCTCGTAGCCGAGCCGGTCCATCGCCCGTACGTCCCGGTCGAGGCCGCGGGCGGTCATCCCGGCCTCGCTGCGCTGCCGCAGCAACCGCATCCCGTCCCCCGGCCGGGTTCCGGCTCCCACCACGGACGGCTCGGGGAAGTGTGCCCGTCCCAGGCCGAGGTCGCGCACCGGGTCCACCGCGCACTGTTCGGCGGTGGCTGCCGTCTCCTCGATCAGACGCCGCCCTCGGCCGGCCGGGGCGCTCGCGGCCGCGGCCACCCGCTCCGCCACCTCGGCCATCTCGGCCCCGGACTTCAGATACCGCTCGCCCGGGTCGAGCGGTCCCCGCTGCGGGATCGGACGCAGCAGCCGGGCGGCGTCCAGCACGTCGGCCAGGCGGTGCTGCTCGCGCCGCTCGTACCGCACCGCGTTGGTGAGCACCGTCGGGATGCCGAGCCGGTCGCCCAGAGCAAGGGTGTGCGCGGCCAGCCGCACCGATCCCGCGCCCAGTCCGGACAGTCCGTAGGCGACCGCCTCCAGCCGAAGAAGTCCCCGGCCCGCGATCTCCTGCCACGGGACGAGCAGCCTTTCCGCGACGTCCGGCCGCCCGGCGGCCAGCGCGCGTACAGGCTCGGAGGCCGGCCCGAGGATCGTCACCACATCCTCGCCCAAGCCCTCCCGCAGCGCCTCCCACGAGGCGACCGGAAAGCCGTCGACCGGATGCGCGTAGGCCGCGGAGACGAGACGGCAGATACGCGCCCACCCGCTCACGGAACCTGCCAGCAGCGTGATCCTCAGACGCGGCTCCACCACGTGCCCGCCACCGCGGACCGGCGTCCGCGAGCGGCGAGGAGCCGTTGCCGTGTCGAACGCCGGGACGGCGAGATCCACCCCGAAGATCGGGCGTACCCCGACGCTCAGGCACGCCTTCGCGTGCCGCACGGCACCGGTGACACTGTCCCGGTCGGTCAGCGCGAGAGCACCCATGCCGAGCTCCGCCGCCCGGCGCACCAGGTCCTGCGGATGCGAGGCGCCGTAGCGGGCGGAGAACCCCGAAGCGACGTGGAGATGCGTGAAAACAGCCATCGCGCGCACCTCCGAATCTGCTCTGGCACCCCCTGCTCGTCTGGCGTCCTGCTGTCAGAACGCTGCATCCGATCCATTCGCACAATAGTTCGATAGAGCAGTTTCAGCCAACCGATCTTGATGTGGCGAGAAGTCGCCCTCCCGTGAGAGCACACCCCGAACGCACGGAACCGGCGCGGCGGGGACACCGACGCCGACTCCAGCAGCACGGCGAGCACGCGGGGCCGCACGCGACCCCGGATCGCTCACCACCAGGCCGGCAGCCAGATCCAGACCCACCCGCACCGCCGCCGACCCGCCCTCACCTACCGGTCGACCTGCCCACGCTCTTCGATATTCGCTCGAACGTTCGAATAATTCAAGCCAGGCGCCTCTCGGCGGGGCACGCCGGGCTGTCCTGTCGCATGGAAGGTTGAGTGTTCTCACTGAACCTTGGTGACCGGCAGGTTCGTCTCACTGAAGGTTGAGTGGCGAAAGCTGTCGAGGTGACGGACCGGATTCGTGGGCGCGGTCTCAGATGGTGGCTTGTGGCTGCTTCGGGGTGAGGTAGTGGACCGTGGTGGCTCCGGCGTGCGGGGCGAGCAGGCCGTGCAGTTCTTCGGCGGCGGTGGTGGTGAGGAGTTGGCCGTCGCGGGTGGCGTTGAGGGTTTCGAGGACGAAGGCGACGCGGGTGGAGTCTTCGGTGACGCGGGTGCGGTGGGCGTCGCGGTGGTTCCAGTGCCGGGTGAGGACGTCGGTGGTGTCTGTGTAGATGATCTCGCCGGGCTTGGGGTTCTCGACGGTGTCGGGTTCGCCAAGGGGGGTGAAGGTTTCGGTGCCCTTGGCGTAGCGGATTTCGACGTCGCCGGTGACGTGGTCGAGGTCGAAGGCTCCGGCGGGCAGGCCGTGGCGGACGGAGACGGTGTTGTAGGAGTCGACGGCCGGGTTGATCCGGGGCAGGGTGCCCTTCTTGGTCATGCGGCGGCCGAGGGCGTCGACGCTGGGGCGAGTGCGGCGGGGGTTGGTGCCGAAGGAGCGGTAGGCGGTGTGCCACGCCTCGATGCGCGGGTCGCTTTCGTCGGCGGGGGCCCAGGTGCCGTTGGCGAGATCCTGCTCCAGGCCTTCCACGGCGGTGGTGGTGTGGGGCCAGGGCTCGTGGCCGTTGAGGCCGGTGGCGGTGACGACGGCGATCAGGGTGTCGGGGAAGGCGTCGGCGACGGCGGGGCTGATGCGGAAAGCGGTCATGGTGGGAGGCTCCGTTCCGGGAGGGCGGGCAGGGGCGGTGGGGTCACGACTTCCAGGTACCGATACGGTCCAGGCGGCGGAGCTGCTGGGCGGCGGTGGGCGCGTCCAGGGCGGTGCCGCGTTCGGTGAGTTGGCGTGCGGTGTCGGTGCGCTGCTCGACGGGTTTGTGGTCGTCGTACTTGAACTTCGCCCGCACCTCGGCGACGCCGAGGCGCAGGCCGCGGATGCCGGGCAGCATCCGCCCGTAGGGCGGCTGGTCGGGATCGATGGGGGCGTGATCGCCGTCGGGCTGGAAGTGGGTCATCTGCTGGCGCAGCAGCTCGGCCTTGGCCGCCGGGTCGTCGACGATGCTGGCCTGGCAGGTGAACTGGACTGCGGCGTAGTAGCTGGTGGGGACGCCTTCGGTAGGCTCGGTGCCGGGCTTGGCGCGCCAGGATCCGGGGATGAAGGCGTAGTCGCCGGTGACGGTGAAGGTGACGTTCGGGTCAGCCTCGATCGCCTTCCATACCGGGTTGGGGCGGGCGAGATGCACGAGCAGGGCCGTGCCGTCGACGGTGAAGTGGGTCGGCACGACGATCGGTGCGTGTCCGGGCGGGCCGTTGACGCTGAGGATGCCGAAGTCGTGACCGTCGGCGATCCAGGTCTGCCACTCGGCGTCGTCGAGGGCTGCGTCCCAGGGCTGGATGAACATTCCGGACTCCTTCCGGGGAGGGGCGGTGCTTCAGGTGAGGGCGAGGAGGCTGACCGCGACGGCGGCGGTGCCCAGACCGATCAGCTGGCCGCGGTGGATGCGTTCGGCCAGGACACCGCGGGCGAGCAGGACGGTGCCGGCCGGGTACAGGGCGGTGATCATCGCGACGACGGCCAGGTCGCCGCTGCGGGCGGCGAGCAGGAACAGCAGGTTGGCCACCGAGTCCAGGACACCGGCCGCCGCCGAGATCCCGTACGCGGGCTTCTCCGCGCCCAGGCGCCGGAACATCACCGCGGCGGCGGCCAGGGTGACGGCGGAGGACACCGTACGGCCGATGATCAGCGGTCCCACCCCACTGTCGGACGGCGCCTGGTGCAGGAAAACCAGCTGCAGGGCGATCGCGGCCCCGGCACCGAAGGCCAGCAGCAGCGCGGTCCGCGAGGGACGGGCTGCCTTCGCGCCGTGCCCGGCGCTGACCAGCACCACTGCCGCCAGCGCCAACGGCAAGCCGAGCAGCCCGGCCGGCCCCAGATGCTCGCCCTGCACCAGACCGACGCCGACCGGCAGCATCGCCGACACCAGCGCGGTGATCGGGGACAGCACGTTCATCGGGCCGATCGCGAGGGTCTTGTAGAGCAGGGCGAACGCCGCGGCCGATGCGACGCCGGACGCGGCGCCCCAGGCGAGGGTGGCCGGGGCGAAGGAGGCGCCGAGCACGGGCCACAGCAGCAGCTCGACGGTGAGCGAGGCCGGGGCAGCGATCATCACCGTGCGCAGGACATGGGCCTTGCGGGCACCCAGACCGCCGAGGAAATCGGCGCATCCATAGGCCAGAGAACTGCCCAGGGCAAGCAGCAGAGCGAACACAGGTAGTACATCCCTTACTATCAATGGAACGACTACACCGTACAACGCACCGACCGTAGATAGTCAACTGAACGACCGCACGGACCAGCAAAATGAACCATCCGCCTGGAGGGACGACAGCGATGGCCCAGACCGAAGACGCGCTGCGGACGCTCGCGCACAACGTCCGCACCGCCCGAAACCGCGCCGGGCTATCCCTGGACGAATTCGGCCGCCGGGCCAAAGTCAGCAAGGGCGCGCTCGTCGCTCTGGAGAAAGCGCAGGGAAACCCGAACTTCGCCACCCTGGTGCGCCTCGCCGACACCCTCGGCGTCTCGGTGTCCGCACTCATGGAGGGACCGTCCGAGGGCCGGGTCCGGGTCGTGTCCGCCGACACGGTCATGCCTCTGTGGGCCGGGGGAAAGGGCAGCGAGGCGCGGCTCATGCTGACCACCTCGGGACCGGCCCCGGTCGAGGTCTGGCGCTGGAAACTGGAACCCGGGGAGGACTACCCCAGCCACCCCCACCAAGCCGGCGTCGTAGAAACCCTCAGCGTCACCGCCGGACAGATGATCCTCATCGCTGACGGCACCGAGCACCCGGTCGAGGCAGGACAGACCGCCACGTTCGACGGCGACGTCCCCCACACCTACCGCGGCGCGGGCACCGTAACCTGCCGCCTGATCATGACAGTCCACATCCCACCCGGACCCGCTCAAGGACCGTCCACCTGAGGATCAAGGTCCACTGGCATGGCGTCACCGGCAGCACTGAATCTTGGTGACCGGTAGGTTCGTCTCATTGAAGTTTGAGTGGCGCATGCTACTGGGGCGGCGGGGTGTGGTGGGGGAGCTCGCAGGTGTCTGCTCGGATCTAGTGCTGGCCGCCTTTGACCTGGAGTTTTACGAGGGTGAAGCCCTGAGTCGGAGACCGCTGGGCGCTGGCTGGAACGTTCGGTTCGAGCAGGTGCCTCCTGTGCGGAAGTTCCGGTGGCCCAAGGGTGGTGGGAGTTTTGCGGGGTGGTACTACTCGGCGACCACAGGGGCTCACGTGGGTTACGAGTCGTGGCTGGAGCGGGACCGGTTGATCCTGCTCGATGCGGATCCCGAAGTGTTGGGCATCGCGTCGCAGCCGTTCTGGCTCCATTGGCACGACGGGACGCGCAAGCGGCGCCACGCGCCGGACTATTTCGTACGGCTCGCGGACGGCCGGGGCCGGGTTGTCGACGTCCGTGCTGGAGACCGGATCGACGACGCGGCTGCGGCGTCCTTCGACGCGACGGGGCGGGCCTGTGACGCGGTGAGCTGGGAGTTCGCCCGTGTGGGGGTGCCGGATCCGGTGCTGATGGCGAACATGAAATGGCTGTCGCGGTATCGCAGGCGCCGGTGCGGACGACGGCAGGACATTGCCGACCTGTTGGTGAAGGTCTTCGACGAGCCGGTTCCGCTGCGGGCGGGTGCCGCTCAAGCGGGCGATCCGCTGATGGTGCTGCCGGTGCTGTTCCATCTCCTGTGGTCTGGAGTGCTGGTGGCGGACGTGGCCGGGAGGTTGCTGGGCTCGGACAGCCTGGTGCACACCTCGGGGAGGCGATGATGGGCAGACTCGCGCGTCCGGACGGGCTCGCGGTTGGTGAACGGATTCGGTTCGAGGGGCAGGTCCGCCTGGTGCTAGCGGTCACCGGCCGTGCCGTCACGCTCTCCGAGCTGGGTGGTGAGCCCAGGCTGGTGCCGCCGGCGGTCCTGTTCGCCGACGGCGACTTCGAGATCGTGGACCTCTCGGGCCGGATGCCGCTGCCGCCGGTGTCGCTGCTGGAAACGCTTCCGCAGCCAGTGCTGGAGAAGGCTCTGTGGTGGGAGGGCCACATCCTGGAGATCCTGCACGGACAGTCCACTGATGCCCCGCAGGGCACCGAGCCGAGACCGGAGTACGCGCCGACGCGGTCGTTGACCGCACGGGAGCGGGCCAAGGCGGCCGAGCTGACAGCCGCCGGGTACAAGGCGAGCGTGAGCACGGTCGGCAACTACCGGCGCCGCTACCAGAGCGGTGGCGTGCTCGGGGTCGCAGATCACCGCCCAGTACGCAAGACACCTCCCCACAGAGCGGTGGACGATCGGGTGGTCGCCGCGATGCGGCAGGCGATCGGCGAGGCCGTCGACAACTCCACCCGCACGGGCACGTTCCTGTTGTGGCGCACGGGCGAGATCCTCAAGTCCACCGAGGAAGGCCGACTGGTCCAACTTCCTTCCCGAGCTACCCTTTACCGCCTCCTCGCCAAGCTGACAACTGGCACCCACACCACCGGATCGGCAGTGACCCGCCGGTCACGGGCGCACGGCGCGACAGCGCCGTTCGGGGAACTGCCAGCCTTCGCGCCGGGCGAGGTGATGCAGATCGACTCGACCCCGCTGGACGTGCTGGTCCGCCTGGACGACGGGGTGGTCGGCAAGGTCGAGCTCACCGGAATGATCGACGTCGCCACCAGGACGGTGACCGCAGCGGTGCTGCGGCCCACGACCAAGTCGGTGGACGCGAGCGTGTTGCTGGCCCGCACGGTCACTCCGGAAATGATGAGGCCGGGCTGGGTGGACGCGTTGAGGATGTCGCGGTCGGTCCTGCCGCATCGCCGGCTGATGACGCTGGATGAGCGGTTGGAGCACGCCGCCGCGCGGCCGGTGATTGTCCCGGAGATGATCGTCTGCGATCACGGGAAGGCGTTCATCTCTCGGAACTTCCTTGCCTCCTGCCGGTTCCTGGAGATCGATGTCCAGCCCGCGCACAAGGGCTCGCCCTTCGAGAAGGGGCACATCGAGAAAATGCTGGCCTCCGTGGGCACTCTGTTCACGCAGTTCCTCCCCGGCTACACCGGCCGCAATACCGACCGCCGCGGGCGGCACCTGGAGAAGGAGCCGTTGTGGTCCTTGCTGGAACTGCAAGAGCTCCTGGACGAGTGGATCGTTGCGAAGTGGCAGAACCGCGAGCACGACGGGCTCAGAGACCCAGCTGTTCCAGGGCGGGCGTTCACACCCAACGAGAAGTACGCCGCGCTGGTGGAGGCATGCGGATACGTCCCGGTCGCGCTCAGCAGCGAGGACTACGTCGAACTGCTGCCGGCGGCCTGGAGGGTGGTCAACGACTACGGGATCAGGATCAAGCGCCGCACCTATGACAGCCCAGAACTTGCGGGACTGCGGCGCCAGCACTCAGGAATCGTGGCGAAGAAGGGATTGTGGGAGGTCCATCTCGACCCCTACGACGTCTCCCGGATCTGGGTACGCGATCACCGCACCGGCACCGGATGGATCGAAGCCACCTGGAAGCACCTGCACCGTGTCCCGGCCCCCTTCGGGGAACTTGCCTGGGACCATGCTCGTCAGGGACTCCCCGAGGCCACCGAGGCAGAGATCTCTGAAGCGGTCGCCTCGCTGTTAGCTCGGGCCCATTCAGGTCCCGAGCAGTCGGCCAAACCGAAACGGAAGGCCAGGGAGCGCCGCGTCGCTGCCCGCACGCGGGCCAGCAGCCCCAGTGCACCGCCGAAACCTGTCTCACCCACCGAACCCGGTTCGGACGAAGGCCCTTTGCCGGACGAGCCGTTGGCCGACGTCGTTCCGCTGGGCCTGTTCGACCCGCTTGAAGATCCATGGAGACATTGATGAACGACGACGGCCCCATACCAGGAGGCTTCCTCGAAGACGCCGAGGAAGAAGCGGGCCGGTATCTCACTACATTGGACGGATGGCGGCAGTTCCTCCGCGAAGAGCCACCAGTTCCAGCTCTGTTCTCCGGAACGGAGTACGCACAGCTCTCCCCGGCGCAAAGGGAGATCGACGAGGAGAACCGCCTCGATCACCACGCACGGCTGCTGGTCGTCGCAACGTCCACCGTCCGGCACACCGTCACCTGCGGACGCCGCCTTGTTCTGGTCAACCGACATGCCATCAGCGCTCGTCGAGGTTTGATCGACTCCGGCCCGGCCGGAACGGGCAAGACCATCGCTATCACTCAGCTCGGACGTTCACACGAGCTACTCAACCGGGCCCGCCACCCAGGCCGCGCAGAGCGGATCCCAGTCGTCTACATCACCGTCCCGCCCGCCGCGACAGCTCGCATGATCGCTGCGGAGTTCGCCCGCTTTCTCGGCCTGCCAGTTCGCCGGTCCTGGAACATCACCGACATCATCGAATCCGTCGTCGGTGTCTGCACCGACGCCCGCACGGGCCTGTGCTGGTCGACGAACTCCACAACATCTCACTAACCACCCGGCACGGCACCGAGGTCGCCGACACGCTCAAATACTTCTCTGAGCGCATCCCAGCCACGTTCGTCTACGCGGGAATCAACATCGAGCAGACCACCCTGCTCTCCGGGACACGCGGAGCCCAGATCGCCGGACGCTTCACCCTCATCCCCACACATCCCTTCCCCTACAACACCGAGTGGAAGAGCCTGGTCGCCGCCCTGGAGAACACGCTCATGCTCCGAGACCACGCCGCGGGCACTCTCGCCGCCTTGGACCGCTATCTCCACGATCGGACCGGCGGCATGATCGGCGGTCTCTCCCATCAGATCCGTGGTGCTGCCATCGACGCCATCCTCTCCGGCACCGAAAAGATCACCCGAGACAGCCTGGCTGCGGTTCCCCTCGACTTCGCTGCGGAGAGCAGCGTTCCTGCCATCGCGCGAGCTCACCGGTGAGCGATTCACCCCGACGGCAGCTCCGTCCTCTGCCCATGAAAGTCCGCCCACGACCTGCCCAGACCATCGACGCCTATATCAGCGAACTCGCGAGGGCCAACCACATCAGGCCCAGTCTCCGCCGGGGTGCTCACCACCACCGCGCTGTCGGACGAGGAGGTCCGGGCCGTATCGGCCGCCGGGGTCCGGTACGTCGAACGCGCCGACCCCGGCGTCCTCCTCGCCGCACCGTTCGGACCGCCTCCACCGGACCGTCCCGCTCCTCGCGTCGGAAGCGACGATCCCGCCTATCTCTCCTTCACCTCGGGCTCGGGCGGCGAGCCCAAGGCCGTCGTCGTCACCCACGGCAACGCGGTGCACTACGCGCTGGCGCTGCGCGACAGGCTGGAGCTCACCGAGGCGGACGCGCCATGTGTCGCCCACCTCACCACGCTCGCCGCCGACCTGGGACACACCAGCTGGCTGCTGGCCCTCGCCACCGCCGGGCGCACCCATGTCGTCGGCGACGAGCACGCCAGGGATGCCCCCGCCTGCTGGGCGGCGCTGCGCGAAGCGGGGTGTTCGGTCGTGAAGACGACCCCCTCCCACATGGCGGAGCTCTGGAGGGACCGCCCGGGCCCGCGGCGCGGGACGGCTCCCTACCGCCCGGGGACGCTGATCCTCGGCGGTGAGGCCCTCCCCCGGTCCCTGGGCGCCTCGCTGCTGCACGACGAGGGGGTCCACCGGCTCCTCAACCACTACGGCCCGACCGAGACGACGGTCGGGGCGGCCTGTTTCCTCGCCACATCGGCCGGGGAACTGCCGGAGGACGAGGAGACGGTCCCGATCGGCACGCCGCTGGGCGAGGCGACCCTCGACCTGCTCGACAGTGCCGGGTCGCCCGTCGCCGACGGCGAGTCCGGCCACCTCCACATCGGGGGGCGCGGCGTCAGCGCCGGGTATTTCGGCCGTCCCGAGCAGACCGCACGGCGCTTCGTCCCGCGCGGAGGGGCCCGTACGTACCGCACCGGCGACCTCTGCCGACGGCGTCCCGACGGGCAGATCGTCTTCCTCGGCCGGCTGGACCGGCAGACGAAGATCCGGGGCTATCTGGTCGACCCCGCCGAGGTCGAGCACCTCGTCCGGCAGGTCCCCGGCGTCGAGCGCTGCGCCGTCGTCGTACGGGGCACCGCCACCGGCAACCGGCTGCTGGCCGCCGTCCTGCCCGCCGACGGTGCGGTGGAGGAGCACCGGCTGCTCGACGCCGTGCGTGCGCACCTCGGCAGCCGCCTGCCCGCGTACTCCGTGCCCCAGCCGCTCATCGTGCTCAGGAAGTTCCCTCTCGGCCCCAACGGGAAGCTGGACACCGCACGGCTGGCGGCCGCCCTCGACGCCGTGCTGGCCGGACGGGCCGGGAACCCGCCGTCTTCCGGGCCCGAAGTGGCGCCCCTGGCACGGGAGATAGCGGAGCTCTGGGCCGAGGCCCTGGGCCTGCCCGCGGTGGATCCGGACGCCGACGTCCTGGAGCTGGGCGGCGACTCCATACTCGCCATGCGCACGGTCTCCCAGCTCCGCCGCCAGGGACACCACGCCGCCTACGCGGACTTCTACCGCCACCCCACCTCCCGCCGTCTGGCGGCCGCCGTACGCGCGACGGCCCCGCGGGCCGCTGCCGAAGAGCCCGGCACGGACCTGCCCGGCTGGCCCGGCGCGCTCGCCCCCGCCCAGCGGTGGTTCTTCGGCCAGGGCGTCGACAACCCCCGCCACTGGAACCAGTCGGTGCTGCTCCGCTGCGCGAGGAACGTCGACCCGGCCGCTCTCGTCACCGCGGCGGCGGCCGTGGTGGAGCGTCACCCCGCGCTGCGCCGCCCCGTCGGCCCGCAGGGGCCGGGGGCTCCCCGGCCGTTGGACGAGCTGGATCTCGTCGGCTTCTCCCACCTCCAGCACCCCGGGAACGTCGCGGAGGAGATCGCGGCCCTGGGGACCGAACTACAGCGGAGCCTCGACCCCGAGGCCGGCCGCCTCATCCGCTTCCATCTCTTCTCAGGCGATCCGGGCACCGACGACCGGCTGGCGCTGATCGCCCATCACCTCGTCGTCGACGGGCTGTCGTGGCGCGTCATCCTCGACGACCTGGCGCACGCCTACCGCGCCGCGCTGTCGGGCCGGCCACCCGGTCTGCCGCCCGCGGCCGACTTCTACCGGTGGGCCGCGAGCAGGCCCGAGCAGGCGCTGCCGGTGAGCCCCTTCCCGATCGGTGGCCCGGCCACCCGGCCGCCCGGGGACCGGTCCGGCTCCCCTCCCCCGCCGGGGACGGTGAGCTGGGGCCTCGACGAGAAGGCCACCGCCCGTCTCGTCGAACGGTACGGGGGTTCCCGGCGGCTGGAGGCGCTGCTGTTCACCGCGTTCGCGGACGCGGTCGTCACCCGCGACGCGGACCGGGGCGGAGCCGGGGGCCCCGGCCGGCTCCCCGCCGCACGGACGCTCGTCGAAGTGGAGACACACGGCCGGGACACCAGCGGCGAACACCTCGACACCGTCGGCTGGTTCACCGCGATCACCCGGGTGAGCGCCGACCCCCCCGGCCATGGCGGCCGGCACGGAGTCCGGCACCGGAACCGCTGAGCCCGGCACCGGAACCGCTGAGCCCGACACCAGGATCGCGGAGCGGGAGCCCGACGCCGGAATCGCGGCGCGTGTCTCCCGGGCGGAGCTCCGGCTGCGCCGTGCGCGCCTGCTCCCGATGGACATCGGCGGACCGCGTCCCGAGGCCGCCTTCAACTTCCTGGGTACGTTCCGGCTGCCGGCCGAGCCGGCTCTGGGCTGGTACCCCGCCGCGGAGCAGGTGGGCACCGCACGGTGTCCCAGCGGCGATCCGGTGTACCGGCTGCGGCTGACGGCCCGCATCGTCGAGGGCAGGCTGGTGACCGACCTCGTACACGCCCGGCCGGATGTCCCCGACACCCAAGCCGACGGGGTCATGGCCCGGTTCGCCCAGGTGGTCGCGGCCACGGCCGCCGCCACGGCGCCCCGCCCGGTCCGGCTCGCCCGCTCCACCTCCGGTCAGCCCCTCCACACGGGGGCGCCCCTCTCCCCGCCCCCGTCCCCGTCCCCGTCCCCCACGGTCCGCGTGGTGCGCGAACCGGCCCGCGTACTGCTCACCGGGGCGACGGGCTATGTGGGCGGTCACCTCCTCGACGCCCTGCTGGAGCGCGGCGCGCAGGTCACCTGTCTGGTACGCGGAGAGCGCGACGAGGACGCCGCCGGCCGGCTGCGCCGCGTCTCGCCCGGTCTGCGGGTGGTGGCCGGGGACATCGGCCGCGAAGGGCTGGGCCTCTCCGCGGCCGGGCGTGCCCTCGCCCGGGACGCCCAGGTCGTGGTCCACGCCGCCGCCGACGTCCGCCTGGTCGCCCCGCCCGAGGAACTGGAACGCGTCAACCACGACGGGGTGCGGCGGCTGCTGGCCTGGATCGACGCCGAGGCCATGGGCGGGGTCCGGTTCCACCACATCTCGACGCTCGCCGTGGCCGGCGGGATCGACCCGGCGGCCCCCAACCGCCGGTTCAGCGAGGCCGATCTGCGCATCGGCCAGCACTTCCGCACCCCGTACGAGCGGTCCAAGTTCCTCGCCGAGGAGGCGGTCCGCGCCTGGGCCGCCTCCGGCCGCCGCTGCCACATCCACCGGAGCGGTCACGTCGCCGCCCACAGCCGCACCGGCGCGTTCCACGGGGGCATCGCCACCAACCGCGTCTACCAGACCCTGCGCGGTTATCTGCTGGCCGGAGCCGCCCCGCGTCTGGAGGGGGCGACGTTCGCCTTCAGTCACGTGGACACGGTGGCCGCCGGGATCGCGGCTCTGGCCCTGTACGCGGACGCGGCCCCCGGGGCCCACCATGTCGAGACCCCGCACCAGGTCGGCCACGACGAACTGGTGGGCTGGATAAGGCGGTCCGGCCACCGGATCGAGCTGCGCGACGCGAAGGACTTCGCAGCCGCGCTGGACCGGGCGGAAGGCGACCACCCCGACGAGGTCCGGCTGGCCGTGGCCTGGAGTCTGCTGGAGGACCGCAACGTGCGAACCGACTCCTCGCACACCCTTGCCGTACTCGACCGGCTGGGGGTCCGGTTCACCGCCCCGACGCCCCGGTGGTGGGCCTCCGCGCTGGCCTGGGCCACCGAGTCCGGCTTCCTGCCCCGGCCCGGCCTCGCCGGCCACTGAGCGCACGTGCTCCCGTCACGGGCCGCAGGCTCCCGCCGCAGGCCCCCGAACCGTGAGGTGAACCATGCCCCGGCTGTCACCCGTACTGAAGCAGGCCACTCCCGTCACCGCCGTCCGAGGGGAAGGGCTGTACCTCTACGACGCGGAGGGGCGACGCCACCTCGACTTCACCGCGGGCGTCGGCGTGACCAGCACCGGCCACTGCCATCCGCGGGTCGTCGAGGCGGTCCGCGAACAGGCGGGCCGGCTGATCCACGGCCAGTACACGACCGTCCTGCACGAACCGCTGCTCACCCTGACCGAACGCCTGGGCGAGGTCCTGCCCGAGGGCCTGGACACCCTCTTCTACGCCAACTCCGGGAGCGAGGCCGTGGAGGCGGCGCTGCGGCTCGCCCGGCAGGCCACCGGGCGCCCGGGCGCAGTCGTCTTCGACGGAGGTTTCCACGGCCGGACCATGGGCGCCGCTTCCCTCACCACTGCCGGCTCCCGCTTCCGGGCGCGCACCGGCCCGTTGATGCCGGGCGTCGCGGTCGCGCCCTTCCCGCACGCCTTCGACCTCGGCCTGGACGAATCCGCCGCGGTGGAGTACGCCCTACGGGGTCTCGACCGGGTCCTGGCCACCACCAGCGCCCCGGAGGAGACCGCCGCGTTCGTCGTGGAGCCCGTACTGGGCGAAGGCGGTTACGTGCCCGCCCCCGACGGCTTCCTCGCCGGACTGCGCGAACGCGCCGACCGGTACGGCATCGTCCTCGTCCTGGACGAGGTGCAGTGCGGGTTCGGCCGCACCGGCCGGTTCTGGGCGCACGAGTACGAGACCGGGGCCGCGACCCCCGACATCCTCGTGACGGCCAAGGGCCTGGCGAGCGGGTTTCCCCTCTCGGCGATCGCCGCGCGCGCCGATCTCATGAGCCTCGCCCGCCCCGGCTCCCACGGCGGAACGTACGGCGGGAACGCCGTCGCCTGCTCGGCCGCCCTCGCCACCCTCGACGTCATCCGCGACGAGAAGCTGGTCGCCAACGCGGCCGAGCAGGGCATACGGCTCGCCCGCGGCCTGCACACCGTCGCGGCGCGGACCCCGGCCGTAGCCGACGTCCGCGGGCGTGGGCTGATGCTGGGCAGCGAGTTCCGCCGGCCCGACGGGTCGCCCGACCCGGACACCGCGGGCAGGGCCCAGCAGGCCGCCGCCGAGCTCGGCCTGTTGCTGCTGACCTGCGGGGTCTGGGGGAACACCGTCCGGATGATCCCCGCCCTGACCGTCACCGGCGAGCAGATCGACGAGGCGCTCGCCCTCTGGTCGAAGGCCGTGGAGGCCGCCGTCCGGGAACAGGACTGAACAGCACGCGCCGCGGCATCGGTCCGGTCCCCGCCCGGTGCGGGCCGGACCGGCACGACGTACAGGACAGCGGAAGGGACCCCGATGGAGAACGCTTCGCGCGTCAACGCACCCGCCCCCTCCGGGGCTTGGGACACCAGCAGGCTCAAGGCCGGGCACGAGGTGTGGCGCCTGGCACCGACCGAGCAGGACCGCGCCCGGCTGTGGTCGGCCGCCGGCGGCCCGGGAAGGGAGCCCGACCCGGTCTGGGAAGACCTGCGCTCCCGCATCCGCACGGGGCTCGACGCCTTCGGGTTCGCCCTCGTGCGGCACCTCTTCCCCGCCGGCCCTGTCGCGGACGTCCGCCAGGAGGCGGACGTCACCGAGCGGGTCTCCCGGCTCGTCCGGGACTTCGGCGAGATCGTGCCGCAGAACGGTGCGGGCGACCTGACGCAGGTGCTGCGGCGCCGGGAGGGGGACCCGGACGAGATCGCCTTCCACTGCGACACCTGCGACCTCCTCGTCCTGCTCTGTCTGCGGCCGGCCGCCCGGGGCGGCGCGACACGTGTGGCCGGAGCGCCGTACATCCATGACGTCCTCGCCGCCGAACGCCCGGACGTACTGGAACTCCTCGGCCAGGAGTGGTACTTCGACCGCACCGGCCGCGCGGGCAGCCAGCTCGTCCGCACCCCGATCCTCACCACCGGACCGGACTCCGCCGTCACCTGCTACTACCAGTCCCGTACGGTGCGGGCCTCCGCCGGGCGCGACGGGCGTCCCCCGCTCGACGCCGCACGTGCCGAGGCGCTGGACGTCCTGGACGGGGTCCTCAACCGCCCGGAGACCGCCTACCCGGTCACCCTGACCTCCGGAGACCTGTTGATCATCCGCAACAGCCGCGTCATGCACGGTCGTTCCCCGTTCACCGACAGCCCCGAACCGCACCACCGACGGGTTCTGCGCCTGTGGCTGGACGAGGTGGCGGCATGAGGGGCGCCGTAAGTGGTACGGCAGTCGTCACCGGCGCGGGAAGCGGGCTGGGCCGTGCCGCCGCCCTGGCCCTGCTGGGCCGGGGCTGGAACGTGGTGCTGGCCGGCCGGCGCCCCGACGCCCTGGACGGGACCGCGGCCCTCTCCCCGGGAGGGGACGAGCACGCTCTCGCCGTCCCCACCGACATCACCCGCCCCGACGAGGTCGCGGCGCTGTTCCGGGCCGCCCGCGACCGGTACGGGAGGGTCGATCTGCTCTTCAACAACGCCGGGGCCCCGGCGCCCCGCGTCCCCGTGGCCGAGGTGGCCCTCGACGACTGGAACCGGGTGCTGGGCACGATCGTCACCGGCACGTTCCTCTGTTCGCGGGAAGCGTTCCGCGTCATGTGCGAGCAGAACCCCTCCGGCGGGCGGATCATCAACAACGGCGCGCCGTCCGCGTACACACCCCGCCCGCACTCCGCCGCCTACACCGCGGCGAAGCACGCGGTCCTCGGCCTGACCCGCTCGCTCTCCCTCGACGGCCGCGCCCACAACATCGCCTGCGGCCAGCTGGACGTGGGGAACGTGGAGCCCCCGGACGGCGCCCCGCAGCCTCCCGCACGTCAGGCCGACGGCTCCAAGGCGGTGGAGGCGACGTTGCCGGTGTCCCACTTCACCGACGCCCTCCTGCTGATGGCCTCCCTGCCCGTCACCACCAATGTGCAGTCCCTCACCGTCCTCCCCACCACGATGCCCTTCGTCGGCCGTGGCTGAGCACCCTGCGGCAGGCGGGCGGCCCCGGCCACGCCGGGTCCCGCCCCGCCCCCGTCCATCGCGCCGTACGACACACTCCCCGCCCCTCGACCGAAAGAGGCGAACATGCTCGGCGAGACCGCCCGCACCTGGCTGCACCGCTGGGACGAGCAGCAGGAGCGCTACAGCCCGGACCGGGAGGAACGCTTCCAGGTCGTCATCGACATCGTCGGCCGGTCCCTCGACCGGAGCGGGACGGCCGCCCGGCCGCTCCTGGTGGACCTGGGCTGCGGCACCGGCTCGCTGACCACCCGGCTGGCCCGTGCCTTCCCGCGGGCCGACACCGTCGGCGTCGACGCGGACCCGCTCCTCCTCGGCCTCGCGGAGGAGGCCGTCGCGGGCACGGACATCCGCCTCCTGGCGCGCGACCTCACCGCACCCGGCTGGGCCGACGCCGTCGCACCGGCGCCCTGGGACGCGGCCGTCTCGTCCACCGCGCTCCACTGGCTCGACCCCGGCGAACTCGCCGCGCTCTACCGCACCCTGGCCGCTCGGCTGCGCCCCGGAGGCGTCTTCGTCGACGCCGACAACCGCAGGCCGGCAGACGACCCGGAGCTGATCGACATCGCCCGTCACGTCCGGGCCCGCCGCGCCCACCGGACGGGCCGTCAGGGCCGCGAGGCCTGGGCGGGCTGGTGGAAGACCTTCCTCTCCGCCCCGGAACTCGCCCCGCTCACCGAGGCCCGGGCCCGCTCACCGATCGCGCACCGCACCTTCAGGCAGCCCAACGGACTGACGACCGCCGCCCAGACAGCGCTCCTCCGCGAAGCCGGTTTCAGCGGTGCGGCCACCGTCTGGCAGTGCGGCGACGACAGCGTCCTGGTGGCCGTTCGCTGAACCGGTGAACGGCACCGGGCCGGCCCGGGCGGGGGACGGATGCAACCGCACGGGACAGGTCGGCCGTGGTGCGGACGTGGGGGGGGGGGGGGGGGGGGCCCCCCCCCCCCCCCCCCCCCCCCCCCCCCCGCCCTCTCCCCTCTCAGTCGCGGGGTCGATCACGATGGCAGTCCCCCAGCGACCGAGGAATCCAGCGTCTCAGCGACTGGAGATCCCCTGAGTCGCTTTCACAAATCCGCAGCTCAGAGCCGTGCGAGTCTCCCCAGAGCGACCCAAGCGACTCAAGCTCGGACTTTATGAGGACATTCGCGTGCGCGTGTGCGCGTCATAGATAGAAGCCTTCAGTCGCTTCAGTCGCTGTTTGGCTTTCCTGGACCGTCCTGACCTGCACTTCTACTGCAGCGACCCTCGAGCGACCGAAACTTCCTCAGTAGCTGTTCTTTCGGATCCCTCCCCCAGGCCCCCTCCTTTCGGTCACTGGACAGAACGCAGCCCCAGGCGGTTGGAACCGCCGATAGGCTCATGTGCGCGGGGGCCCCCGAGATACCGGTCACACCGGTCACGCCAGCCCCCTCGCGCAGCGCAGAAGGAGACTCCGACAACCCGACGTACGGAACCCAGTGCGCGGAATGTGAGCTGCTGATACCCAAGGGCAGGCGCTCATAGGTCAGTTCGCACTGTCCGGCCGCGCACGCGTACCGGTTCCTCGAAGGTGCAGGCGTTGGGGAAGCTTCAGAGACTGGCCCCTGGTCAGATGAGACAGAACATTCGTGAGCGCTGAAGCCAGTTGGCACCGTTCGTCATGTACTGCTGCCGATAACGGCGTTATCGGCAGTTGGCCGACGGATCGAGGCCTTCGGCCCTGCACAGCACGAGTCTGAGTCTGGGCTGGCGCTGGTCGCGGTCGGCCGGTGATGTGGCATGGGCGCCGGGGGCGTGGTCGGCCGGGTGCTGTGGTGTCAGGTGGCCCGCCTCGCTCAGGTGAACCACGTCGGGCTTGATGACTCAGATCGATCGAGGCTGGCTCACTTTCAGCGAGACGGTTCATCAGGGCCTGGGTGCGCCACGCGTGTTGAGCAGGGGGTTGGTCCCTTTTCGGTATTGGTTAGTAAGCTGACCTCATGGTCACTCCAAGTACTGCCGGAGACAGAGAGAAGGTCGTCTCCAAGCTGCCGTCCTGGCTGCGCCAGGACCTCAAGGTTCGTGCCGCCGAACTCGGCATCGACATCCAGGACGCCGTGTCCGCCGGCATCACCGCCTGGCGCGCATCAGCGCCCGGCGACTGCCCTGCCGTCGACACCTCAGGCTCCAGCTCCTTCTCCACATGGCTGCCCCCGGGGCAGTGGGAGGATCTCAAAAGAACCTGCAACGGACGCGACGGCATGCCGTTCGTCCAAGGCCTCGCCCAGTCAGTACAGACCTGGCTGAGAGCCAACCCCTCCCCAAGACACCGTCCTGTCACCGGCGTCGTTCAGCGCAAGGTCGTCATAAACCAGAAGGGCGGTGTGGGGAAAACGGCGGTTGCCGCAGGCGTGGCGCAGGCGCTGGCCGAGGACGGCATGCGCGTGCTGCTGGTGGACTACGACCCGCAAGGGCACCTCAGCGACCAGCTCGGTGTGGAGCAGCTCCCCCCGGGAACGGACAGCCTGGTGCTGCACATGTGCGGCGAAGGCAAGGGCCAGCTGAAGGACCTTGTCGTCACGATCGAGTCCCCTCGCTTCGAGAAGCGCCTTCATGTGCTGCCGGCCTGCCCGGACGGGTTCCTTCTCGACGCGAAGATCGCGGTCGCGCGGATGAGGAACAAGGAAGCCGCGCTGGAGCGAGCCCTGCAGCCGCTGGAGAAGGACTTCGACGCGATCGTGATCGACTGCCCGCCGAGCCTGGGCATGGCGACCGACGCCGCGATCTACTACGGGCGTCGCCGCCAGGGAGAAGCCGAGGGGATCTCCGGCATGGTCATCCCCGTTCTGGCGGAGGACTCGTCGGCAACGGCCTACGCCATGCTGGCCGACCAGATCGAGTCCCTGCGCGAGGATCTGAACCTGGAGATCGAGTACCTCGGGATCGTGGTCAACCTCTACGACAGCCGACGGGGCGTCGTCGCCACATCCTCCCTCCGGGAATGGCGGAACCTCGGGGACCCGAAGGTGCTCGCCGTGATCGGCGACCTCAAGGAACAGCGAGAAGCCGTACGCAAGCGTATGCCGCTGCTGGAACACGCCCCCCACTGTGACCAGTCGACGGGCATGCGGGAGATCGCGAGGCAGATTTCATGAGTTCCAAGGAAGACCAGCTGGGCGCATCATCGTCGTTCGCCCGGGCCGGGAAGGCCCGCAGCGTCCGGCGCCAGCTGACCGACCAGGCTTTCGGAACCGTCGACCCCAACGAACTGCCGCTCACTGAGATCAGCGCCAACCCCGACAACCCCCGCGAGACCCTGGGCGATGTCTCCGGCATGGCCGCCAGCCTCAGCGAGGTCGGGCAGATCCAGTCGATCACCGTCGCGTCCATCGAGGCATACCTGCGGGACCGTCCAGAGCGTGCCTCGGAGCTTGAGCCCGGAGCGAGCTTCGTCGTCGTGGACGGGCACCGGCGCCTGGCGGGCGCCCGGGCGGCAGGGCTCGCGACGATAAAGGTCACCGTCGACGACGCGCGGGTCACCACGGACGAGGCTCTCCTGGAGTCCGCCTTCGTCGCGAACGCCCAGCGGGAGAACCTCTCCGATCTGGAAGAAGCCGCGGCGCTGAAGACGTTGGTGGCGTTCTACGGCTCCCAGCACAAGGCAGCCAAGAGGCTCGGCGTCACCCAGCCCTACATCTCACAGCGCCTGTCCCTGCTGGAACTGGCTCCCGAGCTCCAGGCAGATCTGGAGGCAGGCCGGCGCAAGGTCGAGCACGTGCGGGGGCTGGCCAAGCACGCGCCGCAGGAACAGCGCGCAGTGGCGGACGCGCGAGCTGAACAGACCGCCGCGAAGAAGAAGAAGCAGAGCTCGCCTGCTTCTCCCCCGCCCGCTGATAACGCCGTTATCGCCCCCGAGCAGCCGCAGGCACAGAGCCGACGGGACTCCCCCGCCGATAACGCCGTTATCAGCAAGCCCACCGAGGTCCCCGAGGCAGGAACGCCAACGGCCGAACAGCCTGAGCCCACGACTGATAACGCCGTAATCAGTCCCGCCACGGACCAGCACTCCCCGACGCACCTCCCGTGGCACAACCCGCACGCGCTGAACAAGCTGGCCCGCCAGCACATGACCGCTGAGGACCGGCGCACCCTCGCCAAACTCCTCACCCAGGAGTGAGGCCACGCGGAAGCGTCCCTGCCGTGCCGACGAAGCACGACAGGGACGCTCACCGCCCATCGGCCCGCACCCCCGAACACCCCCACAACTTGCTCCACAAGGAGGCTCCCGCGTGGCCGCGATGCAGCTGACACGCACGCACCGCATACTCATCGGGATCGTCGTCGCCGGTGCGGTGCTCATCGCCGCGATCGGTTTCGCGGGTTCCTACGCCGCCGTGCGCGAACTCGCGGAGGACAAGGGTTTCGGCGAGTTCGCGCTGGTCTTCCCCATCGGCATCGACGCGGGCATCTGCGTCCTGCTGGCCCTGGACCTCCTGCTGACCTGGATGCGGATCCCGTTCCCGCTGCTGCGCCAGACTGCGTGGCTGCTGACGGCGGCGACGATCGCGTTCAACGGCGCGGCCTCCTGGCCGGATCCGCTGGGCACCGCGATGCACGCGGTGATCCCGGTGCTGTTCGTCGTCTCCGTCGAGGCCGCCCGGCACGCGGTGGGCCGGATCGCGGACATCACGGCCGACAAACACATGGAGGGTGTCCGGCTCACCCGCTGGCTGCTCTCCCCCGTCCCCACCTTCAAGCTGTGGCGGCGGATGAAGCTGTGGGAGCTGCGCAGTTACGAGCAGGTCATCAACCTCGAACAGGACCGGCTGATCTACCAGGCCCGGCTCCAGGCTCGCTTCGGCCGCAACTGGCGGCGCAAGGCCCCGGTCGAGTCGTTGATGCCGCTGCGCCTCGCGAAGTACGGCGTGCCCCTCGCCGAGACCGCCCCGGCCGGGCTCGCCGCCGCCGGCATCGAGGAGCCCACCCTCACCACGGTCGAACGGGTAGGCGCCGAGGGCGAGACACCTGCGCTGTCCATCGGACATCAGCGCACGGGGGAGGCGGGTACCGAGGCTGAGCGGCCCGCCGGGGCCGGGCACGAGGCCTTGGCGAGCGGCCTCGCCACCAGCGTTCCGGACCCCGCGGAGACGAGGCCGGAGCCGGCTCTTCCGGACGTGGATTACCTCGCAGCTGCCGAAGGCTACGTAGCCCAGAGGGGGCACTTCCCCGACGCCGAGCAGTTCGGGCTCTTCCTCGCGCAGTACAACGTCATCGACACCTCGACCCGCGGGCCGCTTACCGGGACGTTGCTGGACCCCCTACTCGACGAGCTCTGGATCGAGCACAACGAGAGGTTCATCCGCCAGAACCAGGCTCCGAGCGGAGACGGCAGCTCCACCGAGCCGGAGCCCGAAGGGTCTAACCCCGGACCGGAGGATCGTGCTGAGGAGCTGCCTGGGCAGCCCGGCGGGAGGACCAGCGCCTGGTTCGACTCCGGCCAGAAGGCACCGGCGGAGGGTATGGCGCAGGACCGGTTGGAGAACTTGGAGTTCTGGAACGGAGCGTCCGGGGACACTGCATTCGACGACGAACGTTCCGATTCCAACGGCGTTCCAGTAGCAGCTGCGGCGCCAGGCGGAACGGCGGCGGACCGGACGGGGGAGGGGCGCCGTGTTGTGCAGGTGCGGATCCCCGACGGTGAGGAGCCCGACCAGGCGTCGCCCTCCAGCGACCGCGATGAGGAGCCCCCCGAGCAGGCTGAGACACCGGACCACGAGCTAACGCCTCTCACAGGGGCGGAGCTGGTGGCGGCCCGATACCGGGAGCTGCGCGCCGAGGAGCGTTCCAGGTCCGCCAACTCCCTCGCCCCGGAGCTCGCCGAGGGCACGCCCTACAAGGTTGGAACGGTGCGCAAGTATCTGGGCGACATCAAGCGCGCCGAGCGGCAGGCAGCCGCAGCCGGTTGAGGATCTCGTCTTCCAACCGTCGCCCGGGAGGATTCCAGGACGTTCGGCCAGCGGCGACAGTGACCTGTCTCTCTTGGTGAGTGGCACCCCGACGAGGTAGCCAGCACCACCTGGTGGTGCCGCCCCGGCCGTATCCGGAGCCCTTGGTGTGAATCGGTGCCGGTAGTCCGTCGCGGAGTTCGGAACCGGGTTGGAACGAGCTGACCTGCGATTTTCCAACTCACAGGCCAGGCGGCCTCGGTCCTCACCCGCAGCGGCGCTGTCCAGGTCCGCTCATTCGCAAAAAAATCATGAAACAGCGTGTAAGAGAATCCCGCCCGCCGCGCTCTAAGGCTCTGTACGGCCAACGCACTGCACCGTGCAGCGCCCAACGGCCGTTCATGAGCAGAGGAGGCGTGAGGTGGAACTCGCGGTGACCTTGGTGACGATGGCGGCGGCGCTGGCACCTGCTATCAAGGAATGGCTCACCAGCAGGGCTGCACGGAATCGAGCAGCGGCTCGCTCTGAGATCATCCGAGCCCGTCGCGAAGCACGGCCGACAGAACGGCGCAGCGACCGAGGAAGGCGTGCGACCGGAGGGGGCGCGGGAAGTGAGCAGTGATGCAGGCAGGAACGCCCTGGCCGAACTGTACGAGCAGTACGCGCCGTGGCTCGCGCAGCGCGCCCGATGGAAGCTCGCCGAACACGGCATACCTGACTCGGTGATCGGTGCCGAGGACTTGGTCCAGACGGCCTTCCTGCGGGTTCGGGACGCGTCAGCCATCAAGTACCCAAAAGCGTACCTGCGCCGCATTGTCGAGAATGAGGTGACGGTGATCGCCGAGCGCCGCGACCGGTGGCACGCTGCTGAGACCCACCGAGCGTTCCTCGCCGAGGAGGCAACCCCGGACATAGCCTGCCTCGTTGCCAACCGGGCCGCCGTGCACCAGCACGTGAGCCAACTACCCCTGGGACAGCGCGAGGCGGTGTGGTCGCACAAGGCGCTCGGCTACACCATCGCCGAAACCGCCGAAATGTTGCAGAAGCCACCAGGCACCGTGGCTGTGCACGTCGCCCGTGCCACACGCTTCCTGCACCGCCATCTTGTCGCCGTGTACGCAGCCCTTCTGGTCGCCGTGGTTGCGATGGTCTGCGGAGGGGTGCGCCGGGTCGATCCTGTCAGCGGAGGACCGCCGCAGCCGCCAGGGTGGGAGGGCACTCGCCTGCACCCTTTCATCGAGAACATGCCGTGGAACGGCTTCACCATCGCCGCAGCAGGCTTCGCCATCGGCGAGGTCATCCGCCGGGGCTGGCTCCTCTGGATGGTGGAGCACATTCATCGGGACTCGTTCAGGCGGCTGGAGAAGATCATCAGTCCTCAGTCGGCCGGCCGGCGCCTGTTGGATTGGGCCAGCCGGACCTGGCGTACGGTGTTCGCTCGGAATGATCCCGCCCACCCGATCTCGCCTCCGAGTCGCTCGAGGCGAGTGAATGTAACGACGCCCAACGGGCCGATGTATTGCATCGCCTGTGATTCCGACGAGCCTCACCGGAGCCTCAGCAGTGCAGAAAAGGAATGGCTCAAGAAGCGCTGTATGCGGAAGAGTGTCGAGGAATTCTTCCTGTGCCTGGCGCCCGGCTGCCGCAGGGTACGCACCGGCTTCAACAAGATTCCGCTAGCCGAGCCTCTGCAGGTCCCTTACCTCGGCAGTGGGACAAACCCGTGATCTTTGTCCGTGCGGTTCATCCGATTGTGCAGGCACGCCCCGGGCGATCGGGGCCCCTATGAGTTTGGTCAAGCTGTTCGGGCGGGTTGTGGTTCGTAGAAGGTGCCGTCGCGGAGCATCGCGAAGGGGACTTCGGCTCGTCGTCTCGCGAGGCAGAGGAGGGCTCGGGTGTGGCGCTTGCCCTGGGCGATCTTCTTGTCGTAGTAGGCGCGGGATGCGGGGTCGCCGAGGGCTGCGAACGCGGAGAGGAAGAAAGCCCGTTTGAGCTGCTTGTTCCCTCGGCGGGAGGGCTGTTCGCCGCGGATCGAGGAGCCCGAGTTGCGGGTCGCCGGGGCGAGTCCGGCGTAGGCGGCGAGGTGGGCGGCGGAGGGGAAGCTGCTGCCGTCGCCGACCTCGATGAGAATCCTGGCTCCTGTCCTGATCCCCACTCCGGGCATCGAGATCAGGACCTGGGGCGAGCGGCTCACCGCCGTCACTCCGTACGACGGTGGTGCCGGGCAGGGCGCTTGTCTCCGCACAGGTCTTGTGAGCGGGGACGCCGCCTTCGTCCAACAGGGTTGTCGCCCGGGCGCAGTACCGGCGCGGCCTGGCTTCGGATGACCAATGACTACTCGACCCCCAGTCCAGCAGACGGCCTTCGGTCCGGTCTCCCGGTCCAGGCTGTCGGGGCACGTTGCTCCCAGCCGGTGCCTGTTCTGCTGGCCGGGGCGCCACCGGCGATGGCGCGGGCTCGGATGGCCACGTTCCGGGGCGACGGCCTGCTGCTCCTTCGCCGACTCGCTGGTTCGGTACCTCGGGACCGGCCAGGGACGGCGGTACGGCGACCGGTGTGACGGCAGCGTCCGAAGCTGCGGAGGCGGGGCGGCAGGTGGGCGCCCGATAACTGGCCCTGACCGGGAGGTCCCGCTCATCTTCCGGGCCCTGTTGGGACGCGTCCGGCTGGCCGCTGTTGTGGTCTTCCAGCCGGTCCCGATCGGCTTCCGTCACCCAGAACCGGTGTGTTCTCGTTCCCGTACAGTGTTCGATCGGGACGATCAGCCCGGCGGCCGTCCGGCGCACCAGGTCGTCGAAGAACACGTCGCGCGGTTTCGGGGTGATGTGCTGCTTGCCGCACCGACTCGAGGTGTCCGGGCAGCGGTAGAGGGCTCGGATGTCGCACCGCCAGAAGTTGAGCACGCGAAAGCCCGAGACGACTCGGAGGTCGCCGGACTTCGCGATCACTGCGGCGGGCAGGTTGTCGCTTCTCGTCCAGTGGGTGTCGGTGCGGCTCGCATAGTCGGAGCGGTCCGTGTGCCACGCCGGGGTGATCCCGTTTTTCGCCGCACGGCTTGCTCGGGCCTTGACGCTCCGAGGGCCTTCCGCTCCAGCCGAGGAGAGCTGGATCTCCCATCCGATCCGGATGCCGTTCTCGCCTTGCACGAGCGTGTCGGTCTGGACCCACGAGCGCGGCCCTACGGCCGTACGGACCTCGCTGTCCGCGGGGTACCCGACGCTGTCGGCTGCCCGCACGATCCGCTCCTGATACGCCTTGTGCTCGTCCGACAGAGAGGCGTGGTGCCTCTGCTCGTCCTCCGACCGCTCGTGTACTGCCTCCCGGCGCCCGTTGCTCTTCACTCGCAGATACATCCAGGCGATCACCCCCGCCTGCCGGCAGACGCCGCCGCACTGCAGACCCCGGCTGGCCACCGGCACATTGCGCAACGCGTCGATCCGGTCGCTCTGGTACAGCAACTCCCAGAGATTCGGGATGCTCTCGTGCCCAAGGTCGTCGCGGGTCAGGTTCAGCTCAATGCCCCACTTCTCGTGCCAGACGATGTTCGCCACTGTGTCCCGCCTCCACTGTCGCCAGTCCTGTCCTGAAGGTAGAACCACCCACTGACAACCCATCAGATAGCAGATCAGCCATACGAATACGGACAGGGGGTTCGAATTGGGCGAAGCCAGCGCCTGGGCCGTCCGCCAACGGGTCAGGCCCGCGAGGAACTACGCCACCGAGACTGTTGTCCGGCGCCGCGTCCGGTCCGGCGACGTGGGTACGTCGAGATGTCCAGGGTCAGCACGGTCACCAACGCTGCAGGTCGGCGATGTACGGGTCGACGGAGCAGGGCGCCGGGACCCGGCGCCCTGCAGGGTTACAGGCTCTGCTGGATCAGCCAGAAGCCCAGTCCGACGATGCCTGCCCCGGTGGCGTAGGCGGCGCCGCGCAGAGCGCTGGAGAGCAGAGCGTGGCGTCGGCGGGCGAGCCAGGTCTGCACGGGCTGTTTCTGCGGGGGCTCGTCGGTGGGTTCGGATCGGCGGTTAGTGTGCATGGTGGTGCTCCGTTCTTCGGGTGCCTGCGGAGTTCGGCGGGGCTGGGCGGCTAGGAACCTTCGGCCCCGCTGGGCTCTGGTCAGGGGCGGCCGACCAGTGTGTGGATGTGGTCGGCGATGCGGGCGTCGGGGCGGCAGACGAGGCCGTCGGTGTAGCGGTCGACCACGCGCTCGACGTCGGCCTCCAGGTGCCCCGTGGTGATGGCCCGGCAGGTGGGGTTGCGGACGAAGTAGCCGGTGAGGGAGTCGAGGGCCTTGAGGAACTCCTCCGGGTCGGGATCGGGGCTCGGACCGGAGGAGAACAGCGTCGTGGTGACCTGCTTCTTCCAGAACCGGGCTTCGCGTTCTTCGCCGAGGCCGAGGTGGTCCAGGTAAAGGCAGTAGGCGGCGCCGTTGTGCCCGGCGCCGGCGGCGAACCTCCACCAGAACCTGGCGCTCTCGGGATGGCGGGCGAGGTAAAGCGTGCACGCGAAGACTTGCACGCCGTCGATGTCGACGCCGCCTGTCCAGCCGTCGAACTCGGTGACGCTGTCCTCGTTCTCGTCGGGTCCGAGGAGCGCGGTCAGCCTCTCCACGTGGGCGGCCGCCCCGGCCTGGGTGACGGCGCACCGGGCCATGGCGCCGAGGCGGCGGCGGGCGCTGGGGCGCGCGGGCGCCGCAGGGGTGGGCGGGACGTAGCCGATGTCGTGGGCGAGGCGCCGGAGTCCGGCACCGACGTCGAAGGGCCGGCGGGGTTCACGGACGCGGGCGTCGGCGTCCGCGAAGAGCTTCTCCCAGGGGTTGGTGGTCACAGGATGTCCCTTCGCTTCATCGGACGCGTGGCGCGGCGGTGGATGGGAGCCAGGCGCTCCAGGGCCTTGCGGCAGTGGTGGCGGACCGTGCTGGGGGTGAGCCCCATGTACCAGGCGATATGCCTGGTGTCGTACTTGCCGATGAACTTGAGCACCACCACGTCGAACTGACGCGAGGGCAGCTTGCAGAGCGCCGGGTACAGGCCGATGCCGCTGTCCATGGCCGTCATGTTCTCGCGCAGCGTGCCGAGGAGTTCGTCGATGACGACCCTGCGCATGATGTTCCAGGCCTGCTCCGGGAGGTCGGGCTCGGTGAGCAGGTCGTCCCAGTGCCGCAGGAGTTCCCGGAAGGCGCGGTGCACGGCCTTCTCCGCGAGGTCGTTCGTCCCGAGGACGAACAGGGCGAACTCGTGGAACGCCTCCTGGTTGGTGAGGTAGTAGGCCTCGAACTCCAGCGGGAGCGGGAGCGGGGCTTCGGCCACGGGGGTGCGGCCGTCCTCCTTGCGTACGTCGTCGGTCATGGATCCTCTTCGTTGAGGCTGAATGGTTCCGGCATCGAGGTGCCGTCACGGATCACTCAACCGGCCGAATCCGCCGAACGCGCATGCGCACCCGAGCGAATATGACGTTCAGGGATCATCTAGCGCCGGAGCGTAATCGTGTGACGTGTGGTGCACGGGACCTGACCTGCGGTGACGGGTAGGTTCGCGTGACATGGCCCCGCCGGAGTGGCAGGCGAGGCGTGAGGAGCGTCACGTTTCCCTTGGCCCCCCTGGCCGACCTCTCCGTCACGAACGAGTGAAAACGGTCAACTCGCTTGCGGTAAACCCCCGCTGATAGGCGGTGCGAGCACCCACGGTGCTCCCTTCGCCGGCCCGGCCGGTACCGATCGGACCGTGTCAGGGCGGATCAAGCCAAGTTCGGGAAGTCGCGTACGCCCGCCTGTCACCCCGTCAGACTACACAGTGCAGTTATCCGACTACACGAACCAAGGGGAGGGCTTCCTTGCCGCGCAGGGACGACATCGTGACGATCGTGATCGACACGAAGAACGAGATGAAGAGGTCGATCGACGGCCTCGGCAGCCGGGTCAACGACCTGGAGCGGGATTTGAGGGCCGCGTTCGTCGCGGAGATCACGGGGCTGCGCGAGAGCGCCCTGACCGATCTGAAGTCGTCTCAGCAGGAGACACGGACCAGCGCCTACAACGCGGGAAAGCGCGCGAGCGAAGCCGTTGCCGCAGTCGCCGACCTGCGCCGTGACGTCGACCGGCTGCACCACGGGCTCGGCAGCCTGCGCGAGGACGTCGGCCAGATCCTCGAAGCTCTGCAGGCCCAGGCCCAGGCCCCGGTACAGGTGACGGCGGCGGCCGGTGCGGCGGAGGACCCCTACCCGACTGCGGTGCCGGACGCTGCGGGCACCGGATACGGGCCGGAGACCGTGGCGCTTCCCGGGCAGAGGCCGGCACTGGTCCAGGAGTCGACACCCCAGGCAAATCCCTCTGTTCCTGGGCCGGTGGACAGTCCGCCCGCGGCAGCGGACCGGGAAGCCTCCACGGCCCCGGACACTCCCGCGTCCGATGAGAGCGCAGCCGAGCTGCTGGCTCCTGAAGTCGACCAGGCGCCGGAGGGCGACGACCGCGGACACCAAGAAGAGGAGAAGGAGCAGGACGTCCCCCGCGCGGCACTGGAAGCCAGCGAGCAGGGCCCCGACGAATCAGTGAACGAGCCGTCCCCGCTCACCTGGAAGGGGAGGATCTGGGCGATCATGAGAGCCGGGAAGGTCGCGTCGGCCACCCTGGTCTGCCACCGGGACACCTGGGAATTCGTGGCAGCGCAGGTCGGCAGCCACCCGCACTTCCGCACCCCCACCCTGGAGGAACGCGAGAACGGCCTCGTGGCGGCGGTCCTCTCCGGCCGATCCCTGGTCGCCATGCTCCTGGCCCTCTACCGCGTGGCCATCGCCTCCACGCGCAGGCCGGACGGCGAAGACCTCGAGGAACTGGTCGCCTACGCCGACTGGGCCATGGCCTCCCAGGTCTACTACGCCACCGCCCGGGTCCTCAGCACGGCCTGGTCCGGTGAAGGCGACTCCGTCATCATCACGATCGACAACCGGGTGCCCGCCCGAGCGTGATGGGCTCGCCGCTCGTCCGCAGCCCCGGATCCGACTCCGGGGCTGTGCCGCCACAGTCGGCTTCGCGACGACGCTGGGCGCGGGCCAGCTTGATCGGGCCGGCCCATCGTCCGAGACTTACGCCGCTCCAGCAAATGAAGAAGGCCCTCACCGATCGGTGAGGGCCTTCAAAGTCTGAACCCTGGGGTGTGGCCTGCCCGCTTTCGCGGACTACCAGGGACGTTTCCAGGGTCTTCGCCGCCCATCATACCTACGATTACCGACTATGCACAGCACGCCGCCCCCCCGGCATCGAGACGCTCGACAGCAAGGCCGTCATCGAGCTGTTCAGCCCCGACCGGCTGAACCCCTACCTGACCGAATGTGCCGGCGACCACGCCGCGGCGCTCGCGCTGTACCGGTGGAACAGCACCGTTGCCGCGGCGTTCTTCGAACCGATCGGGCACCTGGAGATCATGCTGCGCAACGCGCTGGACGCCCAGCTTGTTGCCGGTCAGCAGCGCCGGGGTCGGACCGCCGACTGGTACACCGACCGAAAGGTCCCGCTCGGAGACAAGGCCCGCGCGGATATTGCCCAGGCCCAGCAGCGCGCTGGGCGTCGCGGCGCGGCCATCCCGCGCGGGAAGGTCATTGCGGAGCTGAGCTTCGGCTTCTGGCGCTTCCTCCTGGCCCGCCAGTACAAGACGAAGCTGTGGCCCGACCTCGCCGGGGCCTTTCCGCACGCCCCTGACCGTGCTCTGCCCACAGTGGAGGACCCGGTCGGCCGGCTGCACAAGTTCCGCAACCGCATCGCCCACCACGAGGGGATCTGGCACCTGCCCCTCGAGGCCCGCCGGAACGACATCCAGACTGTGCTCGGCTTCATGGCACCGGCCGCCGCGACCTGGGTCCACAGCGCATCACGCATCGACGACGTCCTCGCCCGCCGTCCCTGATCGCGCGACCGTCGCTTCGTCCCGTTCCGCAGGCCCCTCCGGTGGCCGGAACTGCCGTACTGGGCTGAAGGTGGACCAGACAGGATGAGGTGGCGGCGGTGCGGTGGAACACTCATCGGAAGCTCGCGAAGCGGGTGCAGGCGACGGTCCGGGATCTCCGGATCCCGCCCCTGGACCGTACCGACCCGCTCGGGGACTTGGTCGCCGTGTTTGAAGAGCGCCTGGGCTACTCCATCACCGTGGTGACCATGGAGAACGACAGCATCATTAACGGAGCGCTGGAGAGCCGGCCCGGCGGCGGCACCGCGATCGTTGTCCCGGCCGGCACCAGAACCCCCAACCGGCGCCGTCGCCTCGTGTGCCGGGAGCCCGGCCACCGCACCGGCCGCATCGACTACTCCACCACCGAGTAGGAGATCGAGTACACGGCCCTCTTCCTCGGACGCCACGTCGACAACGCTCACCAGGGACGCCGCCGCGCTCCGAAACTCTCTTCCGGGGCGCGGAGGCGGTCGTTCAGGAGGCGGTGACGCCCCATCCAAGGTCCTGGTCCTGTCGGACGGTGCGCAGGTTCGGTGTGGTGGTCATAGCCGGAGCGTACGCCCGACAGACCGCTGAAGACAGGCCCGAGCGGTCCTTCTCTCACGCCGTACGGTCCCGAGGCTGGGGCGCGGACGTTCGAGTTCGACCTTCCGGGCGCGGTACTGCTCCCACTCGGACGCCTTCGCCCACGCCCTGGCCGTCACGGTCTCGCGCAGCTGCCGGTCGGTCCTCTTCCCGGTCCAGGGAAGAGGTGGCGGCGCTGGCCACCCGCTGACCCAACCGCGCTCACCTGCGCCGTCGCTCCTTGATGCCCGGCAGGTAGGCAACCTGCTGCGCAACCTGTTGAGCAACCGGTCAGGCAACCAGCAGCGCAACCTCGCGTCGGCCCGGGCGGCTGTGCTCGCCCCGTGCTCTGTCGCACGGCATCGACCACCCGGACCAGCAGCCGGCGTACGCCCGGTCGGCCGTGGGAAACAAACCCGACGCCCTGGGCGCTCGGGCGCACCCCTGTTCGCCCTGGCACGACTGGGCCGGCGCTGCGTAAATCGCGACGCCTACCGGTAAGTGAGCCCATTCTCCGGTCGGCAGACCCGGCACGGCTCCACCTCCGGCATCTCCAGCGCGATCAACGCATCGTCCTGGCCGATGTACCCGCCGACCACCGGGTACGCGGCGCAGTCGCCGCGGTGGAGCAGCGCGGGGGCGTCAGGCTGCTCGGGCTGGAGTTTCCACCGGAGCCCGGCGTGCGCCTGCTCGCGGCGCCCGCGCTCCTGCGTCTCCTGGGCTTCGAGCTGCTGGACCCGCTTCTTCGCCTGCCGCAGCTGGTACTCCAGCCACTGGACCACGGCCCGGTTCTTCTCCAGGGGCGTCGGCTCCCGGTCCGGCCGGTCCAGCTCGTACGGGCCGGGCCCCTCAGGCACCGTTCGTCTTCTTCGCGGGGAGCTCCGCCTGGTACTTCGCACACAGGGGGTTCTCTGGGGTAGATGGTGTGGCGCGAGGCAGACGAAAGGCAATCTGTGCCGCTCAGCGCGCGGACCGCCAACACTAGTCGCTGCAACAGGTGTGGTGCCATCGCTGGTTCGAGTGAGTGCAGGACGCGCACGAAGGCGTGTTGCCGCGACCGGAACCGTCGGCTCGATCAGCCGCGAATGGCTGCCGCGGTGTCGAGGGTGAGGGCGGCCGGGCACCCGCGAGCGCCTCGGCCGCCACCACGGCCCGCGGCGCGACATCGTGCTGCTGGAGCGGTGCAGCACCCTGGTGGTGTGGACCGATCCGGAAATTCCGGTTCCCGGTAGGTGGGCTTAGGGTGCAGGATTCGGCCATGGCCATTTCCATTGCAGATGTTGCCTGGGCTCGCGCGGAGCTGGCCAGGTTCCTGGACCTGACCACGCTGTACTACCCGCCGGACCCGCCGGGGGTCACCGTCATCACCTCGCGTATGTCCAACCGGGGGGATCAGAAGGACATCTTGGCCAGCGCTCAGGTGGTCGAGCAGATCCTGGACCGGGCGCTTCCTGGCTGGCGCACGGAGATACCGGACAGCCGCGTCAACCGCTGGTGTCGCCACCGGGAGGCCGCCCAGCGAGCTGAGGCAGTGTTGGAGCGCGACGGCGAGGTTCGTGCACGGCTGGGGGACGATGCCCCGGACCTGAACGCCTCGGCGATGCACTCCTGGGCATGGGAGGGCGCGCGGCCGCTGTGGCAGAGCGGGCACTTCCGCGAGGCCGTCACGGCTGCCGCCCGAAAGGTCAACGCCGAGACGCAGAACAAGATCGGACGCAAGGACGTGAGCGAAACCAGGCTGTTCCAGCAGGCCTTCTCCCAGGACGATCCGAAGCCCGGGCAGCCCCGCCTGCGCCTGATGGGCAACGACGGAAGCGACACCTTCCGCAGTGTCCACCGCGGTGCTGCGGCGTTCGCGGAGGGCTTCTTCGCCGGGATCCGCAACCCCAACAGCCACGATGACGGCCTCCCCGAACTTCCCGAGCATGAGGCGCTGGAGCAGTTGGCCGCGCTCAGCGTTCTGGCTCGCTGGGTCGATACCGCGGCCCTGATCACCGCCTGACGTCCGAAAGCTCTTGGCCGGTTCAGGCAAGCAGTCGGGGA
The DNA here is from genome assembly GCF_044329855.1 of Streptomyces sp. NPDC017520. Lineage (NCBI taxonomy): Bacteria > Bacillati > Actinomycetota > Actinomycetes > Kitasatosporales > Streptomycetaceae > Streptomyces > Streptomyces sp. NPDC017520. The sequence goes on from NZ_JBIRKB010000009.1 coordinate 329,357, forward strand.
TCTGTCGGGCTGCGATCACGTAGCGGCACCCGGACGACGAGAAGGCCCCTGCGGGTTCGGTGGGGCGGCCGAGTAGGGTGCGGTCAGGAGCGGGGGTTGGGAGATCTTGAACTTTGATGTACCTGGCCCGGAAGCCGGCTGGCGGGATGCACAGGTCTCGGCGTGTGCGAATCCGAACCCTACGTGGCAGACCAGCATGTGGTGGTACATCTCGGGTCTCTTCCGTGTGGTGGCTGGCCTTGCACCGTCGCTTGACTCTGTGGCGGGCCGGTTGAAGCTGACGACCGAGCGTGGCTGGGAGGAACTGAGCCCCGTCGACGTCGCGATGATCCAGATCCGTGGCGTGCATTTTGCGCTCCACCGCATGGAGTACAGCCCGATGACGGACACCATCGTGTCCGTCATCAACGAAACGGACGACGACGAAGCAGCCATCGACATCCTGCTCGATGCGTTGGGCATCGGGCGTGAGGCACTGACGTTCAGGGGAGATCTCCGACGCGGCGACGACGAAGTCGAATGGCTGCCGGCAGCACGTCCCCTGGATTGACCTGAAGGGGCACTTCTTGCCCCCACGAAGTGTCTGCTGCTGGCTCCGGACGGGCTGGCGTGGGCTGTGGCTCCCCGAACAGAGCCGTCGGCGGTGATGCGTAAGGGCCCATATAGCCTGTCCTCACGAGCTGTCGGACTGCCCTGTCGGTGCGGTCGGCTAGCGTGCGCTCGTGACCACACTCGAACTGGTTCTCGCTCTCGGGGCCGATGACCTGACAGAACGGGATGCGGCCGCCACTGCCGTAGCTGATCTGGGGGCCGCGGCCCTACCAGTACTGATTGGGCAACTGAAGGATCCCGGCTCGCCCGTGAGCGAGCCCGTCCTGCAGGCCGTCTTGCGCCGCATGGGCACGGAGGCGTTCGAGGCGGTGCTCGGCGCCCTGGAGACCTTGCCGCCGGGAGAGGCGCCTCATCGACTGTTGCGGGCGTTCGCTGGGTTTGGGGCGGCGGAACTGGACGGCTACGTTGGCGCCCTCCTGCTTGAGGATTCAACTCTGCGGCGTGCTGCTGTGGCAGCGATCAGCCGCTGGAGCAGCGATGTGCCCACTGCTGCTCGCCATGTGCTGCCGCTGCTGAGCGACCGGGACGCGAAGGTCAGGCAGGCTGTGGTTCAGGCGTTCTCTGCGTGGGGAACAGCCGTGGTGCCGCTGCTGCAGGCGGTCCGCATCGACGGCCCCGGGGCGGCGCGCGCGGGCGCTCTGGAAGCCTTGGCGAAGATCGGCGGCGAGGCGGTGATCAGCGCCCGTGACATCGCGGCACTGGAGCGGCTGGCCAGGATCGAAATCGCCGGCGACCCACCAGTTCCGCTCTCCTGCTGCTTCCTCTCCTGGATCGCGGTGCAGACCGGGGACCAGGCTGGCGTCATGGAGATGCTCGGGCTGTCTCAGCCGCGTCCGGTCCCGTTTTCCGTCGGCGTGTATGCCGCGGACATCGACAGTCATGGCGGCCTCGACGCCGATCCGCTCGACGTGTACCGCAGGGTGTTCGTTACTCCTGAGCTCGCCGGCTGGACCTTGGTCGTCGGTTCCTGGTGCGATCCCAGCGCCACCGAACGCCAGAACGAGGTCCTCGAGGCGTGCGAACGACTCAGCACCCGCTTCGGGCGCGCGCAAGCTTACTGGTGGAGCGCCTCGCAGGACGGCTCGGCGGTCCTGATCGCCGAGGATGGTGTCGTCGTACGTCGCTTCGGCTACTTCCCTGGCGAGGATGTGCAGCACCTGGAACTGGGAGAACCGCTCGCGTACGAGCAGCAGCGGCGCGCCGCGCTCGGGCTCCCCGCTCTGGCAGCCGACCGCGTGGACACAGAGGAAGACGCCGACGAATGGATGTGGGAGCTCCTCGACCTCGCGCCCAACCTGGCCGGCGCCTTGGGGCTGAACCCTCTGTCCATCGATGCTTCGACACCGACCCGGGGCACAGGGCAACTCGCTCTGACCGAATACGGTCACCGCCTGGGCGCGCCGCCCGGCGCACTCAGACGGTGATCAAAATGACGTGACGTCGCAGGCGAGTGCCCGCGAACGCCGCGGGGAGATGCGTCAGCTCTTCTGGTTGAGGGCGCGGGTCAGGTCGCGGTTGGCTGCTCGGGCGGCTTCAAGTTCGGCTTGACGCTCCTCAAGCGCGCGCGTCAACTCAACGTTGCTTTGTTCGAGCCTGGTGATCCGGCTGCTCAGCTCGGCGACATCGGCGGGTGGCTCGAGGCCGGAGGCCCGCCAGATCTCTTCGCCGAGTGCCTTCGACAGGCGTTCTTCGAGTTGTTGGACGCGGGCGGCCAAGCGGGCACTGCGGGCACCTGCGTTGGCGAGATCGGCCTGAAGCTATGCCGAAGTTGCGGTTGGCCCAGCCCCGGACGGTGTGGCCGGTTCGTGCGCCGCGGTGTGGAGCGCGTTGAGGAGGTCGCGGTGGCGGTAGAGGAAGGTGCGGTCGACACGGGCGGCGCGGGCGATGGCTGAGGCGGTCAGTGGGCTTCCCTCGCACCGTGCGATGGTGATCGCGCTCGTCACGCGTGTACAGCGGCGTTCGGTATCGGCCTGGCGGCCGTCGCTCATGGCGGTGGTCACGACGGGTGGATCCTTGGGGGTCGGACGTCGGGTAGGGGCTGGCCGACGCGGGGCATGCCGAGGTGGACGGTGCGCGAGCGGCGCACGAGGGTGATGGCCTGTTCGATCTGCGCGCGGTCCTCGGCGGTGAGCTGATCGAGGTCGGAGCTGACGCGGTCGATGAGCCGGCGGACCCGGCTGATCTCCTCCTGTGAGGGCATGGCCTGGGTCCGTGCCCATTCGTCGGCTTCGAACGCGGACATCAGCCGCTCGCGGCTTCGCAGCAGGTCGGCGATGTGGGCTTGAAGGTCTGGGAGATAGGAGACGTCGGTGGAGAAGTGCTCGCAGCCCAGACAGCGGAAACGCAGGGGGCACGCGTGGCCGCCTGCGGCGACGTTGGAGGGTTCGCGGCAGACCCCGTACGGGGTGGCAACCTCCCCAATCGCACGCCGGACGTGTTCGGAGTCGAGCAGCCTCTGAGTCGCGCGCCAGACCCGGTTGCCGTGCCGGTCGAACTGGAGGGCCGTGACCCGGTCGACGGCCTCCCGACGGCGCTCCGCACCGACCCGGTAGTAGCCCTGGGTGGTGGAGATGAGCCGGTGGTCCATCAATTCCTTGAGGACGTCGGGATGCACTCCGGCGTCGGCGTGCCGCTGGGCATAACAGTGCCGGTAGGCGTAGAGGAAGACGCGGGTCTTGTCGAAGGGCACCAGGTGGGTGACTGGGGTACCGGCCTCGGTGGTGATGACCGGGACGACGAGGTCGGGCAGCGAAGCCACCCAGGTGCGGTGGGCGAGAGCGATGTCTTTGTAGGTCTTGGTTCCCTCGGGGTTCGTTCGAGTCTGGGGCAGGAGCTTGAGCCGGGCCGGCTCGGTGGTCGGGAAGCGGTCGCGGACGCGTTGCTGCTGGCGGCGGATCACCTCGGCGGTCTCGCCGCTGATGGGGAGGCGGCGGCCGAGCCGGTAGGCCTTGTGGTTGTCGTAGACGAGCACGGGTGATCCGTCGGGGTCGCTCTCCAGGCAGTCCCAGGCCAGGGTGTAGATCTCGTCGGGGCGTCGTCCGGTGTCGATGAGGAGTTCGGTCGCCACCCTCGTCTCGGTGTTGCTCATCTCCTCCAGGCGGTCGAGGTGGGAGCACAGGATGCGCATCACCGCTTCGGGTAGGTCGCGGCCGGCCTCGGCGTCTTCGGGCTCGTCGGGCATGTCCTCGGGCCAGATCGCGAAGTCGACCGGCATGCCCTCCAGTACGCCGTCGGGGCCGGTCAGGCCCAGGGCGCGGAAGCGGAGCAGGACTCGGCGGACGAAGCGGGTGTAGGCCAGGCGGCGTGATGCACTCTGTTTGCCGGTCGCGGTGAGGTGGCCCATGCGGTTGCTGTACGCCACGATGTCGGCCCGCCCCCACAGTGCTGGCACCTCGCCGCGGTCGGGGCGCTGAAGGCGCAGGCTCTCCGAGAGCATGGCGACGGCGGAGATGATGCCGCGGGCGTGGTGGACGGCGTTCTTGTTCCGTCGCCGGGGCAGGTCGTCGTAGACCCAGATCTTCATCGCTTCCCGCAGCGGCTTCTGGGTGATCGCGGTGAACGGGACCACTCCGGTGTGCCCGAAGACGGACATGTCCCAGACGTCCTTGACCCGCTCGGTCTCCGGCGTGGTGTTCAGCCGGGTGAGCGCCAACTGTGCGGCACGGATCATCGTCGCTTGCTCACGGCTGTAACCGGCGGCCTCGGGATCGGAGACCTCCTCCAGCCGGCTCGTCTGCTGGGCGCGCAGCCGGTCGTAGAGCGGGCGCAGGCACTCGGGCCGGAGCTTGTAGCCGTTGTCGACCCGTGACGACAGCGCGTACAGGACTTCGGCGACCAGCAGGTCCGGCAGACCTCGCAGGCTCACCTCCCGGGTGGAGCAGACCGCCTTGTCCGTCCGCCGCCACCGCTGCTCGTCGAAGCCAGGCTCTTCGCGAACTGTGCGCAGACGTTGGGTGTGGGTCTTGCAGTACGGGTACTTGCTGCCCGCACGGTCGAGGTAGCAGGCGGTGACCAAGCAGGGGCCGAGCCCGGCGAGGCCGACGACCTGGGGGTGGGCCAAGAACTCCTCCATTCCCAGGCCGCCCAGGGCTTGGCTGCGCTGGAGGCGGTGGGTCGCGCACAGTCGAGCGGTGGCGGTGTCCTGGGGGCGCTCGCACCGGTCGACGGCGCACGTCTGCTGGCCGATGCCGGCGCTGATGCTCTTGGGAACGAGGAGGAACTCGTCCAGCGGCATGCCGCTCTTCGCCTGGCGCCCCATGCAGCCCCAGCACATCGGCCGGGTAGCGACTGTGATGACCGAAGGACAGTTCGGCACCGGGCAGTCCGGCAGGCCGACCACCGGATGCGCACGGGGAAACGTGATCACCCGCCGCTGCCAGTCCCAATCCCACACCGCGAGGAACCCCGGATTTAGAGCCTGAAGGATCTCCTCCAACCGCCCGTCGCCTGCCGGTACCGCAGTCGGGAGACGGACGGCGGAGACGGCGGCCGTCATTGGTCCTCCTTGCTGGCACCAAGGGCACGCGGGGTCGGGACCCGCTCGACGGCCGCCCGCACCCGGCCCGGATCCGGGAACCGGTACGGACCCGACGAGTCCACGCTCCGCTGTCCCAGCAGCGCCTGAACCTCATCAGGCGACCCACCCGCGTCCGCGACGTTCGAACCGAACGCCCGCCGAGCCATATGAGGACCAACCCTCCGCGCCAGCCCCGCCCGGGCCCCGAGCCTCCCGAACAACTCCCCGATCGCCTCCGGCGACATAGGCACCCCCAGCGGCGCCCGGAACAGATTCACCAGGAGGAAGTCGCTGCCGCCGGCGCCAAGCAGGCGATGCCGCTCCTCGTAGTACAGATCGAAGGCGGACACCGTCAGGAAGTCCAGCGGGGCCACCCACGCGTGCCGCGACTTCGACCAGGCCCCATTCGAGTTCTCCCGCCGCCGCACGTGCAGGTGCGCCCCCGGGTACTTACAGCCCAGCGCCTGTGAGTCCGGCAGCAGATGTACGTCGCTGCGACGCAGCCCAGCCGCCTGCCCGCGCCGAAGACCAGCCCGCCCGAGCAGCAGCACGATCAGCCGGTCCCGCGCGCTACGGCACGCAGTGAACATCGCCACCAGCTCCGCATCGGCCGCGCGGTCCACGTCGGCGACCGGTTCCCTCAGCCGGTGCAAAGGGCGCAGCCGGTAGAACAGGCCCCCGTCCTCGCCCGTAGCCTCCGCTGGCAGGTCCCGGCTGTCAGCGAGCTCGTAGATCTGCCCCAGCACCCCGCGCGGAGCCTCCCCCGCGGACACCGCATACGACAGCAGCCCCCGCACAGCGACGAGCACCCGGTTGATCCGCCGCTCACACCGCACAGTGTCCGCTCCCGGGCCGGGTCGCACCACCACGGCGACCCCATCCCGGGGCGCCGGCGTGTACTTCAGCCAGACCATGAACAGGCCCAGATCCCGGCCCGCATCAGGCCACGACCGGCCCGTTCCCCCGCACCACCGCAGGTACAGCGCGACGCCACCGGCGTACGCCTTCGTTGTCAGCTCGGCCCGGTCACGCCCGAAACGAAGGTTTCGCAGCCAGTGATCAGCCACGGGGACGACTTCTAGATCGTCGTCAAGGACCGTCCAGTACTTCTGCCCGGACGGCATCACCACGGGAAACGCCCGCATCAGCAACTCCTGCATCGAGTCGTGCAACAACCCGCCGCAGAGCCACAACCCCCGAGAACGAGTCCCAGGAGCTCAACGAACCCACCTCACCCCACGTCACACCACAGCTGATTCGCCCTGAGAGAAAGGGGGTTGGCGCCGTGCCCGTACCGGTGGGTGGGCTGCCGGTATCGGGCGCAGGGGCCGGTCTGGGTGCTCATCCTTCCAGCGTACGACCGGTACGAGACGATCCTGCGGAGCCCTGAGCGCAGCAGCGGCGTACGGGCAGGGGCGGGGGCAGCAGCTCTGCTGGTCCCCCGTCCCGGGCCACTTCCTGCGGACCGGCTGCCGGGTGCACGGGTGGCAGACCAGACTGGGCCCCATGACGCAGGCGCCCCGGGTGTACGGCACCGAACACGACCTTCCCGCGAGCGGACCGCAGCCCGGCCGCAGCTACCGGGAGCTGACCGGCGGTCCGCTGGACGGGCAGCTGATCGACGTCACCGGCTGGACGGACGACGAGGTCACCACCGGCGCGTACCTGATCACCCTGCACAGCGCGTACGGGCCGGGTGGGCGAGCCTCGTACGCGCCGACCATCAGCCGGCCCGATGGCCCGTGGGTCTGGGAAGGCGACGTGCCCTGACATCTCACGCCGTACGGTCCAGCCGCTGCGGCACGGCCGCCGGAGTGATGGTGGCCAGCCCGGCCCGTTCGGCGGCAAGCCGCTGCAGGGCGCGCGCACGGGATACCTCGCTCGGCCGGACCAGCTGCTGGACGGCCGCTTTCGCGCGGAGCTTCTCGAGGGCCTAGCGGTGCCGGGCGAAGAGTTCTCCTTCAATCGCGGGCAGAGGATAGGACGCGATCAACGAAGCGGGCGTCTTCTGTGCACTGCCTGATTGTCAGTGCGCCCTCCTAGGATCGGGGAGTTGGGCTACCAGTCCCACTGATCAGCCGTTCGTTCCGGCAGACGGCTTGTGGTCGGGGAGGGTGCTTGGGCGGCTGGCGAAGGGGCTGGCGATGAAATCTGATCCTCGAAAAATTCAGACTGCGGTGTACGGGGGCCCGGAATCGGATGATCCCCTGATCTGTCCCACGGAACCGGATGAGCTGGAGCTGTTCCTTGCGGAGCACCCTGCCAAGTCGTTCTGGTGCGGTGTGCTGCTGGGAGGGTGTGGGTGGAGGCTGACGACCAGAAGCCCCAAGCAGCGGGTATGTCACTTCGCGCATTTTCCCGATCCTGACGGTTTGCGCCCGCCTTGCAGGGACGACATTGACCGCGGAGTCAGCAGCGCGGACCACCTGTACGTGAAGAGCACCACCCAAGGCTGGCTGCGAGGTCAGGGGCACTCCCCCCGCTACCACTTCATCGACCGGGAAGATATGCCTGCCGGGTCGCTCATCGACCTCTATCTGGGCGGCCGTAAGCTGCGTTTCCATCTGAACGCTCAGGTGCCGCCGGACTGGAACGACCCGGAGGTCGGAGAGCTCATTCTCGGTCCCGGTGTGCCTATTCCTCCCGACAGGCTGGAGCAGCTCGGCCACGTCAACCGCGTCAAGTTCGTTACGGATGGCCACCGGCGCGTCCTGGTCCTGGGCACGCAGGTCTTCGGCGAAAGCACAGTCTGGAACATCGATCTCGATGACTGCGAGATCACCGAGGACGGCCGGCTCATGACCCCGGTGGCGAAGCGCGCGTTGAGCACCAGGAGCATCCGGTCCGCGTCGCCGCCCGCGGCGGTCACCGCACCACCGGCACAGGACGTGAGCTCACCGGAGCTTGGTGGGGATGTTCCTGGTGTCCAGATCGGCGGTCTGGCCAGGGACATCACCACCGCGGTGCGCAGCGTCGATATCGCGCGTGTACGGGAGCTGTGCAATCAGGCCGACCTGGAGGTCAGCCGCTGCGAAGGCCCAGCTCTCGCTCACCTGGAGGACACGGCGGTGCGAGCCCGTAACTGGCTCGAGGGGCACGACCTCAAGCACCGGAGTGTATTCACCCGCCTGGAAAGAGCCGTGAGCCGCGGAGATTCTGTTGCCGCACGAACCTTGCTTGACGAGGTGAAGAGGCTTGCGGCGTTCGACGAGCCACTGACCGAGGAGGAAACGGACACGCTGACAGCAGCGGGGAAACTCGCCTTTCGCCCCTGGGAAAGGAGTGTTGTCCCGCAGGCGACGGTTTCCGTATTTCGCCCGGCGGAGGACAGTCGGGCCCGGGAAGAGCGCCGGGAGCGGCGTCTCGCACTGGCGAAGGCGAGAGGCCTGATCGGGCGTCTGCGGGCCAACCGCGTACCAGCCAAGGAACGCGGCGAACTCCTTGCGGAGCTCATCCCACTGACAGAAACCGCTGGCGACTGGCTCTCCGCACAAGAGCGGCGAGACGTGAAGAGCTTGCTGGAGCAGGCCGAGAGGGAGGCCCGCACCCTTCGGGAGGAGGCGGACAAGGCTGCGGCTCCAGTTGCTCTGGCTGTCCGCGGCGCCTTGAGGAAAGCCGCGCGGGAAGGCCGGACGACGACATGGAGGCAGTTGGAGCAACAGCTCGGGCCGGCAGCTCTACCGCGCATGGGCATCGCCGACCAAGTGCGAGTTCTGATCCTCGTGGATGAGGCAACCGCTTCGGACCAGGCGCTGCTGGCCTCGCTGGTCGTCGTGGACGATGCACCGCTCAGGGCGCACTACCAGGAGATCGCCGCCGCCCAGGGCCTGGAAGCTCCCCAGGACAAGGACGAGCTGCGCGACGTGCTCGACGCAGACGTCCAGCAAGTTTTCAGCGAGTGGGCACGCCAGTAGTACCAGGCGTCATCTGGGCCGGCCTCTGCATGCCCACAACGCGCGATCGGCCCCGGGCCGATCGCGCGGAGGCTCGATCGGGCAAGTGGGCTGGACGCGCTATCTCTGCAGGTCCTTCTGGATCGCCCATGCGAGGAGTCCGAGGACACCGACTCTGGTGGCGTCCTACGTAGGTCGAGTGTGTCATTTTTGACACACTAATGTATCAAAAATGACACACTCGAGGGAGATGTGTCGCGTAGCACTGACACATGTGGACTGTCAGGGCGGAGTTGGGCAGTAGCGCTGCAGGCTGCTGCGTGTGCTGTTGGTGCCTTGCCGTGTAATCACGCCGTACGGTCCAGCCGCTCAGGAGCGGCCGCCGGGGTGATGGTGGCCAGCCCCGCGCGTTCGGCGGCGAAGCGTTGCAGGGCCCGTGCCCGGGATGCCTCGCTCGGCCGGACCCGCTGCTGGGCGGCCGCTTTCGCGTGGAGCTCCTCGAGGGCCTGGCGGCCGTCGGTGAAGTGCTCCTCGGGTTCCCGGAGCCTTTCACGAAGCTGCCGTTCGGCCGCCGCCTGAATCCTCGGGTTGGTGTGCTGCTGCCTGATCCAGGTGGTGCGGTGGGCGGCGATGGCTTCGCGGTAGCCCTCCGGCGGATCCGTACGCTGCATCGGCGCTGCGGGTGCGGTCGACGGTGGGGCCGGTTCGGCGGCCGCCGTGGCGGGGCCGGCCTTTACGGGTGCGGGCGCCAGGACGTGCAGGGCGCGGACGTTCGCACCGGGCACCTTCTCGTTGGCCGCCTCGATCAGCTTCGGCGCGCTCCAGCGCAGTTGCGTCCCGGCTGCGGGAAGGTTACCGACCGGCAGCTGCACGAGACCGTGACGGCCAAAGCGTAACCGAAGGCCTCCGAGTGGGAGCAGCACCGCGCCCGGAAGGCCGAAGCGAAGGCGGCCCGCGCCGAAGCAGCCGCCGCGCAGCCGGACGGCGAGGTCCAGGCCGAGGAGGTGGCCCCGGTCGTGCTGCCCACGCCGCGCCCGGCCGCCGCCGCTGCAGTCTTGGAGCCGGAGACCGCCGACGTCGACCAGGAGCTCGTCCTCGAGGACCTGACTCCCGACCAGGTGCGCGACTGGCGGGTGCGGGCGATGAAGGACCACCAGATCGTCTTCGACCACATCGACTCCTACGGCGAGCCGTCAGCGAGGCGCCTGTTCAGCAACCAGCTGGTCGACCAGGCGCAGCACCACGCCCGGCTCGGGCACCTGAACCTCGGCTACTCCTGGGGGCAGTCATGAGCGGCGGCGAGGTGTCCGGTGTCGACCTGGCCCGCCAGGCCCTGCTCGCCGCCCGGGAAGCGGCGAGGAAGAACGGTGCCACCCGGCAGAAGCCGAAGCGGCGCACCACCACCGTCGTACGGCGTGACGGACGGGAGCCGCTCGGGCTGGGCAGCGCGATCGGCGTGATGATGACCGAGCGCGGCATGGCCGCCCCGGCCGCCGGCGGAAACGTCCTCGCCGACTTCGACACCATCCTCACCGCGGTCGCACCCGAGCTCGCCGGGCGCGTGACGGCCGTCGCCTTCGACTCGGACACCGGCCGCCTGGACGTCGCCCCCCGTCACCCGCCGCTCTGCCTCGGAGGCCCTGGGCATCGCGGCGTCCACGGCGGCCGCGACCGAGTGGCGGGTGGCACGGCTTTCGGCCTGCCGGTCCTCGCAGCGCGGGCAGTCCTGGCCGGAGTCGAGCAGCGAGCCCTCATCGCACCGGACTTCCGCACACAGCCGGGTCTGCGGCAGGCCCCGGCCGATCAGCCAGCCCACCGGGTCCGTGGTCGGACCGCCCAGCCGCATCTGGCCTTCCAGGCGCCGGGCGAGCCGGTCGGCGAGGATCTGCGGCGCGTCGGCGGAACCGGCGAACCCGACCAGCCGGGCCAGCTCTGTACGGACAGCCGCCTCCACCAGCCACCGGGCGGCCGGACGCTCGTCAGTGCTGCCGACTTCGACCCCAGTTGGCCGCGTGGGTCGCTGGTCGGCGACACGAGGTGAACGCGGTGGGTGTGGGAAGCTACGCAGGCCCGGGGCAGGCGGCTGGCGTATGGCGCTGGTGACGGAACGTCCACCCCGGGCAACCTTCCCACCAGCCACTGCTGTTCACCACCTACGGACGATTGGCGGTAGAAGGTCTAGCCTCGCGCTTTCATGAAGCGGGCTGTCCGGCAGGCGGTCGGGGAAGCAGAAAGTGCCTCTGACCAGCAAGAATGAGGATTGTCGAGGTCCTTGTTCCTGCCACCGTCGGAGGCACTTCCCAGGTGAAGCACTCTATCGGGTCCTACCCCCGTGTCCGCGTCCAGGACGACGGCCGCCAGGTCGTCTCCCAGGCCGGGTCGGTCCTGCTCGTCGAAACGGCCCGCAAGACCGGACTTGACCAGGCCATATCGGCAGCTCTTGCTCCGTGGCGCAAACCGCGGGCCGTCCACGGTCCCGGCAAGGTCCTCCTGGACGTCGCTCTGGCGGTTGCACTGGGTGGGGACTGCCTCGCGGACGTCGCGATGCTGCGGTCCGAGTCGGCGGTCTTCGGCCCGGTCGCCTCCGACCCGACCGTCTCCCGCCTGATCGACACCCTCGCCGCCTCGGGCGACAAAGCCCTGCAGGCGATCCGGTCCGCACGCTCCGAAGCCCGTGACCGTGTCTGGTCGTTGGCCGGTGAGAGTGCCCCGGACACCGACGGCCAGGTCACCGTCGATCTCGACGGCGTCCTGGTGATCGCACACTCTGACAAACAGGACGCGGCTGCAACCTGGAAGAAGACCTACGGCCACCATCCGCTGACGGCCTTCGTCGACCACGGCCCGGGCGGGACCGGCGAGCCGGTCGCCGCCCTCCTCAGGCCGGGGAACGCGGGCTCGAACACGGCAGCCGACCACATCACCACCACCCAGCTCGCCCTGGCCCAGCTGCCCAAGCGCTACCGGCGAGGGCGGCAGACGCTGATCCGCACGGACTCCGCCGGCGGTACTCACGACTTCGTCGCCTCGCTCGCCAAGCAAGGACGATGGCTGTCCTACTCGGTCGGCATGACAGTCACCGAAGCGATCCACGAACACGTGCTGAAGGTCCCCGCCTCGGTCTGGACGGCGGCCGTCGAGACCAATGGTGAGGTCCGTGACGGGGCCTGGGTCGCCGAACTCACCGGCAAGCTGCTGGACGGGTGGCCCAAGGGCATGCGACTGATCGTCCGAAAGGAACGGCCCCACCCCGGAGCGCAGTTGAGGATCACGGACGCGGACGGCATGCGGATCACGTGCTTCGCCACCAACACCCCCGGCCGGCCGATCTCCGAGCTCGAGCTCCGCCACCGGCTGCGAGCCCGGGCCGAGGACCGGATCCGCGCCGCCCGGGCCACCGGCCTGCGTAATCTGCCCCTCCACACCACAGCCCAGAACAAGATCTGGCTCGAGATCGTCCAGATCGCCCTGGACCTGCTGGCCTGGATGCCCATGCTCGCGCTCACCGGCAAGGCCAGGCTCTGGGAGCCCCGCCGCCTGCGGCTTCGCCTGTTCGCCACAGCCGGACAACTCGTCACCACCGGCCGCCGACGGATCCTCCGCCTCGCCCGGCACTGGCCCTGGACCGGCCACATCACCGCCGCACTCGAACGGCTCGCACTCCTGCCGAACCCAGGCTGACCAGCGGATTCACCCGTCCCTACAAAAGTCCTTCACCACCCGGAGCAGTGGAACCCGGCGCCACCCCGAGACGACACTCGGGCCCTCGGCCTGCACAGACCCAGCCCACGGTACGGAAACGGGCCACCGACTCCGTCGGCGGCCCGTCATGAAACTTCGAGGCTAGAGCGGGTATTAGACGGGACCGGGTCCCGGGGAGGCCCCCAGCCGTTTGCAAAGAATCCTCATCACTCACGGGCCGTGCGTGGCAGACTCCGTTCCCGTGATCGATGAATTCGCCAAGAAATACTTGCATAGCGATCTGCGCGATGTCCGGGAGGCGCTGGTCTGGAAGCTCGACGGGCTATCCGAATACGATGTCCGCCGCCCTCTCACCGGCTCGGGCACGAGCCTCCTCGGACTGGTCAAGCACCTCACAAACATCGAATACCGGTACTTCGGCGACGTCTTCGACCGCCCGTGCCCGGAGCCGCTGGGCCGATGGGACGACGAGCAGCTCTGGGCCGAGGCGATGTGGGCGACCGAGCACGAGACCCGCAAGGAGATCATCAGCCAGTACCGCCGGGTCGCGGAGCACTCCGACGCGACAATCGACGCCCTCACCGTCGAGGCACCAGGCTACGTGCCCTGGTGGCCCCGTCCGAAAGTTAAATTGTTCAACATTCTGGTGCACGTGCTCACCGAGACCAACCGGCACGCCGGGCATGCCGACATCCTGCGCGAGCACCTCGACGGCGCCACCGGGACCGAGGCGAGCCACGTGAGTTCGCAGCCCGACACCGCGTTCCGGCAATCCCGGTTCGCCGAGGTCGAGCGGGCCGCCAGGGCGGCGGTGGGCACGTCCTGACCAGCGTATGAGCTCGTCCAAGCCCGGATGCGGGCTCCGCCGCTAGCTTGATCTTCAACCTGCGCGGTGTGGGCGTGGGGTCGTTGACTTCTTCGCTCGTCGCTTTGCGGGGCTGGGTCTGCCGACGGTGTGCACGTCGTAGCGTGGGGTGGGCTGACTGCTCTGCGGACGGATGGCCGTCCTGGACCGGGCCGCGTCGATTTCGGTGATCCGGCTGGGCAGGCGCGGCCTTCGGCCCGGGGGGCCGAAAGTCGCGGCGGACTCGTGCGGAGGTGAGCCTGTCGGGCCGAGCTTGCTTTTCCCGTGGCCGTCGGAGATCTGCCGCAAGCGGACGGCGAGACGTAGCTGGGTGAGGGCAGCGAGGACCAGCCAGGTCCAACGGTTGGCGGCTTCGAGGGTGCGGATCTTCCGGCAGGTCCACCCGAGGGTCTGCTTGAACAGGCGGAAGGTGTGCTCGATGTCGAAGCCCGCCGCAGGAATGCCTGCCAGAGCATGTCAACTTCGGGCCCGGAGGCGTCGGTGCCTAACAACCACAATTAGACGGCTTCGGTGCCGCGCCGCTGGCCAGGTGACCTGCAGACGGATCACCGTGCCCTCAATCAACAGCAGGGCACCCAGCTGGGCAGTCCAGGCCGAACGGTGGGTCAGTCGCGGATTGAGGCTTCCCCTTGATCGTGGACACCTGGAGACTGGGATCTTGAGGTTCCAGAGGAAGTAGGACCAGGTGGGAAGCAAGTACACGAAGCGGTATACCGGGGAGATCAAGCGAGATGCGATCGCGCTCGTCGACTCCTCTGGCAAGACGGTCACCGCGGTCGCCCGGGAACTCGGCATCAGCCCGGAGTTCTTGCGCGGCTGGTACTGCCGGGCCAAAGCCGCCCGGGGCAAGGACGTACCGGGCGAGCTGACCAGCGCCGAGCGCGACGAACTGCGCCGGCTGCGCAAGGAGAACCGCGAGCAGCAGCAGACGATCGACATCCTGAAAAAGAGACGGCCTTCTTCGTGAAGGAGAGCGACCGGTGACCATGTTGTGCCGGTTGATCCATGCGGAGAAGGCGAATTATCCGGTCGTGATGTTGTGCTGGGTGGTGCGCGTGGCCCGCTCCTCCTACTACGCCTGGCGAGAGGGCGAGGCCGCCCGCCAGGCTCGCCGGGCGGCCGATGACGCGCTCGCCCACGAGATCACCGTGCTCCATATCGCCTCCCGTCGCACTTACGGCGTTCCGCGCATCCACGCCGAACTGCGCCGCCTGGGGCGCCGGGTAAACCGCAAGCGCATCGCCCGCGTCATGCATGAGCGCGACATCCGCGGCGTCACCCGCCGCAAACACCGCTCGCTGACCCCGCCGGACGCGAAGGCGAAGCCGGCCCCGGACCTGATCGGCCGCGATTTCCACGCCGCGCGTCCGGGCACCCGGCTGGTCGGCGACATCACCTACCTCCCGATGCCTGAGGGCTGGCTCTACCTCGCCTGCTGGCTGGACCTGGCCACCCGCGAGGTCGTTGGCTATGCGATGGCCGATCACCATCGCGCCGAGCTCGTCGTGGACGCGCTCGACGTGGCCCACGGCCGAGGCGGTCTGGAGCCCGGATGCGTGATCCACAGCGATCGCGGCAGCGAGTACACATTGGCGCAATCCGCGTACTGATTAACGGAGTTGGGGCTTCGGCAGAGCTGCGGACGCATCGGATCGTGCTTCGACAACGCCGCAGCGGAGCCTTTCTGGGCCCTGCTCAAGGAAGAGATCGGAACCCTGACCTGGCCCGACCGGGCCACCGCCCGCGCCGAGGTCTTCACCTTCATCGAGACCTTCCCGTGATCATGCAGTCGCTGATGATCGCTGTGCGCGTCACGTTCCCCACCACACAGTCATGATCGCCGATCCGAGATCGACATCTCACCGCTAACCGTGCACGAGGTTGTAAGCCGTGAGGGATGTGCGCAGACCAGTACCCGCGTCTCGATGTTGACCCGGCAGCGCGCCACCTTGTCGACGCAGGTGTCGGACTTCGGCCGGTTGGTCACGTCGAAGCCTGCCCGGCCGGTACCTCCGCGCCGAGGTCTCCTCTTGAATCGTCATGACATTCCTCTCTCCCATCCGGACCGTCCAGCTATCGCAGCCTCACCGGAAGACTGCTGACGCCCGTGAGGAAGCTCGACTTCATTCGCTCCACCGGTCCCGCCGACTCCAGCTCCTCGACCTGAGTACGCAGCTCGTCGAGCAGCATCCTGAGTTCGACCCGGGCGAGCGCACCGCCCATGCAAAAATGGGGTCCCTGGCCGAGGGTCAGATGCCGGTTGGGCGTGCGCGAGATGTCGAACCGGTAGGCATCGGGGAAGATCTCCTCGTCCCGGTTGGCCGAGACGTTCCAGACCGTGACGATGTCGCCCGCCTTGATCTCACATCCGCGTATGGTGACGTCCGCCGTCGCCGTCCGGCCGATGTGCGTCGCCGGCGTCGTCCACCGGAGCACCTCCTCGATCGCCGTATCGAGCAGGCCCCTGTCGTCCTTGAGGCGTTTCCACTGGTCCGGGTGCTCGATGAAGGCGAGCGCCGCGCCGGCCGAGGACAGCCGCGTTGTCTCGTCGCCGCCGATGATGATGTTGTAGCAGTTCAGCAGGACCTCGGCGTCGGTCAGCGGCTTGCCGTCGATGGTCTGGGTGGCCAGCAGGCTGACGATGTCGCCGCCGGGGGCGCGGCGCCGCTCCTCCAGCAGGTCGGAGTAGTAATCGAGGATGTCGCCCTGTGCCGCCGAGGCAGCCTCGGCTGACTCCGGTGATCCGTCCGCGCCCATCGCCGTCATGGTCAGCTCGAGCATGGCCGGGCGGTCGTCCGTCGGCACGGCGAGCAGTTCGCAGATGGCGATCAGTGGAATCTGGGCCGCGACGTCGGTAGCGAAGTCGCAGCCACCGGCGCGCACAGCCGCCCCCATCAGGTTCCTGGTCGCGCTGCGCACGCTCTCGGAGATGTGGGCCATGGCCCGGGCGGAGAAGCCGGTCTGCAGGATGCGCCGGATTTCTGTGTGCCGTGGCGGGTCGGTCACGACCAGCATGAGCCCGCCTGCGGCGTCGCCGCCGGTGAGCAGGGTGCTAAGCATGTTCCCCTGCTGCGAGCTGAGCCGGGCGGTGTCCCGGTAGATCGCGGTGATGTCCTGGTGGCGGCTGAGGACCCAGAACCCGGGCCGTCCGCCGTCCGGCTCGCACCAGGCGACGGGATGCTCGGCTCGGAGGGTGCGCCAGGCTTCGCAGGCGTCGGGATCGGGATGCCGGGCCGGGTCGATGAGATCGAACGAGATGGTGTGGCGCGATTGTCGCATAGCGGTTGTCCCTTTCCCTGCCACAGATCTGCGCATGCCATGAAAAGCAGCGGCAGGACTCGCGCCGAGTACCCAGGCCGCGCGTACCTCGGCGAACGACCCCGCTCGCACGCCGGTCAGGCGCTCAGCTTCGCCCGGTCCACAAGCACGTGCTTGCTCAGCCAGTCGAGCCGTTCCAACACGTCGTGCCGGTCCGCGTCCCTGGCGATCTGGCAGGCGAACTCGTACACCTCGGAGATCGCGATGTTGGAGACGAAGTACTGCTTGATAATCAGGCCAAGCACGTCCCGGTAGTTGTGCGGGCCGAGGATCGCGGAAAGGCCGAGGATGGCATTGCGCTGCTCGTCGGTCAGCGGCTGGCGCTGCACCACGGACGTGCCGAACCGCTGGTATTCCGTCGCTGGGTCGGGATCGAAGCGGAGGGTCTCCTCAACCGTCTCGCTGGCGAAGTCGAGGATGAGGTGCGTGCGGTCCTCGGTGAAGAACGACACCGCGCTGTGCACCCGGCTCGCATCAATGAACCACACCTCGCCCTGTCTCATGTGGTAGACGGTCTCGTCCTCCGAGTTGAAGCAGGAGTCCGAGGTGTGCAGCGGGACGTGGATGCGCACAAGTTCCTCCTTCAACTCCAGGTAATCCCGGTGCGGAACCATCACGCTGCCCGGCGTAATCCGGCCCAGTCGCGCGAACCGCATGGTCTCGGTCCGGAAGTGCCCATTGATCAGTTCCATCAAGTATGGCAGCTGCTGGCCGTGATCGGTGAGCTGGTACGGCCCCTCGTACTCGGTGATCGTGGTGTCGTAGAGATCGCCCGTTCCGTTGCACAGATAGGAGCCTTTCCAGGAGCCGCAGGTGAACTCGCTGTAGGCGTCGCTGTACCTGAAGCGGTCGGTTCGAGCCAGGTCCTGTGCGAGACGGACCGGATCGAGAACCAGTCGACCGAGAAGTCGGCTGCGGGTCATCGGTACATCCCTTCGCTACGTTTTGAACCTCATGTTCGGCGCATGACCTGTCAGATGCCGAGCCGCTTCTTGGTGTCGGCGAAGAATGCCAGGTGCCGGTAGTCGCCCGTCGACTCGTCGAAGTGCGCGTACCTGTTCGCGAAGTCGAGCAGGCTCTGCTTCACCTGCTCCAACGGCTTCTCATGGATCTGACGTTCGATTTCTTTGATGTCACCGAGGAAGGCTTCAAGCACGGTCGGCAGATCCGGGCTCAGGTGGATCCGGCCGTCGACGAGGAAGATCCCGCCGGCCTCGGTGAGGTAGGTGAAGAGGAGTTGCGATGCGATCGCGTCGTAGTTCGGCCGCGCGGTGCCCTCGACCGAGTAACGCAGCAGGCGTTCGGCCAGGATGAACTGGTAGGTTAGCGCCGACATTTCGGAGGCGAGCTTCTCGTCTTTCAGGCACACGAGCATCGAGGACACGTCAGTCCGGAGTTCCTCAAGCCCTGCCAGGGCCTTCGACTTTTTGGCGGCCAGGTAGTCCGGGATCGGCATGTCGCCCTGACGATGGTGGTACTCGTGCAACCGCACCCACCACGCCGAAGCGGCCTCCAGCATCGGCTCGGTGGCCGACCGGACCAGTGGAAACGCCTCCGGAGCCATGACCTCGTCGATGAGCAGGCGGGTCAGGCGCAGGTGCCGCTCGACGAACTTGTCGATGAAGTAGAAGATCAGGTCGTCCGGCTCCTGTACACCGTCGATGTAGTTCTCCGGGAACAGGGCGACCACCGTGCGCGCCCGGAATCCCTCGGACATCTCCTCGATCACCACGGGCATCGTGGGGCTCGGGTACCCCTCGATCAGGCGGGCATCGGTAGGCAGCGTCCGGTACTTCAGGAATTCGAGGGACAGCGACGGAAAGTAGGAGGCGTCGAACAGCCCGAAGATTGAATTCTCGGAGGCCGCATTCACCAGTGCCTTCGTGCGGAACAGCCGCTGGTCGACGCCGAACTCCCTGATGTCCTCGATGAACGCCCGCACGACCGGGCTCAACCTCAGCGCCTTCGTGTCCGCCAGCCTGTCGGCCAGGTCGTTGAGGAAGCCGGGCTCACGGAACCGGTCACGGTCGCCCAGCTCCTGACGCAGCCGGTTGACTTGCTCAATCACCTCGTCGGCGCCGGGACGAACGGTGCTCGATGCGTGCTTCATAGTCGATTCGGTCATTAGATTAATTCGCCAACGCGGTAGCGAAGTCGTCGAGCGCGCGGGCCCAGTTTGCCGTGTACTCCGAGGCAAACCGAGCGAAGTCCCGCTGCTCCTCCACGGTGGACACCATCGCGGTCATCCCTGTCTCCTCGTCGCTGACGGAACTGGCGTGCGAGGTCTCCGCCTTAATGTGCGAGTTGATCCAGTCCAGCGCGTCGGGGCCCTTGTAGAGGCTCGCGCCGGCCACCGCGACCTTGGCGTACATGCGTCGGAAGGCGACCGCGATATCTAGCGCGATCGCCTCGACGACCCGCAGCTGCACCGCTGCACCGAGCGGCTCCGCGGCGAGGCGCCTCATATTCGCGATTAGGGCGCCGACCCCGGCGGCGGGCCGCGCGGCGAGCTTGGCCTCCGACGGTTCGACGACATCGGTCAGCGGGCCGACGATTGACTCTGCCCACCACACGTAGTGCACGCCAGCCACACCCTTGGGCGCGACGGCGCCGAACTCTCCGGCGAAGTTCGCCATGTCGTCGCCGATGACCCTGTACGCAGTTTGGTAGGCGCCAAGCACGTCCCGGCTGGGCTCGGCGCCGGCGCTGAACCGCTGGGCCATCACGCCCAGGCTGGCGATAGTGGTGAACATGAACGTCCGCGTCATTGCCTCCCACTGCAGGGCTACCCGCAGCGCCTGGACGGGCGCGACATTCTCCGTGGACCGCGCCCGTGCGAAGAACTTGTTGTTTGGGCGGGTCAGGTTCGCCGCTGCAATGGTCTTGGAAACGCTGTCGTCGAACAATGGGTCGAGCTCAAGGGTCGAAGCTGGGGACGTCACAGTCGCCTCACAATCGGTTGGTGGAGGGAACCCTCTGCGGT
Organism: Streptomyces sp. NPDC017520; assembly: GCF_044329855.1. Lineage (NCBI taxonomy): Bacteria > Bacillati > Actinomycetota > Actinomycetes > Kitasatosporales > Streptomycetaceae > Streptomyces > Streptomyces sp. NPDC017520. Next base: position 349,246 of record NZ_JBIRKB010000009.1, read on the forward strand.
TCCCGGTTAGAGAGATGGGTGGGTCAGCCGGGAGAACACGTCACGACCGTCGGCCCAGACTCGGCCGGGCGGTCGCACCGGGCCCTGCCTGATCCAGGATCGATGCGATTTCCCGGACGGTTGAGTTCTCGAGAATCTGTCTGATTCTGATCTCGAGACCCAGCTCTTTCCGGACGCGATTCTGGACTCGCATGACGCGGAGCGAATCGCCACCAAGGGCGAGGAAGTCGGCGTCGGCGGTCCGGACCTGAACCTTCAGCACACTCGAGAGAATCTCAGCTACCTTGGATTCCATGGAGGTAAGCGGCTCGAGCCGGTATTCCTCGGCCGGCGGCTCTTCCAGCAGCTGCCTGTTCGCCTCCCACCGAGCGGCCAGGGCCTTTCGATCGACCTTATGATTGACGGTCAACGGCATGGCGTCAACCTGCTCGATAAATGCCGGAACCATGTATTCGGGAAGCTCGCGGCGCAATTCGGTGAGAATATCGGAAAGGTCCACTGGAACGCCAGCAGTGAGGAAGACGAGCAGACTCTCCGCCCCGCCCGCTTGTTTACGGGTCAGCACGACCGCCTGCCTCACTCCCGGCACCCGAGAAAGCCAGTGCTCGATCTCTGGCAGCTCTACGCGATAGCCGCGGACCTTCACCTGGCCATCAGTCCGGCCAAGGAACTCCAGCTCGAGCTCCTCGTTCAGGACCACGATGTCGCCCGTACGGTAGAGACGTCCGCTAACCCCGGCGACCTCGACGAACGACGCCTTGGTAAGTTCCGCATGGTTCAGATACCCATCGCTCAGGCCGTCGCCGCCAACGTAGAGCTCCCCCGGAACGCCAACCGGCCGCGGCCTGCCGTCCCGGTCGAGCACCCACGCCGTAGAGTTTGCGATCGGCCGCCCAATGGGAATCCGGTCCACATGGGTCCGGGTGACGCGGTGCACGGCGGAGAACGTTGTGTTCTCCGTGGGGCCGTAACCGTTCAGGAATTCGCTGTCCGGGCAGGCCCGGACCGCCGCCGCGAGATGGCCCGGAGACGCGACGTCGCCACCGAAGATCACCCGGCATCCGTTGAACACCGCCGGGTCCTGTTCGATGAGCTGCTCGAAGAGCCCCGCCGTGACCCACAGAGTGTTCACCTCATACCGCGCGATCGCGGCGCCGAGCTCCCCCGCGTTGAGCACCGTCTCCCCCGGCACCAGGACGAGGGACCCGCCGTTGAGCAGCGCCCCCCAGAACTCGAAGGTCGTGGCGTCGAACGAGATCGCCCCGGTTTGCAGGATCCTCGTCGTGGGTGACAGCTCGACGAAATCTGTGCCGCAGACCAGCCGCACCACGGCGCGCTGGCACACCACCGCACCCTTGGGCCCGCCGGTTGTGCCCGACGTGTACATAATGTAGGCGGCGTCCGTCGCTGACACCGCGACCTCAGGCGGCTTCACGCCGACGGGCGGCTGCACGGGTACGGCGAGGTCCAGGACGGGGATCCGAGCCGGGCCAGCAGTCCCGTCGACTACCAGCAGGGCTGCGCCGCTGTCCTCAAGAAGGAAGTCCCGTCGGGCGTCCGGCACCTCGGGGCCGATCGGCACGTAGGCCGCACCGAGCCGGAGGACGGCTAGCAGCGCGACGATGAGCCGCGGCGACTTCGCCAGTTGCAACGCTACGCGGCTATGCCGGCCGATGCCGTACTCGCCGAGCCGCACCGCCAGCCGCCGGGACAGCTCGTTCAGCTCCCCGTAGGTGGTCTCCTCCCCGTCATGGAGAACCGCGACCTGATCGGGATGGGCGGCGGCCCACGCGGCGAACATCTCGAAGATGGACGCGTCACGGGGATAAGGCCGGGCGGTGTCGTTCAGCACCGCCCATCGGGCTCGCTCCGGTTCGGACAGCAGCTCCACATCGCCGATCGTCAGCAGTGGCTGGTCGACGCTTTGCCGGAGAATGTTCTCGAGGTGCCCCAGCAGCCGCTGCACGAACTCCGCGGAATGGACGTGCTCGTCGAAATCCGCATGCACGACGACGCCGAGCGGGGTGGCTTCGTGCGAGATCGTCAGACCGGCCAGGTTCTGGCCGTCGGCCGGGCCCAAGAGGTAGCTGAAGGTCGGATCCGGGGAGACCTCCGGCGCGCTGGCCAGGCCGTCGAGAGCGGCGGAGACGGTACGCCGGTGCGCCTCAAGGCTCAGTCCGGACGGCATGGCACTCACGATCTCCACATCGGTGCTGTGGTACCGGATGCCCAGCCGGAATGCGTCACCGTCGCCGTATTTGCGCGCCAGCACGATGGTGGCCGCGACGGCGAACTTGTCGATGTTCGGGTCTAAGCGGGCCGAGATATCCTTGGGGATGCGGCGCGATCGGCGTACCGTCTCGCAGGCGCGGGCCCCGGAGCACCGACCGCCGAACGGAAGGGTGAAAAAAACGTCGCCCTCCTGCTGCGCAGCATCGTTGGACACTGTCATTCGCGCTCCCTCGAAGAAGTTGAACGGCGGCACCAGACCCTAGGGATAAAAAAGGGCGGCTCGAGCCCACAGCGCTGCGGCTATATGCCGTACGGCAGGGCGGAAATCATTTGGTTGATGGGCCGAGTCAATCGATGTCCCGACCTCCTGTCAACCCGATTCCTATTGACCCGAAACGCTTCTGATTCACACTCATTGACGGTATGTCGGCAAAGTCCTTCGGATAGGTGATCGGTTGGGCCTGAAGGCCTTCTGGTCGCACGTTAAAGGGCTGTCCTGTAACTGCTTTTCACGGGTGATATGGTCTTGCTGTGTCTGGTGTGATCACGGCATCGGAGCCTTCCTGGATAGCCCCGTACACCGGGCTGAGTTCGCGTCATTTCGGCAAGCTCATCACCGCGTTGCGGCGCAAGGGCGCAGGCCCTGTCCCAGGGCAGACCGTGGAGCCTGCCGTTGGAGGACCAGGTTCTGTTGGTTGCTACGTACTGGCGGACCAACCTGACGTTGCGACAGCTAGCGCGCTGTTCGGGGTGACCAAGTCGGCTGCGGACCGCATCATCGACCACCTCGGTCCTGCGCTCGCGCCCCAGCAGCGCAGGCGATTCCGCAAGCACACCGTGCGATCGTGGACGGCACCCTGGTCCTCACCCGCGACCACCGTAGCCCGCGCAGTCAAGGAACCACCGGAACCCGACCAACTACCAGGTCGTCCTCGATGCCGACTCCCGGCTCGCCGTCTGTCGGCCCTGCCTGGCAACCGCAACGACTGCACGGCGTGAGAGCTGTCCGACACCAAGGATGCCGTCGGGAAGACCACCGTGATCGCGGACGGTGGCTACCGGAGTACCAGGCTGGTCATCCCGCACCGCCGAGAGAGGTGCCAGACCAAAATCCCGCTTGGAAAGCGGAACACAACGCTTCACACCGCAAGGTCCGGGCCGCGTTGAGCACGCCCTCGCCCGCCTGAAAGGCTGCAAGATCCTGCGCGGCTGCCGCCTCAAGGGCGACAGCATCCATCATGCGATGCTCGGCATCGCCCGCCTGCATAACCTCGCCTTCGCTGGATGACGGAGAATCGTGCAGGTCATCCGGAACGGCGGAGATCATTTACGGGACAATAGATTAGTGGACGGGATCGGACTTGAGATCCGGGACCGACTCACGGGCGTCCTTCCCGGACTCCTCGGGCCCGGACCGCTCCGCCCCGGTGACATGCTTGATCCGCCAGACCGACGGGGCCATGAGCATGGCGGCCACGGAGAGCACCATGATCAGCCCGACGCCAAACATTGCGGACCGCAGGCCGAACGCGTTCGCGGCTGGCCCGGCCGCCAGCTCGCCGATCGGCATCGCGAGGAAGGATCCGAGCATGTCGTACGAGTAGACCCTGGCAAGCATGCCCGGCGCGATGTGCGACTGCATCGTGGTCTCCCAGGCGACGTTGAACTGCCCGATACCAATCCCTGCGAGGAACGCGGCGCCGATCAGCGCGTAGGCGTTCGGCCAGAAGACGAGGCCGAGCGGGATGAGCGCGACCCCGGCGAGAGCCGCAGTGCCCCAGGCGAGGAGCCGCTGCGGGCGCAGTCGGCCGGCGAGGAACGCCCCGACGATCACGCCGAGCATCGGGGTCGCGATCACCACGCCCCAGGCCTGGCGGCCGATGGTGATATCGGCGAACTGCGGGGCAAGTACCGCGATGCCCCCGGTGTACGCGGCGTTGTAGAACATGGACCCAACCACCAGGACCCACAACCAGGTCCGGCCAATGAACTCGCGCCAGCCTTCGCGAAGGCCAACGAGCAGGCCCACCCGCTCCTCCGCCTCACCGTCGGCGGCTGACGCGGCGGTGTCGGGGATCTTGATCAGCGCGAAGAATACCGCGGCAATGAAGAACGAAGCCGCGTCGATCGCGACGACCCAGCCCGATCCGAGGAATCCGATAAGGACGCCGGCGAAGGCCGTGCTAGCGATACCGACGGCGTTAGTGGCCATGTAACTCAGCGCGTTCGCCTGCTTCAGCACGCCCGTGGGCACGGTCTGCGAGATGATCGCGGCCGAGGCCGGCTGCGAGAGTGCGGCCGCCATGCCGTTGATCGAGACCACGACTAGCAGGACGGGAATCGTCGCAGTGTGGGTGAGGAACAGCACCGCGGCTGCGCCCTGGCTTAGACCGGCCAGAACGCTCGACCCGACCATGACGAAATGGCGCGGGAGCCGGTCTGCGATGACGCCACCGAGAAGCACGAAGATGATGTAGAACACTGTGCGGCCTGCGACCACTAAGCCCAGGGAGGTGACCGATTCGGTCAGGTCCAGCACCGCGAAGGCAAGCGCCAGCGGCGCGACCGAGTCGCCCAGCATCGAGAGCACCCGGGCGCCGATCAACATGCGGAAGGGCTGGTGTCGCAGCGGGGCAAAGGTTCCCGGTGAATCGGCGACCGTGACCGGAGTTTGGGTGGACACAGGAGTTCCTCGCAGATGTGTTGCTGAAGGTTTATGGCGACGCGCGCAGGTGGCGCCTGCGCGCGTCGCCGCCGAAGGCGGGGGGGCGCTCGAGGGTTTGGATTACTTGCCGGCTGGCCAAGTTCCCAGTGGTGTTCTCGACTTAGCCTTGCCCCGCCGACATCCTGATGGGCGCGGCACCTCCGCCCAGCTGGAGACCACCAGATTGGCATTGCTCAGGAGATGCCCCTCATGCGTGGTGCTCAGGCCGATGCACGGAATCGCGGCAGCCCGCGCCGCCTCGATGCCGATCGGCGAATCCTCGATGACGAGGCAGTCGCCCGGCGCGTAGCCGAGTTCCGCCGCCGCATAAAAAAAGAGGTCCGGGGCGGGTTTCGCCGCACCCGACACGTCCTCCGGGGTGAATATCGGCCCCGGAAACACCCTTTGCAATTCAGATTCTGTCATGACTACGTCCAGGAGATCAAGGTCCATGGATGTCGCTACGCACATGTCCACCACGCCGGCCGAATCGTTCACGAAATCGAGGGCGCCTGGAATGTAACGGATTTCATGGCGGAGCAGCTCAATCATGATTTCCCGGCGCTCGCGCAGCAACTCCATCGGATCGTCGGGTAACCGGTAGTGGTCGATGATGACGCCGATGGACTGGCGAGCGCCGAGCCCGGTGAGCTGGTGCTTGAGCGCGCCCCGGTCGTAGGTGTGCCCTCGGCGCGACAGCAGCTTGTGCTGCGCCTCGTCCCAGATGCTCTCGGTGTCCAGCAAGACGCCTTCGAGGTCGAAGAGGAACGCCGATGCCTGAACGATGCCGACCGTCATATGATCCACGCCACGAGCTGCCGGATGGCCGCGGTCGCATACGAGCCGGAGGGCAGGAAGAACGTGAGCTCGACCCGCTTGCGTCCTGGGAAGTACTCGTCGTTCGCGCGGTCGCTCACCTCGATCACCGTCTGCACCACGGTCGAGCGCACTGATGCCCGGGAGACCGGGGCATCAGTGCCGAAGGTCTGTCGCTTGATCGGGAGCTCGTACTCGGCCGCCATGACGCGCGCGGTGTCGGCCGGGTCGCCGACGTAGGTGAACTCGATCCCCTCAACGGTCGTCCGCAGCGCCCGGTCCCCTGCGGCTACGGCCGCGAGTCCCGCGAGCTCTTGGTTCCACGCGTACGAGGCGTGGGCCGCCGGATAGAACGACCGGGCCCGCTCGTCCAGGCGGTAGAAAAAGTCCCGGCTAGTCCCGGTCCAGTCCGCCGCGAGTTGGCTCTCCGGCGCGCCCAGTTCGATCAGGATGCGTCGGGCATCGTCCCAGCGACCGTCGATCATAGCCGCGCCGACGTGGTGTGAACGGTGCGGCCCACCCGGCACCCCAAACCGCTGGGTGTCGTAGTAGTTGAGAAACATGAAATTGATCTTCTTGCGGCCGAAGAACCCTTCGGCGTGCCCATGGTCCAGACCTCGGAGGACAATCTTGAAGCTGTTGCCCTCCATCTGCCCGACCCGCAGCGGCGCGTCGCTGAAGCCGTAATGCTGGTTGCAGTACCAGCATTCGCCCTCGTCGACGGCCAGGCGCTCGACGGCGGATCCGGGAACCGCGATGGGCAGCGAGAGCAGTTGTTCGGTGACGCCGTCCTCGTCCTTCAGGCCGCAGTAGCCGACCGACCCCTCCGGAATGCCGAGAGCGTCGGCGATCCCGCGCACCGCCTCCATCGTCGTGTAACCACACTTGCGGAGCAGAACCAGCCGGTGGGTGGCCGACTCCTCCCGCACCGTGCGGACCACCACGCTCTCGCGGACGAGGAAGTCCTCCGGCACATGCTTGACCTCGGCTCGGATCAACGGTCCACTCCCCTATCGACAGTCTTGGGCTAGCAGATTGGCCAGGCGCTCGCCGATCATGATGCATGTCAGATTCGTGTTCGCCCGTACGGAAGCCGGAATGATCGACGCGTCCGCGACGCGGAGACCCTCCGTGCCAAACACCCGGCATTCGCTGTCCACGACGCCAGTCTCCGCGTTCGACGACATCGCTGCGGTCCCGCTCGGGTGGTGTGCGGTCTGTACCTCGCGCGACACATAGCGGTCCACGCTCGCGTTGTCCTCGAACGACAGGTCCGCGACGTTCAGCATGCCCTTAGCGAAGTGGCGCAGCCCCTCGTCGGTCGTGATGCGCTGGGCGAGCCGCAGCCCCTCGCGGAGTCGGATCCGATCGGACTCCTCGGCGGTGTGATCGAGGTCCACTACCGGCGGCTGTTGGGGGTCCCGGCTGGCCAGCCGTACCGTGCCGCGCGACTCCGCCCGCATCAGGTTCGCGGTGATCACGAAGGCGTGGCTGCTGGCAACCCCCGCAGCGAGGTGCGGCGCATACTTGGCCATCTCCACATGATTGAGGAGGCAGATCTGCATGTCGTTCGCCACGGTAGAGCCCGAGGCGGTGTAGCGCAGGACGACCTCGGCGCACGGTGCGGAGCTGTCGACGGCCCCCGGCAACGGTGCGCAGATGAGGGGAACCTGGGCGTGGTCCGCCAGGTTCTGCCCGACAAAGGGAAGGTCGGCGACCACGTCGATGCAGTGTTCGGCCAAGTCCCGTGCCCCGCCTATGCCGGAGCGCAACAGGATCGCCGGGGTGCCGAAGGCCCCGGCCGCGATCGTCACCTCGTCTGCGTAGAGGTCCCGCCGGGCTCCGCCCCCGACGACCCGAACGCCGACCGCCCGCGCGCCGGAGAACAGAACCGAGTCCACAAGGGTATCCGCCAGCACCGTGAGGTTGCCGTGGTGCCGCAGCGGATCGAGGAAGGCGGTCGCGGTCGAGACCCGGCGCAGGTCGGAGTCGATGTTCAGCGGGAGCGGGCCGGCGCCGGTGCTGCCCGGTTCGTTCTGATCCTCGACGCTGCCGAAACCGGCCCGCGCGCACGCCCCGAGGAACGCGCGTGAAAGCGGAGTCATCCGCTCGGTCGGTATACGAGCGAGCGGCAACGGCCCCTTGCTGCCGTGGTGCCGGCCGCCATGGTCGGCATCGTTCTCCAGCGCGACGAACGCGTCGAGAACGGCATCCCAGGACCAATCGGTCCGGCCGGACGGCCAGTCGTCGAAGTCGTTTGGTTCTGGCCGCAACGCGATGCACGCGTTGATGGCAGAACAGCCGCCGACGACTCTCCCGCGGGGCAGCCACATCCACCGCCCTCCGGCGCCCTGCGCGGAGATTCCCCAGTCGTGTGAGCTCAGTGCGGGCGTACGGCCGTCCGCGAGATCGGCGGGCAGTTCGCGTCCGTAGTAGTCCGGCCCCGCCTCGACGAGCAGGACGCGGCGGTCGGTCCATTCCGCCAGCCGGGCAGCGACGACCGCACCGGACGAACCGCCGCCCACGACTATGTGGTCGAAATGCGATGCGGGGTCGATGGCCATTACACGCCCCTGTCGGACCGGCGGGAGAGAACCTCGTGGACCCGGGCCACGGTGGGAGTGGCGAGGAAATCCCGGAGCTTGAAGTCGACCCGGTACTCGGAACGGAGCCTCCCGACCAGCTCCGCGGCGAGCAGCGAGTGCCCGCCGCGGTCGAAGAAGTCATCGTCGACTGAGACGGTCTCGACGCCGAGCAGTTCGGCGAAGGACGCACACAGCGCCGTCTCCAAGGAGTCCCTAGCGGCGACGGGGGCATCCATGGCGCTGAGCCGCGCTCCCGGATCCGCCGTGGCGGCGGCCAGGAAGGCCAGCAGGTGTTCGGTGAGGCCTTCGACCGTGCTGCGGTCGAAGAGGTCCGTCGAGTAGTGGACGACGCCCGATAGCGACTCTGTCTCCGGCCTCTCGGTGAACCCAATGTCCAGGTCGAACTTCGTGGTGGAGCTTCGGCCAATGCCGAACTCTCGCACCTCGACACCCGGCAGCTCGAGGAGCGGGCCCGAGGTCTGCAGTGCCATCAGGATCTGGAAGAGGGGATGGTGAGCCTGGCTCCGCTTCGGCCGGACCGCCTCCACGACCCTGTCGAACGGCAGATCCTGGTGCTGGAAGGCGTGTAGGTCGGCCACCCTGACCCGGTCCAGGAGTTCCCGGAACGTCGGGTCGCCGGAGGTGTCCGTCCGCAGCGCCAGCGTGTTGACGAAGAGGCCGACCGCATCGTCCAGGAGGGCGTCCGAACGCCCGGCGACCGGCGTGCCCAGCACGATGTCCGTACCCGCCCCCAGCCGGGTCAGGACCGCCGCCAGACCGGCCTGAAGCAGCATGAATAGCGTCACGCCCTCGGCCCGGGCCAGGGACCGCATCCGCGCACAGGTCACCCCGTCGACGGTGAAGTCCACCATCGCGCCCCGTGGACTCGCCACGGCCGGCCGGGGGCGGAGCGAAGGCAGGACAGGTTCGTCGGGAATGCCGGCGAGCGCCGCCCGCCACGCCGACGACTGGATCGCCGTGAGGGCGACGGGATCGTCCGGACGCCCGAGCGTCGCCCGCTGCCACAACGTGTAGTCGCCGTACTGCACGGGCAGCGGAGCGAAGTCCGGCGCCGCACCGGCAAGCCGCGCTGTGTAGGCGAGAGCGAGATCCCGGGACAGCGGGGCGATGGACCCGCCGTCCGCCACGATGTGGTGCGTGACGAGCACGAAGACGTGCTCCTCCGGCGATAACGACAAAACCTCGGCCCGCAGCAGCAGCTCCGTCGCCAGCTCGAATTCGTGCTCACAGACGCTCAGCAACCGCTCGTCTAGCTTATCGGGCCGTACCGGGGAGCACCCCACGGGCACGGCGACCCGATCCGCCGGAATGATCTTCTGGTACGGCTTGCCGTCGACGTTCGGAAAGACGGTACGCAGACTCTCGTGCCGGGCCACGACGTCGGTGAGCGCGTCAGCGAGCGCGTCCGTGTTCAGTCGGCCGGTCACCCGTAGCGCCAGCAGGGGAACGTTGTACTGCGAGCTCGGCCCCTCAAGCTGATCGACAAACCAGAGCCGCTGCTGTGCGAAGGACAGCGGGAGGCGCTCCGGCCGGGCCGCAGGCGCCAGCGGGGGGCGGGTCCGCTTGACCACCGGCGCCACGACGGCCGGCTCGTCTACGGCGTCCGCCACGGCAACCAGGCCAGCCACGGTCGGATTCTCGAAGAGCGTCCGGATTCCGATCTCATCCCCCAGCAGGGGGCGCACCAGATTCACCAAGCGGGCCGCCATCAGCGAATGGCCGCCCAGGTCGAAGAAGCTGTCGTCGATACCCACCCGGTCGACGCCGAGCACCTCGCCGAAGACCTCGCACAGCTTAACCTCGCGCGGGTTACGCGGCTCGCGGCTGTCTGGCGCGGACTGTGCCGCGAAGTCGGGCTCGGGAAGGTTGGACCGGTCGAGCTTGCCGTTGGAGTTGAGCGGTAGGAACTCGAGGGCGACAAAGGCCGCGGGTACGACGGCCGCCGGCAGCAGCGACGCGACGTGCCGACGCAGTTCGAGCGGGTCTGGCCGGTGCGGCGCGACGGGAACGATGTAGGAGATGAGCCGCTTGTCCCCTAGGGCGTACTCCCGGACCCCCGTGGCCGCTTGGGCGACGTGCGGGTGCAGTCGCAACACCTCGTTGATCTCGCTCAGCTCCACCCGGACGCCGCGGATCTTGAACTGGTCGTCGATGCGTCCGATGAACACCAGTTCGCCCTTATGGTTCCACCGCACCAGGTCGCCAGTGCGGTACATCCGCTCGCCGGGGGCCCCGAACGGATTCGCCACGAAACGCTCCGCGGTCAGGCCGGGCCGCCGGAGGTAGCTGCGGCCCAGGCCAGCACCGCCGAGATAGAGCTCGCCGACGACACCGACCGGGACGGGGCGCAGTTTCGTGTCGAGGACGTAGGTCTGGCAGTTCCAGATCGGCCGGCCGATGGGTGCCACGGTGGGCCACGTTTGGGGATCGCCCTGCAGCGTGATTCCGGTGATCACATGGGTTTCGGACGGCCCGTAATGATTGTGGACCCTGACAGCTGGGCGCTCCATCAGGAACTCGCGCACCTGGCTGGTCAGCTGGAAGGGTTCGCCACCCTGCATCAGGGTCTCCAGCCGGTTCAACCGCAGCCCCTGGGCGATGGCCTCCTCGATCACCGACCGCACGACCATGTCGGGCGCGTAGAACTCGTTGATCTCCTTACGTTCGAGCCAGGCTACGAGGTCGGCGGGCATCCGCCGCACGTCCTCCGAGGGCACGACGACCGTCTGGCCGGCGAAGAGCGCGCTCAGGATCTCCTGCTCGAAGGCGTCGAAGCTGACCGCACCGAACTGCGACACCCGAGTGCCGGGACGGGCGGACACCAAGTTGATCTGCCACTGGATCAGGTTGGTCAGCACTCGGGTCGTGATCACGCAGCCCTTGGGTCGGCCGGTCGATCCGGAGGTGTAGATGATGTACGCCGGGGTTTCCAGACTGAGCGGGCCCGTCAGGTCGGCGGCGCCCGGGTCCGTCTCGGGGCACCCTGCCAGGCCTGCGGCGACCTCCGTCCGGTCCAGCACGAGGGCGGTGTCGAGGCCTAGCTCCGCTGCGATCCGTTCGGTGCTGAGGGTGAGTGCAGGCTTGGCGTCGTCCAGGATGTAAGTGATCCGGTCGCGCGGGTAGTCCGGGTCGATCGGCAGGAAGGTCGCCCCCGCCTTGAACAGGGCGAGCATCGCGACGAGGGCGCCCGCCCGGGGGAGGATCACCGCCACGCATGTCTCGGGTCCGGCCTCGTGCCGGATCAGGAGGTGGGCGAGCCGGTTCGCGCGTGCGTTCAGCTCCGCGTAGGTCAGGGTCTCCTCGGCGGTCTCCATCGCCACGGCCTCGGGAATCTGGCGCACCTGGTCGGTGAAGAGCTCGGGCAGGCTCTTCCCGCCGAGGTCCACCGTGGTCTCGTTCCACGTGCGCAGGACCAGTCGCCGCTCGTCGTCGTCGACCAGATCGATCTCTGACAGCCGCTGAGAAGGGTCCTGAGCGAGCTTGTCGAAGAGGCGTGCTAACAGCCTCGCCATCGACTGCACCGTCTCGTGGTCGAAGAGGTTCGCGGCGTACTCGATCTCTGAGACGATGCCGGCGGGTACGTCGTCTTCCCGATGTTCGGTGAAGTCCAGCAGGAGGTCGAATTTCGCTGTGCCGCTCCGGACCGGCACCGCCTCGATCCGCGTGTCCTTGAGCGCCAGGCCGCCGTGCTCGCCCTGCCACTCCTGCCAGGAGTAGCTCACTTGGAACAGCGGGTTGCGGGCCGGCGAACGCGCCGGGTTGACGCCCTCGACCACCAGGTCGAAGGGGACGGATCCATTGTCGAAGGCCGCCAGGGACGTGTCCCGTATGCGGCCGACCAGCTCCTCGAACGTCGGATCCCCGGACAGGTCGCAGCGCAGGACCAGCGTGTTCAGGAAGAGCCCGACCAGGTCCTCGAGCACTTCGTCGTCGCGGCCGGTGTAGGCGGTGCCGAGCGGGATGTCCGTGCCGGCGCCCAGGCCGGACAGCCACGCCGCCAGCGCGGCCGTGCCGACCATGAACATCGAGGCGTTCGCGGACCGGCCCAGGGCGGCGAGCCGACCGTGCGTCTCGGCGCCGATCCGGAACTCGACCGTACCGCCGCGGTGATCCGCGCTGTCCGGCCGCTTCCGGTCGCGGGGAAGTTCAAGCTCCTCGGGCAGGCCCGCCAGGCTCTGGCGCCAGAACTCCAGCTGGCGTCCCGCGAGGCTGCTGCTGTCCCCCGGATCGCCGAGCACCTCGCTTTGCCACTGCGTGTAGTCCGCGTACAGCGCCGCTACCGGCCCGAAGAACGGCGCCTTGCCACCGCGGCGGGCGGAGTAGGCGACGGACAGGTCGCGCAGGAGCGGGCCGTGCGACCCGGCGTCCAGCGCGATGTGGTGGAACACCAGCAGCAGCCGGTGTTCACCCTCGCCGAGGGTGAACAGGGTCGCGCGGACGGGCAGGTCCGCCGCCAGGTCGAACGGCCGGGCGGCCTCGGCCTCGGTCGCGCCATCCAGTTCGGACTCAGTGGTCTTCACCTCGTCGAGGAGGGGTAACCGGCCGTCGAGGGGCACCACCGACTGTCTGACCTCCCCGCCGGACTGCACGAAGACGGTACGCAGCGCGTCGTGTCGCTCGACCACGTCGGCCAGCGCCTCGGCTAGGGCGGACCGGTCGAGCGGGTCGGACGCCCGGAAGGCGAGGGCGACGTTGTACGTGGCGGACGGCCCCTCCGACTGGTCGAGAAACCACAGTCGCTGCTGGGCGTAGGACAGGGGAACCATGCAATTCCTCCGAGTTTCGGGCTTTCGACGGCGGTCACAGGCTGCTACCGCGATATATCTCCGACCGGCGGGTGCCGGCTACTCCGTAGCGCGGGCGGAAAGGCTACGCGGACGCATATCGGTCCAGTTCGTGTTGACGAAGTCGAGGCATTGCGAGCGGCCGGACGGACCGTACGAGGTCTCCCAGCCGGCGGGAATCAGGATGTCCTCCGGCCACAGCGAGTACTGACCCTCGCCGTTGATGAGCACGACAAAAGTCCCTTTCTCATCGTCAAACGGATTTGCCATGACGCCGTCCTTTCAACCATTTCGCGAAGGCGGGCGGTGCCGCCGCGACGCCGACGGCACCCGCCGAGCCGCTCCGCTGGTTCCACTCCTCCAGCGCCTCGTCCACCGCCGACCGAACAACGGCAATCACCTCCGTCAGCCGGTCGACGACGAAGAAGTGCCCTCCCTCAAACGTCCGGATTACGGTCGGCGCGGAGGACAACTCCCCCCATGACGCGAGCTCGGACAACGAGGCGCCGGGGTCGCGGTCGCCGCCGAGCACCAGCATCGGCACGTCGAGGCGGGGCTGCGGAGCAAACCGGTAGTTCTCGCAAGCCCAGTAGTCAGCCCGCAGGACGCCCACCAGCAGCTCGCGGAAGCTCGGATCGTCGAGTAGGCCGTCCGGCATTCCGCCCTGAGCGCGCACGGCGTCCAGGAACTCACTATCTGACAACCCGCCGACGGCGGGAGCACGCGAGGGCAGCTGCGGCGCCGCCTCCCCGGAGACGATCAGCAGATCCGGCGGGCGGCCGGCAGCCGTCAGCTTGTGCGCGAGCTCGAACGCGATGATCGCGCCCATGCTGTGGCCCAGCAACGCGAAGGCCGTCCGCCCGGCCCGGGCGATGGTGGGCGCCACCAGGTCCCAGGCGAGCCCAGTCACCGACCGGAACGACGGTTCCGAGATGCGCCGCTCCCTGCCCGGCAGCGACACCGGGGCTACGTCGATCCCGTCGCCCAGGCCGGATTGCCAGTGCCGGAACGACGCCAGGTCCCCTCCGGCGTGCGGAAAGCAGAAAAGCGTCAGCGGGGCACCGGTGGCCGACGGAGCAGTGGGAAACCAGATGCTCACCGGCTCTCCGCCCTCCGGTCGGCGGTGGGAAGCAGGATCCGCTCCAGGCCGCGCAGGACGATCTCCTCCTCGCTCGGCGCGAGGGAACTGGGATCGATGTCCAGCTCGCCAAGGTGTATCCGGAAGTCGCCCAGATAGACGGGCGGGTCGCCGGCCTTCATCTCCTCGGTGAGCGTGGTCGCGGTGCGGCCAGCGTCCGACGGATCGACGGTCAGCGCGATTCGGCAGAGCTTGCGGCCGTACTCATCCCGGACGAGCCGGGCGGCGATGCCGGGCAGGCGCCGCAGGCGCGGCAGGAGCGCCGACATCCGCTGGAGCTGCTCCTCGGCGCGCTCCTCTAGGTCGATCGATATGTACTCGTCGACGGCCGCGAGCAGGCCCATCAGGTTCTCCTTGCCGACCTTCATCGGGCGTGCGATGCCGGCGTACTGCGCCCGGCACGCGCCGATCAGGTCAGCGCGCCCGCAAATGAATCCCGTTGTGGGCGCGCCGACCATCTTCGGGCCGCTGAACACCACGAGGTCGGCTCCGGTCGCCACCCAGTGCCGCAGGTCCTCCTCGCCTGCGGCATCGACGATCACGGGCACGCCCCGTTCCCGCCCGATCTCGATGAGCGTTTCCAGCGGAACTCCGCCGTGATGCACCGCATGGTTCGTAGAGCTGACATACACCAGCGCGGCGGTGCGCTCGTTGATCGCGCCGGTGACGTGCCGGGGCAACGTCTGATTGACGGCGCCGACCTCGATCGTCCGTCCGCCGCCGAGCGCAATCATCTGGCTGATGCTCGCGCCGCAGCTGATCGCGTGCCCCTTTTGCAGCACCACCTCGTTGCGCAGGCCGGTCGAGTCGGGGAGCCGCTCGACACGGGTGATGTCGTCGCCCGCGATGCAGGCCGCGACGGCCATCACGATCCCCGCAGCGGCGCCGCTCGTAGGGCAGGCGTCCTCGCTGCCGGCCGCCTTCGCCAAGAGTGTCCCGGACGACCTTCGCAGCTGCTCCATGTCGACGTGGTGGCCAGCGGCGTTCGCCATCGCCGAGACGACGCGTTCGCTGAGCGGGGAACTGCCGAGCGGTGTCGCGTTTCCTTGAGCGCTCACGACGAGTCCGATGCCCAGGTCCTTGTATTCCATCTGTCCTCCGCAGCAGGGGTGATCCCGGCGTGTCCGCCGGGATCAGACGAGGTCGGTCCAGAAGAACGGCTCTTCGCAGCGCTCACGGATTCTGACGCCGCCGTTTCCGTCCTGCCGCCTTCCGTCACGCGCGCCAGCGAGCTCCTCAGCGACCGCGTGCACGGCATCTTCCCGGCCCCCCAGGAACGTGAGTTCGTTAAGGCCTAGGCGAAACACCGGCCCGGGTACATGGGGCAGGTCCACCTGGACATTGACACGGACATTGTGGGCGTACAGCGCCCGCGCCAGCGCATTGGTCCGTTCCGCATCGCCGACCTTGACCCAGACCTGGTGCGTGGCGGTGACAAAACCGCCCTCGTCCGCCACGACGTCGAAGCGGTTCGCGGCGAGCAGCTTCCCGAGCAGCTGGGCGTTGCTGATCACCTGCTTGGCGTAGTCCCTGCCGAAGTGCAGGAACTCGGCGGAGGCGAACGCCAGCGCGAGGGTCTCGGCGAAGTGGTGGCTGCTGAGCATCGAGTACTGGACGTCGTTCAGCCGGTCGTCCAGCTCGGCGGACCGGGTGAACAGCACCCCCTTGTGGGGACCGGGGAAGGTCTTGTGCGTTGATCCACCCATGCTGTCGGCCCCGGTGTCGAGCGGATTGTCCAGGACACCGCCGAGCACCAGCCCGAGAGTATGGCTGCAATCGACGTGCAGGCGGGTCCGGGGCGAGTAGGCGTCGATGAGCTCTCTGACCCGCGACACCTGTAGCTCGTGACGGCCGTTCGCCAGGTCGAGATAGACCAGCACCGGCCGGTGTTCCTGGAGCACCTTGGCGAGCAGCGGTTCGTCCACCGCTCCCCGGGAGACGGGCAGCGTCATCGAGGTGAAGCCGAGGCCCCGCGCGGTGCCACACGTGGCGTGGTGACCGCCCGAACTCTGGGCAATAGAGACGACGACGCCGCCGGAGGAACCCCCGAGGGCCGCCATCGCCATCGTCATCGCCGACATCCCGGACACCGGTCGCACGTTGACGTGCTCCGCGGCGCCCAACCGCCGTAGGGAGCGGACCGCCAGCCCGACCTCGAGCTCCGCCACCTCCTGCCCGCCCCGGAACTGCCAGTATTCGGGATCCAGTCCGAAGTTGAAGAAATAGCGGTTGTAGTAGTCGGTAGCCAGCGGAATCCGCGCCAGCGGCGACATCCGGTTCTCGCTCGGCACCAGATTGACCGCCAGCTCGGCATGCTCGGCGTCCCGGCGGAACCGTTCGAGGCTTCGTCGAATTTCGGCGATATCTGTCATAGTAAAGGTCCTCGATTTTCCGCGCCGAGGCGCTTGGGGCGATTTCAGAACGCTCTGAGTTCGCGTATTCCGTTCTCGATGTCCTCGCGAATGAATACTCGGGTTTCCCTGGAGTTGTGCAGCCCGCGGTGTGCGCAGTTCTGCCGACGAACCAGGGTCTGGGGCAGAAGATGACGCAACCAGAACTGCTCGTACGTCCGGCCTGCGGCCGTGGCGTCGGCCAGCTTGCCCACGGGTTCAGTGCCGCAATTGGCCTCGCGGCTCTCGTAGAACACCGCATGCCCGCCGAAACGGCCGCGTGGTTGATACACGTCAGCCGCCCTGTAGTTCAACGCGTTGACCTCCGCCATGCGCATGACTAGCTCCGTGGAGTAGTCGGACGGAAATTCACCAAGCTCCTTGAGCCTCCGAATACAGATCTCACGGCGCTCTCGTGAATATTCGATATCGGCCATCGAGCAGACGTCTGCAAGGTAGAAATCCACGAGATCCTGCACATCGTACTGAAAACCGTGTACTGGGGGCGGTTCAAAGAGTCCGAGATATGCAACCCTCTTACCTGATTGCTCGAGGCGTTGCGCCATGGCGAATGCGATGACGGCGCTGGAGGAAACTCCGGAGATGAGGTACGGCTCCCCCACCCCGGCAGCGTCCAGGTCCGCGATATACCGGTCGACAATGGCATCTACAGTGGTGAGTGGTTGGTCTTCTAGGTCCAGTCCCTGCGAACGAAGTCCAAGCATCGGCCTACCGATTTCTGAAGAACAGAGTATGCGGTAGAGAAAGGTGATCTCACCCTCCACTGTGGGGAGCAGAACGAGCGGGAGTGCTGCAGGGTCCGCCCCCGGCACCCAGGTCGGCCGCTGCGCGGCCCCCCGCGCGATTCGGCCCTCCCGGACGAGAGCCGCTGTCGCCTCGATGGTCGGTTCGGCGGCAAACAACCCTGCTGGCACCTCGACGCCGAACTCGTCCGTCAGTCCTGCCAGCATGGCCTCTGCGGATTCCTCGGCTCCGCCCAACTCAAAGAAGCCATCATAAATCGAGACATCCTGGATATTGAGAATCCTTTCCCAGAGGATGGCCAGACAGAACTCGTAGTGATCTCGATGGCGATACATACGGGACTTCCCTATCTCGGTGGCAGTCAGCACCACGGAACTCACGAGAACGTGAGTCGGACCCTGGAATCGATGGTCAGCAGAACCTCCTCGAGATCATCGTGGGTGGGTACTGCCCCGGAGACGATGGCTACGGCCGCCTGGTATCCCTGGGTCCAGTCCACAGAATCACCCGGCGCCGCCCGGAAGTGAACCGAGTCGATCACTCCCCTGCCGGACACGCCAACGATCTCGGCCGCCTCTTCGAGCCGCTTCGCGCCAACCGGCGGCACCAAGAGCCGCCGGAACGCAATTTCAGCAGCATCGCGCATCTCGACGCCCGCACTCGGGGGCGGATCAACGGGCAGCCGGAGCGCGGCCCGCAGCGCTAGAGTTCCGACCTCGACACCCCGGCTGCGCTGCAACAGCCATGCGACGAACCCTCCGAGGCGGCCGTTTACCTCGACGATGCCCCAGCCGTCCCCGGTCAGCTTCAGCTCCGTGTGGACGAATCCGTCGACCACGCCAAGCGCCGTGGCCGCGACCTCCGCTAGATCGAGCGCCTCTGCTCGCCGCGTCTCACTCAACCGCGACGGCATAAAGGATCCGGTCTCCCGGAACGGCGGTGCAAACGGGAAGCGGCCTGTGGTTGCCAGATGATGCGCCTCGCCAGCGACGAAGAGGGTCTCCACCGAGACGATGTCGGACCAGCCGGCGCTCGCTGCTCCGGGGGCGCCGACGAGGATCTCCTCAATGATCATCGATGACCTGAGCGCGCCCAGGCAGTCGGCCAGCAGGGTTCGCGCCCGCTCGCCGTCCTCGACGCGATAGGTGTTAGCGCTGCCGCCACCACGGGTTGGTTTGATCACCGCCGGCAGAGGAACCGTAGCTAGCGCCGCGTCGATACCGGCGGTACTCGTTACCTCGGCGAACCGGGGAGACGGCAGCCCCGCCGCCCTCAGCGCCGCCCGTTGTGCCGCCTTGTCCGCGAGCTTCGTGGCGGTATCTGGGGAATGGAAGCGCAGACCCAGCCTTGCCGCGATGGCCGCCGACAGTTCGACGCAGTGATCACAGAAGGTGATGACCCCTTGCGGGTCGAGGGCACCGAGCACATCGAGGCCGGTCCGGACAGAAGGAAGTTCCACGACCTTCCCAAACCCCTTAAGCAGCTTTCGGGTCCCGGCGGGATCGACATTCTCTCCACGCAGAACGAATACAGGCTCACACAGATCCTCGGCCGCAGCAGAGATCTCGTAGGGCGTGAAAGAACCGGTGTCATAAACCACAAGCATGATGGGTAGCCGACTCACGATACGCTCACCTTAGCTCGGACCAGCAATGTGGTTCGTCGGGCATGGATCCACGACAGGCCGGAGATAGCCGTCATGATGCAATTCAAATCCTGCATGGAGCGTTTGATTCGAACGAGGCAATCTCGAAATCGACTGATACTACCCCGACCGCCACCGCATTGGACCGCACGTCTATCGAAATGGACTATCCTCCAACGCTGTCGCGATCGGCCGCCAGTCCTTAATGGCAGCCCGATTTGAATTCGATAGTGTTCCAGGAATGGCGGTGGTCCGATTGTTGCATCGGAAGGGCTTCAAGTTCCAGAGTCTCGGCAGGAAGGTTCAGAAGTGCTGCGAATCGCTGGATGACCCTTGCGCGATGACGCCAGTCCAGGCCAGCGGAGAGCGAATCTGAGGCATCGGGGGGTGGGCAGTGGTATTCGGCTGAGCAGTTGGGAGCGGGATCGCCACCAACGACCAAGACTGCCGGTCCCCAACCGACGGCCGTGGAACCGCCTGCCATCGGCTGCAAGACTGGCCCGCCCTGGCAGGTGCATATTTCGCCGCTCCTTGAACGGCCTCAAGCGTTGCCCTATGGTCCACTGGCCGCCTTTATCCCTTTCCCCAACAGCGCCAGAAAACTGTGAACCTGCCGCTTAAGTGTCTTATCGCGCACTCCACATCGAACCGGATAAGTTGCGTCAAATTCGAGCAAAAAGACAGGGCGCCTTTATTTGATTAGCGGCCGGATCTGGTGGATAAGATCATTGTGCCACTCTGGCTCACCCTTAACGAAAGTGATGGTAGTACATGAAGCCGGAATCACGAGAAATGGCATCGCCAACACTTCCAATAGCGGAAGTGAAATCACCCGAGGCGACGTTGCCGAAATTGTTCCAGGCACAGGTGTATCGGACTCCAGATGCCTCAGCTGTGGTTTCGGGCGGTGAGTCGCTCTCATACGTGGAGCTCAATCGGCGCGCGAACCGCCTGGCCCGGTATCTGGTCGGGCTGAACATCGGCCCCGAGCAGCTAGTAGGGCTGGCGCTGCCGCGATCGTGCGACATGGTGGTAGCGATCCTTGCTGTGGCTAAGGCTGGCGCCGCGTATCTGCCGGTAGACCCGGCCCACCCATCCGAACGGATTCGTTTCCTCCTGAACGACGCCCGGCCAAGATGCCTAGTGACCGTGGGCGGAACAGTCAGCCATCTGCCCGCCGCGATGCCGGTGCAGCTGGTGCTGCTCGACGATCCCCTGGTCGAGCAAGTCATGTCCGAGCTGGACGAGGGGGATCCGACCGACGGTGACCGGACCGGTCCGCTGCTTCCCGACCACCCCGTTTACGTGATCTACACATCCGGCTCCACTGGCACCCCCAAGGGTGTCGTCATCTCCCACCGGAGCTTGGCCAACCTCGCCGTATGGTCGAAGACGGGCTACGGAACCGGCCGTCTCTCTCGCGTGCTCGCGACGACATCCCTGAGCTTCGACGTGTCGGTCTCCGAGTTGGTCCTGCCGCTACTGTTCGGCGGATGCGTCCAGGTCGTAGAGGATCTGTTGGCGCTCGCCGACCCCCTCAAGTGGGACGGCGGCCGCATCGGTGGCGTGCCATCCGCGTTCTCCGCCCTGCTGCAGTGCGGTGGCCCGAAACTCTCTACAGACACCGTCGTGCTGGCCGGCGAGGCGCTCTCCGCCCACCTGGTGCGTCAGATCCGCACGGCCCTGCCCGGCGCCGAGGTGATCAATCTCTACGGTCCGACCGAAGCCACAGTGTTCACGACTGCCTGGTACAGCGGGCACGGCTCCGGTGAGCCGCCATCGGTGCCGATTGGCCGGCCCATCACGAATGCCCGGGTCCACGTGCTCGACGACAGTCTGCGCCCTGCGCCGACTGGTGTGGTGGGCGACCTGTTCATAGCGGGTTCGGGGCTGGCCCGCGGGTACCTAAACCGTCCGGGCCTGACCTCGGAAAGTTTTGTGGCATGTCCGTTCGGTGGGCTGGGCGAACGGATGTACCGGACGGGGGACCGGGTGCGCTGGAACAACGAGGGTTATTTGGAGTTCGTGGGCCGAGCCGACGACCAAGTGAAGATCCGCGGTTTCCGGATCGAATTGGGCGAGGTGGAGGCCGCGCTGGCCGCGCACGCCGAGGTGAGGCAGGTCGCCGTGGTGGTCCGGGAGGACCGGCCGGGCGACAAGCGGCTCGTCGCCTATGTCGTCGCGGCGAACCAAGATTCGGTGGATCTCTCCGGGCTGCGCAAGTACGCGGTTGAGATCCTGCCGGACTACATGGTGCCGTTCATGGTTATCCTGGACGCCCTGCCATTGACCCCGAACGGGAAGCTGGACCGCCGAGCTCTTCCCGCTCCGCGAAGGTAGCCCTGCGGGTCTCCAGCCTGTGCGGCTCTCCCGAACAGGCTGGAGATCGCCAGTCGGTCAGACTGTCAGCTCGACCGGAAGGCGCTTAATCCCCGCCACGAAGTTCGACTTAAGCCGATCCACCGGGCCAGCTAAGCCCATCTCACAGAACGACTCAACCACCCTGGCCAGCACGTGCCGCATCTGCAACCGGGCAAGCGCTGCGGCGACGCAGATGTGCGGCCCATAACCGAACGTGACGTGCGCTCTGCTCGTGCGGGTAACGTCGAAGACGTCCGGCCGGTCGAACACCGCGCTGTCACGGTTCGCCGACGGGTAGAAGACCACTACCTTGTCGCCCCGGCGGATGGGTTGGCCCCGCAGCACGGTGTCGGAGGTGGCGGTACGCCGGAAGTGGACCACTGGCGGCGCGTATCGCAGGCACTCCTCAACGGCCGTGTCAATCAGCGCACGGTCCTTCCTGATGAGCGCATACTGGTCCGGATGCTCAGTCAGTGCTAGCAGCGCGCCTGGCAGCGCGCTGCGCGTTGTGTCGTTGCCGGCCACCGCCAGCAGAAAGAAGAAGTTCTGATACTGGTCCTTCGATAGCCGCTGCCCTTCGACCTTGGCGTTGACGAGCAGCGAGATCAAATCGTCGCCCGGGTGCTCGCGGCGATAGTTGGCAAGCGACGAGGCGTACTCGATCATGTCTGTCAGTTCAGACGGGCTGCGTCGGTCGACGGTCCCGGAATCACTGAACTCGTCATCGTGATATCCGATGATGCGGTTGGCCCAGTCGAAGAAGAATCTCCGGTCGCCGGGGGGCACTCCGAGAACGTACGCCAGGGTCGACAAGGACAGATCGTCGGTCACCTCGGTCACAATGTCGAAAGTGCCACCGTCGCGCAGCGGCTCCATCAGCTCGTCAATTCGGGTTCCGACGAACTGGTCGAACTTCGCGAGGTGCGAGCGAGTGAAGACGCCGCTGACGATTCGACGGTATTTGTTGTGCTCGGGCGGGTCCATGTTGAGCAGCATTTTCCGCAGATAGGGCAGGTCCTGCGGATCCGGGTCACGCAGCTGAGTACCGCCGAGCCCAGCGGAGAACAGCTCGGGGGTCCGGCTTACATACTGCACGTCCTCGTGTCTCATCACGGCCCAGAACCCTGGACCGGCCGGTGCGGTCGTCAACTCCGGCTCCTCGTGCCAGGAGACCGGGGCCTCGTCTCGTAGCCTGGCGTAAGCATCGTAGGGGATTCCATCATTGTAAACTTCTGGGTCGAATATATTAATCACGGATGAGAACCATTCACCATTCTCGAGACCCGACAGTTGCGCGAATCGCATTTAAGTGCGAGTTCCGAGCCGCACCGCACCACCAACTCTCTTATATCCACATCGGCGCAATTTACTATATCGGCCGCAACACCCTCAGGATCCGCTTATCAAATTCCATACCGAACTTTGGTTCGACCAAGTGCCCATATCTGACAATCGCGAATCAGGCGGCGCACTTCACCTAGCCTATGCGCTTGCTGACATTAAATAAGCGAGTCTCTATTCACGCGTCTGGACGAGCCGGACCTCGGCAGGTATTTCGCCAGTGGCGCCGGTTCAGATGAATTGCCTCGCATTCTCGTTCCAGAAGTTGATTTAGCTACTAGCCTGTTGGACCGGATCATTGGCGCTGGCGGACAGTTTGGCGAATGATCCCGAACCGGATCGCGGACTCAAATTACACAGGCTAATCGACCCGCATTGCAAACGGTTCAGTCGCGATTGTGTCGCCATGCACGCTCCGAGCCGATGGCCGCTTTCAGCCGCTAAGCGATCGCCCTAGATGAAGCTTTGGGGGTTCACTCAGGGTATGCTCCTTTGAATTCCTTGGCGTGACGCTGCTTAAGCGTACTGGCCAACCTCTCCCACTCTTTGGCGTATTGGCTCGCTACCTCAGCGACCGCTCGCATGCAGTGCGGCGGGACAGCTGCCAGAAACTGCTCACCCACAGCCAAATCCTGAGCGTGTCCGTTGAGCCAGCGCAGCAAGGTGCGACCGCTGTCTGTGAATCGGAGCGACGGATCTTTGGACAGAATTTCCATAAACCGCACCTGCCTTGCAACGGTTGGCCGCGGGCCCGGTGCATGGGGAACCGCCGTAAGGCGATCCTGCCGCGGCACCGAGGCCGTACCCGATGCGAGGGCCCGGACATTATCCTGCGACGGGGCTGAGGTCGGTTCGTCCGGGAGCGGGACAGTCGTGCCAGGTAACAGTCCCTGTCGGATGCGGTGCACGGTACTGATAGAAACGCCGGCTTGATCTGCGACATCGCGCAGTGTCTGGTTCGGCCCTTCCTCTAACAGGGCCAGGACTTTCTCACGCTGCTCCGTCATGTCGATGGACCGTAACCTTCCATCCCTCCCGAGGCGTGCAGTCGACGGTTTTGAGTGAGGAAATTCCTCACTCGAAAGCCTCTTCCGCGCTGCTCCCACAGTCTTCGGCGACACCCCCGCGACTGCTGCAATGGCGCGGTCCGACCAGTGCGAATGGGAGGCAAGGATACGCACTACAGCCGCTCTGCGATCCTTGGCAGCCAGGGGCAAGCCATGGCTGATATTGGCCTCTACTGACCGGATGAATAGCTCGGCTGGCGAACCCTCGACATAGCGGACTGAAATGTCGCGCTCGCCACGCGCGATCACAGCCTGTAGTCGATGCATACCATCCACAACACGCCCAGTTTTCTGGTGCACGAGGATCGGTTCGAACTCAGCACCGCTCTCGGCGAGGGCTTGAATATGATCTTGATTTAGCCCTGCCAGGCGGGGCGAGTCCGATGGCAACAAGGATCCGACCAGCACCTTGTGAATTTGCGAATCTGAACCATTGCCAGACAATAGCCCCCCGTGCCTTTCTCGCAAACGGCGCCGATGTGATGCGCCCACGATTGGTAATTACCAGTGAGTCCGTGCCCGACCCAGGCGTGAGGATCACTCACACTAGGGGCATCGAGGGGCCTTCGGAAAGTGTCCTGAACATCCCTCCTAGGTCACACAGTTGACAACTGTGCCCCGTGGACAGGTGCTGACCGGTCTGCATGACGTGTGTACGGGTGGGCTCCTTGGTGGTCGTCACTGAGGCGAGTTCCATGCCGGCGGCAGCGATAACACCCGGATGAGGCACTCCCTTGTCCACCCGATATTGCTACGCAATAACAAACTCTGTCAACGAGAGTTTTTGGTCGGGGGCCTATCGTTTAGAGTCTGTTCAACGGACACCGCCTGAGTTTCGTGAGCAAATGCCAGATGGTGCGGAACGTTTGTGACAAATGGGCAATTTTTGAGTATCGGGCGAGGTTGCTCGTACGCTCCTTGGGGCACAGCAATCCACCTCGCTACCCCTTTAATGATCTGGCTCGCTCGTGGGTCCGGGGATGCTGCTTTCCCTTACCGAGCGGATGACCTGAGGGGCTTCAGTGGGCCTGAAGGATGCCCTTGGGGATGCTGATGAGCGCATCTGTGTGTCAAGCAGCCTCCACGAGGCCCATGCGACGGTCGCCATTGAAGGGCGCAATAGGCAACGTTCGACTGGCGTTGCTTGGTTGCTCCGCGAGCCTACGCCGGGATCTTGCAACCGCTAACACAGTGATCTGTGCTAGCGGCGATGAGATAGCAGGCGAGTTTGAGAAAGGTCTCGTGGACGCCGGCTCGGCGCTTATAGCGGATGCGAGGGCGCTTACAGCGCCTAACACAATGAGCTGGTTCGGGCCTACTATCCGTGTCAGGCGTTGGGCGTTCAGCCGGGCATGGGGGCGTCGCCGCGGATCGTGCCGGATGAGTTGTGGGATCGCCTGGAGCCGCTGCTGCCGAGGCGGCCGAAGCGGTTCAGGTATCCGAGGCGGAAACCGTTGCCCGACCGGAAGGTGCTGTGCGCGGTCCTGGATGCCCTGCACACCGGCATCCAGTGAGAACACCTCCCTCACGAGTTCGGGTTCGGCTCGGGTATGACGTGTGCTGGCGCAGGCTGCGGGGCTGGAGCGAGGCGGGCGTGTAGCAGCGGCTCCGCGAGGTCCTCGAAAAGGGGATCCACACGGGCCCTTCGCCGCTGGTCGACCGGGGCCGGGCCGAGTCGCAGCACGCCGTGATCACCGACGGCCACGGCACCCGCCCGAGGTCCTGCTGACCGTCGGCAACGCAACGATGTCACTCAACTGCTGTCCCTGCTCGAGGCCGTTCCGGCCGTGCGTGACCAGATGAACACCCTCGCCGCCGGTTCGACGCGCTGTTCGCCGACCGCGGCTACGACCACGCCATCTACCGCGACCAGGTCCGCGCCCGCGGCATCGTCCCCGGCATCTCCCGACACGGAACCCTGCACGGCACCGGCCTGGGCACCTACCGGTTGGTGATCGAACGCACCGTCTCCTGGCTCCACGGGTTTCCGCCGACTCAACATCCGCGGGGAGAGGCGAGCCGAAATCCACGAAGCCCTCCTCGAACTCGCCTGCTGTCTGATCACCCACCGACAACTCAAGTCTTTGTGCTAGCCGCTGCTAGAACCGTGGTGGTGGTCGTCCCTTCTGGTTCAGGGACGGTCACAGTTCTTCGTGCAGTGTGCGGAGGTCTGGTCGGCCTTTCTAGTCGTGGCGCGTTCTGTGGCGGGGGGGGGGGGGGGGGCGCGCCCCCCCCCCCCCCCCCGGCGGGGGGGGGGGGGGGGCGCCGCAGACAGGGGGGGGGCCC
This sequence comes from Streptomyces sp. NPDC017520, assembly GCF_044329855.1. Lineage (NCBI taxonomy): Bacteria > Bacillati > Actinomycetota > Actinomycetes > Kitasatosporales > Streptomycetaceae > Streptomyces > Streptomyces sp. NPDC017520. Next base: position 375,381 of record NZ_JBIRKB010000009.1, read on the forward strand.
CCGCAAATAACCCGCGCTTTTGATAGATACCG
>NZ_JBIRKB010000009.1:375422-386699 GCF_044329855.1 Streptomyces sp. NPDC017520
GGGGCCCGGGGGGGGGGGGGGGGGGCGGGGGGCGCCCCCGGGGGGGGGGGGGGGGGGTTGGGGCCCGGGGCCCCGGGGGGGGGGGGGGGGGGGGGGCCGCCCCCCCCCCCCCCCCCCCCGCCACAGAACGCTGGCTCGGGCTGGAGTCGAACGTCGTCACAGGCGGCAGGCACAGGAAGAAGTCCCCTGTTGTCTCCTCAGCGAGACGGCACAGACCAGACACCCAGTTTGATCCCGAATCTGGTTGCTGCGCTTCCACTGCGTCTGCCACCCGTCCGGCTGGCAGACCGAACACTGTGACTGGTTCGGGGCCGACTCTTCCAGGGGGCCGGTGATAGATCAACGGAGAACATAGTGTGCGTACTTCTAGTGCGGCTATGGTTGGTGGTTAGAGTTTCACCAGCCTCGGTGTAACTGATTGTGATGACGGCTCCGGTTGCCGGGCGCGGCCGAGGGCTCTGGACGCAGACCGCTGCTGCAGTGCAGCGGAAACAGGAGACGACAGTGCGGCAACCGGTCCAGCGGCGATCCATAGACAAGCGGCAGGAGCTAGTGGCCGCCGCCGCACGGGTCTTCGCTGAGAAGGGCTACTACCGGACCACGGTGAAGGACATCACGACGCTGGCTGGTGTCGGCCGTGGTGCGTTCTATCACTACTTCAACCTGGGCAAATCCGATGCTGCCACGGCGGTGGTGACGGAGGGCTTCACGATGGACGCGGCCGTGCCGCGGATCCCGCGCATCCAGAGCGTGGTGGACGCCTCGATCGCCCTGGCCACGCTCACTCCCGTGGTTCCGGTCGTCAAAGCCGCCGCAAGACTCGCCACCGAACAGGACCACCCCGACTTCTACGGCCACCTGATCCGGCTCTACACCCCCCAGGTCACTCAGCTGATCGAGCAGGCCAAGGAGTTCGGCGAGCTCCAGCCGGGCGTGGATCCGGCGCTGACTGCGGAGGCATGGGTCATGCTCTACTCGGGGACCGACCAGCACGCCCGCCTGGACTACCACCGGCTGCCGGAGAAGATCGCGCAGGCGAATGCGGTGATCGTGCAGGGCATCGTCACGGCGGAAACAGCCCTCAAGCTGGACATGTCGGTTCAGCGGGGCGACCTTCTGGTGCGGCAGTCCCGTTGGGCCGAGGAGTACATCCAGGGCCTCGAAGCCATGGCGTCGGCGACGGGCAGCCCGGCCTGACCTGATCTCAAGGAGACGGGGCCGCGAGAGAAGTCCCTCGCGGCCCCGTCTCTGTGTGTGCTCAGGTCAGGCGGCCGGGGATGGGCGTGTAGCCGTCGGAAATGAACGACGAGGGTTCCGGGAGGTTTTCCGGCGCCGCTGCCAGTCGGGCGTCGGGGTACGGCCGTTGCCGAACGCCAGGTTCCGTGACCCGTCGGCGCGCTGCGCGTTGAACCGCTCAGGGTCCGCGTACGTCTCGGAGTCGGTGTTGGCGCCGGCGAGGCGGATGAGGATGGGCTCTCCCTCCTCGAACCGCTCCCCGCTCCGGGCGTCTTCGAACTGCCGGACGGCGAAGCGCAGCGGCACAGCGGCGATCGGCGCCCGCAGTTGCCGATGGCCGTCACCGTAACTGTTCAGGGCGTTGTGGGTGCCGATTCATGCGGCGATGACCCGTCCATGCTCCGGGTGCCCTCGCGGAAGCCCGGCCAGTGCCGTGCGGCGTCCCGGCTGACGAGGGACAGCCTCCCCGCGAGTCCCGGGTCGACCACCACCCGCGCCTGAACTCCCCCCGGCAGCTCCACCACCGGGGCGGGGCCCGACGCCCTCAGGCGCTGCCCATCCTGGCCGTTGGTCTGGTCCGCCGTGGCGCCGCGCAGGTGCGGGCACCCGCCTCTCGGCGGTACTACCAACGGCCCGTCCGCGAGGAGGCCGACGTCGGGAGCGTCTTCGTGCGCACCGTCGACCGATTCGTGTCCGGGGGGCAAGAGTCACAGCAGCACTCCTCATGTCGTTACGCAACGTCATCACGAAGGGCCCCCGACCACCGAGGGATCGGCGGCGCCGCCCGTCGAGAAGGTCGGGGCGCGGGAGTGGGGGTTTGCTCTGCGTGAAACGCATGACACTGCCCGGGTTACAAACCAAACCATGCACATGGTTTGATCTCTCCATCGTTCAGGGCAGGTGACGAGATGGCAACGGCCCATTGGCGGGCGCACAGTCTGTGCGTACGACCCCGGGCTGCTACAGAGGGGGAGAGCAGTGCCGGGAGTAGAGCGCGAGTACCAGCGACTGATGGAGCGCTACCGGGGTCGGCGGACCCGGAAGGAGCTCGGGCTCGAACCCTACTCCCTCCCCTTCGGCCGGGGCAGCCGCGGATCCGAGCACGTCCGGCAGGTCGACGTCGACACCGCGCTCCAGGGGGGCGCGGGCACGTACCAGAAAATCCGTGCGGGCCGACTGCGCCCCTCACCGGACCTCTACCTGCGCCTGGCGCAGCTGCTCGGCTTCAGCCCCGAGGACACCGCCATCGGGCACTTAGAGTTGTTCCGGACCGAGCCGGTGCCGCCCTCTGCGGCGCCCTCGCCGTACCTGAGCCGCCTGATAGACGGTCAACGCGAGATCTCGTGCGCGATCACGCCTGACGGGCACCGGATGGCCGCCAACGCCGCTTTCGCGGCGCTCTTCCCCGAGGGCGGACCGCCGGCCAACCTGTGGCACTGGGCGTTGTTCAGCGCCGACGCGGAGAAGGTCCTGCTGGATTGGGAGCAGGCATGGGCGCCGCGCCTGCTGACCGAGGTCAAGCTCATGTGCCACCGCGCGCAGCGGGACGTCGCTGCTCTGAGCCTCCTGTCCGAGGTTGCCGACGACTCCCGGCTGCGGGGAATCGAGGAGAGCGGTAGCGGGCTCGACGGCGCGTCCCTGCCGCTGCACCACCCGGCGCTCGGCGGCGGGACCGCGCACCTGCTGACCTCGCGGACCACCGGCGGGAGCGTCCTGACACTCATTTTCGAACCTGGCGCTGAGGAGCTGTGATGCACATTCTGATGCCGGAGGACCCGGTGTTCATGACGCGGTTCCTGGAGATGGAGGAACCCCTCCTCCACTCCCTGTACTACCTCCACCTCGATTACCTGCCGGAGGGCCAGGCCGAGACGATCCGCCGCGCCTATGAGGGCTGGGGCACCATTCAGGCGACGATGCCCAAGTTCTTGAGCTGGCACACGCCGACCGCCTTCGAACTCGCTAGGGTCCGCCGGGAGTCGGAGGGCTACCGCCTCCACAGCCCCGAGGGCGAGCAGCTGATCAGCCTGTACGGGGTGGAGGTCGGCGTCGAGAGCATCAGCGACCTGACAGCGTGCCTCGCGCTGCTCGAAGGGGCCGAGAACGAGCTGGGCGGGCCGCTGTCCGGCGCGCTTCAAGAGATCAGGGAGCCACGGGAGCGGGACCTGGTCGACAACTTCCGCCGGGTCCTGCGGGCGTTGCAGATACCGGCGCCCCCCGCCCTGCTCGCGGCCCTGGAGCAAGCGGCACCAGCCGGACCGGAGCGGGAGATCTTCCTTAACGATGCGCAGTACGCCGAGTACGAGGCCTACCGCGATCAGTTCTGCAACGCTCTCAGCACCGGCGACGCGTTTATGTACGAGATGCACCGGTCCCTGTACCTCTGACCGACCCGTCCGCCCGGCCGCCGCCTGCTCGGCGGCCGGGAAGCCTGTCTCCCCCGTGGTGCCGGTCAGGCGCTGAGCATCGGGTGCGTCTCCAGTAGCGCCTCGGACACAGCGAAGGCGCGAGTCAGGGTCAGCGCGTGCGGCTCCAGGAAGCCCAGGGCCGCGTCGACCGCATCGGGCAGCTCCTCGACCTGATCGGCCGTCAACCGCCCCCGGGCCAGGAGGTCACCGCTGTGCGCGGCGACCCGGCGCAGCGCGAACAGGGCATGCAGCCCTCGCAGCAGGTCCGTCGGCAGCCCGGAGGGAACCTGGCTGGAGGCGGTCAGCAGGGACTCGGCGGCGAGCCGGTGGACGTGGGCGTCCGCCAGCGCCACGGCGGGCGTCACCGACGCGTTCCAACGGGCCAGCGGGGAGGAGGCGCGCTTCCTGAGCCGGGCCTTCGCGCGGGTGTGGGAGATGCGCTCGATGTCGGCCAGGAGGTCCTGGAGGAACTGGGGGTCGGCCAACTCCCGGTCCTCGGCCGCGATCTCGCTCTCCGGTTTGAGGTCGACACCGCCGAGCAGCATCTCACCCCCGGCCTTCTGCATAATCACCGTGTTGTCACCCTCGGCCGTGATCGTGCCCTCGATCGAGGCGAGCTGCAACGCGATGCCGTTCGCCTGGATCAGGCCCTGGGCGCCGCACCGTTCGCGGCACTCGGTCATGACCGCCCGGGCCCGCCAGGTGATCCACGCCTTGCTGATCGCCGTCAGCCGCTCGTACGCCTCACGCTCCTCCCCGCTCGCCCGGTCCCACTGCCGCACGACCGACCGCTGGAGCAGCGTGGCGGCGTAGGTCGTCGCCACGGCGTCGAGCAGGGGCGTGTGGTGCCCGCGGTGCGCGATCAACGGCACCCGCTGCCCCTTCGTCATACCCGAGGTCACCCGGGTGTGGGCGTAGCGCATGGCGATGTCGAGAGCGTGACGCATGACGCCGAGGCTGTGGGCGGTCATGCAGAGCTTGCCCATCGTGACTCGTCCGATGGACTGGAGGAATCGTCGGCGGGGGCTGCCGAGCGTGCTGGTGAACTCGCCGGTGGGGGTGAGGTGGCCGTGGTCGCCCTGGAGGAGGGCGCTGTGAGGGAGGCGGACGTGGTGGAACGTCGTGGCGCAGTGGTCGACGGGGCTGCTGGCCGTCTGGGGCAGCGGCCGCACCTCCACACCTGGCAACGGGCTGCCGTCGCGGTCGCTGAGAGGTGTCAGGAACAGGAAGACGCCGTGGTCGGTGCCGTCGACGATCAGGCGGGCCGCGACGACGGCCCCCTTCGCCCCTCCGGCCGGGCTGGTGTTGGGCATGAATTTCGCCGCGGCGGGTGTGGGGGTGTTCAGCACGAACCCGCGTGTCGCCCGGTCGTATGTCGCCGTGGTCTCCATTTGCGCGGCGTCGTTGCCATGGGCGATCTCGGTGCAGAGGAAAGTCCCGATGCGGTCTGCGCGGATGTACTCGCTCAGGTCGCGCCCGGCCGTCTCGTGGTCTGCCAGGCTGCCGAAGAAGAGGTTGTAGTGGATGGCAACGATGGTCGCCATGCCCGGGTCCACCGCACCGGCCCACTCGTGGATGGCGGTGAGTTCGGCCGGATCGTTCGCCAGGACCTGCGGTGCCTCCACGGCCTCGTTGAGCAGGCGGAGTCGGGCGTAGCTCAGGTCTATGCGTTCTCGGTGGGTCAGCCCCTCCTCGAAGCGGAACGGGGCGGAGCTGAAGAGGTGCCTCCATCGCTCGTGAGTCGTGCCCAGCTGACCGGCGAACAGGGCGTCGGCGAGGGCGGTGGAGGCGTGTGCGGTATCCGGAATCTGAGAGTCAGTCACACCCGAGAAAACTAGCCTGATCGATCGCGTCTGACGGGGTGATGATCAACACGATTGAGCTGGGCGAAAACACGGTAGGTACCCGCACCGTCACTCGCTTTCACCTGACTTGGCGGCCGCCGAGCACGAGCGGACCGATCCGGCGCGCAAAATGCAGCCAGGGCCCCTCCGCGTACCCGCGAACGGGGTGCGGAGCGGCCCTGCGTCGTGTCAGGGGATGCTGTTGGCGAATTGGGGTGCCGGTAAGAAGGCTGTCACCAGCCGCAAACGGCTGCTCTACTCCGCAGACTTCGCAGGTCGAGGCAGTTCGGCTGCAGCTGTCGCCTTGGCAAGCGCGGCTTTGGCGTACGTCACTGGAGACCTCAAGGTAAAGGAGTGTCGGCATTGCCGGGGCGACGATGCGGCAAGCCGCGTTAACCTCGATCTTTCGTGACGGTCCGTCGGAACATCCGGCGGGCCGTTTCGCTGTCGTGGCTGGTTGCGGGTGCGGTGAGGGCCCGGCTGTCGCGTCGGGTAGGCGCCGGGTTCCACGATTTCCGGCGGGGTGATCAGGCTTGTTCGGGCGGGTGGCGCTGCTGGTCAGCCGGGGTTCGGGAGAGCCGTGAGTCGCTGGACCGCATTGGTGATCACATCGGTCCAGGGCCAGTGACGGCCGAACCGGAGGTGCCGGCGGCGGGCGGTGGTGACAATCTGGGCGGCGGCGGAGAACAGTCGCAGCCGCAAGCGGCGGGGCTCCCAGAGGCGGGGTTTACCGGTCAGGGCAAGCATGGGCAGCCAGGCCAGCAGGTCGAGGGCGAGCTGGTCGATCTCCAGCCAGATCTGGTTCTGCGCGGTGTCGTGCAGGGGCAGGTTCCGCAGACCGGTGGCGCGTGCGGCCCGGATGCGGTCCTCGGCCCTCGCGCGCTGACGGTGCCGTAGCTCGAGATTGGTGATCCTCCCGTCTGCCGTGTTGGTGGCGAAGGCGGTGAGCCGCAGCCCATCTGCGTCGACGAAGCGCAACTGGGCGCCGGGATGTGGTCGTTCCTTGCGGACGATCAGCCGCATTCCCTTTGGCCAGCCCTTGAGGACGTCGCCGTCGAGCTCGGCAGTCCAGGCGCCGTCGCGGATTTCGCCGCCCGGTTCGACGGCGGGCGTCCAGGCGGAGGCGGGGACCTTCAGGACAGCCTGGTGAATCTGCTCGGTGATGGTCATCCCAACCGAGTACGACAACCACCTGCCGCGCTGGGCGAGCCAGGCCACGAACTCGTGGGTGCCGCCTGCGGAGTCGGTGCGGATCAGCGTGGACCGGCCGCGCCTATGCCGCTGGGGAAGTTGGGCCAGGGCGAGCCGGGTAGCGGTGATGTGGTCGGCGGCGGTGTTGGAGCCCGCGTTCCCCGGTCGCAGCAGGGCGGCCACCGGCTCCCCGGTGCCGCCGCATCCGTGATCGACGAAGCCCATCAGCGGATGGTGCCCGTAGGTCCTCTTCCAGGTTGCGGCCGCGTCCTGCTTCTCGGAGTGCGCCAGTACCAGCACTCCGTCCAGGTCCACGATCACGTGGCCGTCCTTGTCCGGCGCCTGGTTCCGGGCCAGCTGCCATACATACTCGCGGACATCGGCCCGAGCGGTACGGATCGCGTCCAGGGCCTTCGTCCCGGCAGCGGCGAGGGTGTCGACCAGACGGGAGACGGTCGGGTCGGAGGCCACCGGCCCGAACACGGCAGGCTCAGCCCGCAGCATGCCAACATCGGCCAGACAGTCCCCGCCCAGCGCGACTGCGAGCGCCATATCCAGCAGGATCTTGCCCGGATCGTGCACCGTCCGAGGGCGTCGCCAGGGCGCGAGCGCCGCCGATATCGCAGTATCGAGTCCACTCTTGCGGGCGGTCTCGACCAACAGCACCGCACCGGCCTGGGAGACCACCCCGTGACCGCCGCTCTCGATACGGACACGCGGGTATATCCCGCTACGCTTCCTCACCTGGAGAGCGCCTCTCTTTGGGGTGGGCAGGACCCTAGACAAGCCCTATTTTCCCAGTTCAGAGGCGTTCTCCGGAAGGTCTGACCGGCGGCTGAATATCAGCTCAGACGTGTCACAGGACCCAGGATCCAGGCAGTTCCAGCAAAGTTTCGCCCTCGATCAGGCGCGGTCGCCGGGAGTGCCATCGCGCATCGTCTGCCTGGCCGTTCAGGGGCACGGTAGCCAGTTGGAAGCGGGCATCCAGGGTGTCGAGCTCCGCTTGCCGCGCGGCCCGAATCCTGTCGGTGAACACGGGCCATGCCTCCGCGAGCCAGCGACGGCAGCGAAGCCTGTCCGCGTACTTCCAGATGAGTTCGGCGTCGAACCCCTCTTCCGTATCCTCCACCAACGCCTCCCACGCCTCCATCATGGCGTTGAGCGTCAACATCCCGTATCGCGCCGCCAAACCTCGGCTTGCCCGGTGCACCGACTCGTAGTCATCTGCGCTGAGCGCCTCCATGTCCATGAACACAGCCTGCCAGCTGTTCCACGCCGGATGGATGCGTCACCCAACAGGTGAAAGCACCGTGGCCAAGATGACGACCGGGCCGAAATGTAACGGCCCAGATCACAGGCAGTGGAAGCAACTGGCCAAGAGGCTAATCGAACAACCGTCATGAAAGCCCGAGGTTAAGTGGTGTCGACCGTGAGACAGATTCCGACGAGGGAGTTTCAGATGATCACCATCGGACGACGGACGATAGGTGCCGGGATCTTAATGTTGGCGCTGGTCGCCTGCGGGTCAGGTGCAAGCGAGGGGGGTAAGGCCCCGTCGACGTTGACCAGCGACCAGATGCGGATGGCGCTTCCCGGTAAGGCGACCATTCCTGCGGGGATGAGAACAGACGGTTCACAGGAGGTCATGGTCTCTCAGGACCAGATAGCCCCCGTGGCCTGCCAGTCCGAGACGGGGAGCAACTGCGCCGGCTTTCAGGTCATGGGCGGTAGCAGGTCCCAGGACAAAACCAACCAGGTGGCAGAGCTGCGATTCAACATCTATTCACCGCACTCTGGCGATGATCCGCGGCGACCAGATCGTCCAAGTCCAAAGGGGTACGGGCCACGGTCGTCGATCGTCCTCTCGGGGCCTCACCCCGCGCAGCCGTACGGCCCCGGACTCGCCCATGCGGGGGACACCTGCGCAAGATCACCGCCGTTTGCGGCTGATGACAGCGTTCTTACCGGTACCCCGAATTCGGGGCCCAGCGTTGAGCACTTCGTCCCGTCGGAGTTCATCCGGCGGGACGGAGTGCTGCCAGGTGGGAGGTCCGGGTGTGGGCCAGGGGCCTTTCCGCGGTCCAGGCATCGAGGCGGGCGAGGTTGATCGCGGCTGCGGTGAGCTGGTGCTGGAGCTGGGTCTTGGCGAGCCCTCGATAGCGGCTTTGCCGCAGGCCAGCCGTATGAACGGTGTGGGAGATGGTGCCCTCGATGCCATTGCGGGCCGCGTAGCGTTCCCGCCACTCGGGTGTTCCCCGGGCGGCGCGGGCCTGCTGGATCGCTTCGTGTTCTGCGCGGGGTCGAAGGGTGATCTCTCGCTTGATGGCGCGGTTGGAGCTGATGCACTGGGGCCGGGCGGGGCAGGGCCGGCAGTCGGTGGGTGAGAAGGCGATCCGAATGATCGGAGCGTCACGGATGGAGAATGCGTCCCGCCACTGGCGGGATGTTTTGCCGTTTGGGCAGGTCACTGTCTTGGCATCCCAGTCCACGGCGAAGGCAGCCTGGTTGTAAGTAGCTGTTTTCGATCCAAGGTTCTGGGTAGATTTGCGCCCTAGCCTGGACCGGTGTCTGAGGGTGCTGAGAGGGCCAGAGGGAGGGACTGTCGGGCGTGTGGTGAACGGCTGAGGCCGGACGCCCGGCCCGAGGCGGTGTTCTGCTCGTCGGTCTGTCGTTTCAGGCAGTGGCGCAAGGAAAAGCGGCTGCGTAAGAGGTTGGCAGCTGTCCGGGGCGAGGCCGGCCTGGTCGAGTGCCCCGAGTGCGGGGCCCGCTGGGTGGCGGGTGTCGACCGCCGTTCGGACGCCCGGTTCTGCTCGCGGCGGTGCGTCGTGAGGGGCTGGCGGAAGCGGAAGGATCCGTACGCGGATCGTGCACAGTGACCACTGAGCGAACGCATCCTTGGACCAGTTCCGTTCACGGATCGGTCAATTGCGGTCATTCCTTGTGATCTTCGTATTTCCGGTCCGACTCTCGGGAACAGATGCGGTCCCTGTCCTGCCATGGCCCCAAGTGCCTTGCCCTGGACCGCACTTGGATGGTGAAAGCCATGTCCGAGGAAAACGAGAGCATCGGCGCCGTCAGCCAGTCCCGCTACGAGCAGATCGTGGCCGAGCTGCGAGACGTAGTCGAACAGCAGACCCGAGGCCAGTTCACGATCGGGGACCGGGCCCTGGAGGTCGAACCGATGCGGCAGCGGGGCGGCGAAACCGGGGACAGCGAGTACACGGTCGAGGAATCGCTGAGGCGCCTGGCCGAGGACATCGGCCTGAGGTTCTCCACGGTGAAGACGGCCAGGTGGGTGGCGTCGCGGTGGCCGAAGGAACGACGCCGTCCCGAGCTCGCGTCCTACACGGTCCACCGGTCGCTGGCGAGTATCGAGGACGAGGAGAGGCGGTTCGCGACGATCCTGACGCTGCCGGACGGAAAGGCCCGTTGGACCAAGGACGACGCCAATCGGCAGGTTGGCCAGCAGGTCGAGACGCCCATCACGCCGCAGGAGAAGGTCACCGCGATCCACTCGCTGGCCCGGGACGCCGAGGTCGCGGCCGCGGTGACCACCGACTTCCTGAAGCGTCCCCAGGTCGCGGCCAAGGTGTCCTCGGAGGACAAGGTCCGGGTGGTGGAGGAATTCACCCGCGACGAGCAGGTCGCGACGACCGCCGCGACCAGTCTGCTCCGCAGGCCGGACGTCGCGTTCAAGGCGATGAGCGATGACACCGCCCGCTTCCAGGTCAACTCTGCCCAGGCCTAGCGCAGTCGGCAAGCCCTTGACCACTTCGAGCGCACGAACCCCGTCGCCCCGGCGGTCCGCAACATCGACCGGACGGTGGAGTTCCTCGACCTGGTCACCGCCTTCCACGCGTTCGTCGCCGCGGCCGGCCGGACCGTCCCTGGCCTGCGCGACCGCCTGCTGTCGGAGGACGAACGCACCATCGTCCACCAGAACGTCGCCAAGGTGAAAGCGACCCTCGACTGGATCGAAACGGCAGTCGACACCGGCAAGGTCGACATGGACGACGAGCTCGCGGCGATCCTGCGGGGCGAGTAGTCGTGCCCCGCGCCTCCCGGCGCAAAGGGGACGCGGCCAGACGCCACGCGGACACCGTCCGCTTCGTCCTGTTCGAGGCCCGACCGGCCGGTCTGGAGTTCCATCAGCTGGTCCGCGCGAGCGCGCTCTCCCCTCACCAGGTCCGATCCGGCCTGGCCGCGCTGAAGGACGAGGCCGCGTCCAAGGGCTGGCCGCCGCTGATCTGGAACCGTCTCGACGGCTATCAGCTCGGCGCGGAACGGGCCGCGCTGGAAGCCTACGAACGGCAGGTCGTGGGCGAGAAGCTGACCCAGTTCCGGCGGTTCATCACCGGCACCGTCGCCCCGCACGCCGCCGCCCATCCGAACGACAAGTGGGTCAAGCACATCGTCGCCCAGCTCAACTCCATCGAGTCCACCCTCGACCTCATCGCCAGCGCCTGACCCTTCCTCGCGGGGGGGGGGCCGCCCCCCCCCGGGGGGCCCCCCCCCCCCGGCCCCCGCGGGGGGGGGGGGGGCGCCCCCCCCCCCCCCCCCCAAACAAAACACAACAGGGGGGCGGTAGGACAACCCCC